>DATCOF010000093.1:0-9855 GCA_036564845.1 Chitinophagaceae bacterium | reverse complement strand
GGATTACATTTTAAGAGTACATTTATAACAGGATTAGTAATCACAAGTGTAAACTTTTTTCAGGACGAGTCACTTAGTATGTTTAAGTAAAAAAGTATTGCTGTCCTGAGTTTGCAACTCAGGACATTCTCCATAATCTTTAATAACAAGTAAAAAGGTTTGCTTACAACTTGTATTTTAATTTTACTTTTAATAAAAAAGCTATGGGCATAGGCGGATATAAAATAACAGATCAGAGTGCAACTTATTTTGTAAGTTTTGCAGTTGTAGCCTGGGTAGATGTTTTCACCAGAAAAGAATATAGAGATATTGTAATAGAAAGTTTAAAGCATTGCCAGGAGAAGAAAGGTTTAGTAATTTATGGATGGTGTATTATGAGTAATCATCTTCATTTAATAATTTCTGCAAAAGAAAATAACGTAAGTGGTGTGCTTGGAGATTTTAAGAAATTTACCAGCAAAAAACTCATTGATTCAATACTCAACAACCCGGGCGAGAGCCGTAAAGAATGGATGATTAAAATTTTTAAAGAAGCAGGAGAATTAAATAGCAGGAATACAAATTACCAGTTTTGGCAACAGGACAATGAACCTAAAATAATATTTACTCCGCAATTTGCTTCACAGAAATTAGAGTACATTCACAATAATCCGGTTGAAGCCGGAATAGTAGAAAAAGCCGAGGAATATATTTACAGCAGTGCCAGAGATTATTATTATGGAAAGCAATGCGGATTAATAAAAATTGAATTTCTGTTATAATAGTTAGTGTATATGTCCTGAGTTGCAAACTCAGGACAGCACAACTTTTCGGGTTGGAAATAAACGAAATGATTACCGCAACCCACAGACGCTGGTAATAAAGTTGAAAAAGATCAAAGTAACATTTTTTTCATTTGCATAATTCAAAAAACTGGTTACATTTGAAATAACAATACCTGCCACGCTTACCACCTTAACAGCGCACCCGGGCAGGTTTTATTATTTTATAGCTAATCATTTGTGATATATCTTCAATTAAATATTTTATAATTGCTTATAATAAGAATTCACTTTTTGTGAACTTTTATTATATTTACATCAGCATAAATGAAAGTCAGGCTTATTAAGAAAAAATCAATTGAAGATTTTGCTTTACATAATGCAGCAAGCAGAAGTTCTTTCAGGCTTTGGTTAACATTTCTAAAAAATGCAGATTGGGAAGAGCCGGGAGATATAACCGCCACCTTTGGTTCGGCTGATTTGTTAGGCAAAGGAAGCAGCAGAATTGTTTTTAATATAGCAGGTAATAATTTTAGGATGATATGCAAATATCATTTTGGAGTAACAAGAGTACATTTATACATTAAGTGGATAGGCACACATGCTGAATACACTAAGCTTTGCGATAACAATGAACAATACTCCGTTGACAGATATTAAACTTGATTACAATGGAAACTTTACGATATAAGATTATTAAAACCGATGCACAATACAACAAATATTGTAACACATTGGAAGCATTGGTTGATGGTGGCAAAAAAACAAAAGCCATTCAGGATGAAATAGAATTGCTTACTCTTCTCATTGAAAAATATGATGCAGAACATAATACTTTCGATGATGCAGATCCCATAGAGTTACTAAAATCTTTAATGAAAGACCATAAAATGAAAGCAGTTGATTTAGCTGTTCTTTTGCAGGTAAGTAAAGGTTTGGTTTCAGATATGCTGCATTATAAAAAAGGTTTATCTAAAGGCACTATCCGAATTTTATCAGAAAGGTTCAAACTCAATCACGAGGCTTTTAACAGAGTCTATAAATTGCATGTACCTGTCCGCGGTAAATTCAAAAACAGAAGAATCAGGAATGCCAGAAAGATGCCGGAAACAGCATAATAAATATTGCCAATCTTTCATAAAACCTTACACATAATTCATATCAACTTATCCGGCGTGATCGGCAGTTCACGAATTCTTTTTCCTGTTGCATGAAACACAGCATTGGCAATGGCTGCAGAAAAACCAACCATTGTTACTTCACCGATTCCTTTTGAGCCAATAGGATTCACAATTAGGTCAGGTTTATTTACAAATAATACTTCAATATGTGGAACGTCTGCATGAACAGGTACATGATAATCCGCAAAATTATTATTCATCCATCTTCCATAGCGTTGATCAATTATTCCTTCTTCTGTTAACGCCATACCAATGCCGCTTACTACGCCACCGATCACTTGGCTTCTTGCAATATTTCACTTACAATTTTTCCTCCGTCCACAACAGAAATAATTTTGCTGAAACGAACAACACCGGTAGCAGCAATGTGTTTGCGAGGAGGAGGCACGACGACGAAGCAATCTTAGAGAAACTATTCAGGATTTATAGAGTAATATAAGTTTGCTTCGCCGTTCCTCCTCGCAAAGGACGTAGCGCTGTTCCCAAATAAGATACCTATTTTAAATGGAGACCGCTTAAAGAAGATAGTTATATTCAACCCATGGCCGGTGTAATTATTGAAAATATAGATATAAGAAATTTAAAGAAAAGAAGTTTGTGGGGTAATAAGATTAAAAGTTATAAGTCCTTTTTCCCAAATTTTCTTGCGGAAATCCATACAGGAATAAGTATCCAAAAACACAACACTATTGTTGTAACAGTAATACCTACAGATGTTCCGAAAAAATCTTTAAACACAGCTCCTGTATAACCCATCAATGCGGAGTTATCCATCTTTAAAAGAATTTGTATCCGGCTAAGATCTATAGGGTTTAGAAAACTAAAAAGTATCATTGGCTTTTCTAACGGATACTCCTGGAACTGAAATAAAATAAATAAAACTATTGCATCAAATATCAGCGAAAAATACAACCATAATAAAATGGCAAAGCCAATACCTTTTGCTTTATCTCTTGTAATTGATGAAGCCAGCATTGCAATGCTTACAAAAATTATACTCAGTAAAAACCCCATCAGCAACATCATAAAGCCGGTAGCATTTGACTGATAAATTAATATCGGAAGACCTATACCAATTAAAAATGCAACAGACAGTGAAACAGACAGCCCGATAAATAAACTAATCCAAATCGTTCTGCGCCGCAGCGGTTGGCTTACCAGAAGCTCAATAAATTCAGCGCTGTTATAAATGTATATGGTTGAAAATATCATGCATACAAGAGGAACAATAATTAATACAATATACAGTAAGGTGAGCAACCCCTTGCCTGTAGTGCTTTCCAGATTAAATATGCTCAAAGAAATTATGAGAGATAAAAAAGTATAGAACAATACAATTTTATTTCTCAGGATATCAACGATAACATATTTTATTATTTTCTTCATTGGTTACCCGTTATCATTACTTTGGCAATTGCCTTTGCTAATTTTTGTTCCCCCGTTTCCTGTATCAATATTGCTATTGATTTTTGAAAACCTACTCTTCCTTCCTGCATATAAATTACTTCAGTTACAAGATCATCAAGCTCACTTAACACATGTGAAGTGATTAAAATTAATTTGCCTTTATTTTTCTCTTTAATAATTTTTTCTTTTAATATCTCTGATGAAACGGGATCTAAACCTGCTGTGGGCTCATCTAATATCAAAACATCGGGATTAAATAAAAACGCTAATGCTGCACTTACTTTTTGTCTTGTCCCCCCGGATAATGTCCTCATCCTTTTTTGCATTATTATATCCAGCTTAAATTTTTGTACCAATTCTTCATCTGCTAATCCAATTGGTTTTCGTATGTCTTTCATTAAATTAAAAACCTGCGCTATAGTCATATTTTCAGGATACCTTCCTATTTGCGGCATGTATCCAATCCTGTTTCTGTAAAGCCAATTGTGTGCGATAGAATTATTATCAAAATTGATGGCGCCACTCTGGGGAACAACCATGCCTAACAAGCATTTAATAAATGTTGTTTTACCACTGGCATTAGGTCCTATCAGGGCAATGCATTCGCCTTTGTTGCAGGTAAGAGACACATCATTTAATGCATATACTTTTCCGAATTTTTTTGTAATATTTTTTGCAACGATCATAAGGATAAGGGTTGCATTAAGGGATGATCATCTTTAAGATTTTCGGGTGTAATCGTAGGAATAATTTTTTCACTTTTATCGAGCAACGAAACAATCAGGCTTCTGAATAACATAAGCGCAGATGGATTGCTATCAATTATCATTGAGTACAGGCTTACAGGATGATACGGCACATCACCAATTTTATTTTTATCAAGATCATAACCTTCATATTTATCCCAGTAATTTCCATTAAATTTATTTAGCACCAGCGAACCATTGGTGCCTATATCAAAAGTGTTTCCTTTAAAATTATTTTGTTCAATATTATTATCATCACAGCTTGCCTGTATCTTAATAGCCCATCCGTTATTGGTAAATTCATTTCGCTGTAATTCAATCCTGCTGCTGCCTTCCATGTGAATGCCAACTGTATTTTTTGTAAAATGATTACCAAGAATATAACTATCCGAAATATCTTTTAAAAGAATTCCGTATGAAGCATCTCCCCAATTATCTTCAAAAAAATTATTAAACATCTTTACTCCGTGTGAATACATTACCGCAACACCGGAGCCATTATTTTTAAAAAGATTTGTTATGTAATCATTATCCTGTGAAAACATAAAATGCAAACCGTAACGAACGTTTCCTGTTGAAATATTTCTCCATATCATTGAGTTGGTAACAAATTCAAAATAAATTCCATCCCGGTGCCCGGTAATAGTGTTACCAATTATAAGCATGCTATCGCACCTGAAACAATGGATGCCATTGCCGCTTTGCAACTCTTCTTTTCCGTAAGAAATTAATTTATTATTTTTTATAGTACACTTGGTTCCCTGCTGTGTATAGATGCCAAAGTTTGTATCATCTAAAATATTATTAGCAATAGTAACATTGCGAACATTATAAATTTTTATTCCTGCAATATCCTGAATCTCTGATCTGCCCGCATGCACCAGCGTAAAGCCATCAACAGTTACATTATTGTTCTTGATTGAGATTATCTCATATTTATTTTCACCTTCCAATACAGGATTGTTTATACCCTTAAATACTATTGAGGTATTAATTGTAATATTTCCTTCACGATAAATTCCTGCATTCACTAAAATTGTATCGCCATTTACAGCAAGCGCTAATGCCTGGTGTATTGTAGAAATATTTTTTGATTTGCTTACAGTGATCGTTTTACAAACTGCTGTTTGTGTTAGCAGGCAAATGATAAAGATGAAAATTATGTTTGATTTTTTTTGCATGATCTATTTCACTACATCATTCAAGCTTACCATTGTGCCTTTAAATTTTTGTGCAACATTATTTAAAGACTGTTCATCTTCAAATGCTGCGATGTTGCCTGCCATTGGTGTATGTAATTCATCGCTTTTAAAAAGATATGCCTTTGATGCTTCAATAAAATCGTGTGTGCCATCAAATTTTACAAAATAAATGTGGTATATATCTTCCCCGTTTATTGCATTGGATGTTTTAAAAGCAATAAGACAATGGATATCATCAAACTTATAAGTCTTCCCTTTTTTCGTAATTATTTCGCCACCAAACCTGTTATCAGAAATTGTCATCTTACAAAAGGTGCAGGCATCTACTCCAATTTTTATTGGGTGCGGTGCGGTATTGCAAGAACCGGAAAACAGGAGAAGAAATGCAGCAGCTATGGCAACTCCTTTTTTATTAATGCCTGGAGAAGTATTATTTTTCCGGGAATTTATTATTTGCATGATCGTAGTAAAAAGCAAAATCAAACCTACCGCAATAAAAATAAAACCTCCTATATCAGGTATGGAGTAAGCGCCAAAATTTAAAAGTTGCTTATAGCCTATAAGTGGCGGCTGGTAAGCCATTCCTGGAATTTGAATGGCAGCTTCGGGGTTAAGATCGTGCCCGTAATTATATTCCCATCTCCAAAAATCTGCCATTGCCACAACACCAAAAAGTACAAATAACGAAGTAAGAACTATCAGCCATTTTTTTCTGTTAAGCAGTGCAACTGCAAAACAACTGAGCGCAAAGAACACAATAATAAAAGGCAGTATGGCAAACTCTACAAAATCTTTGGTATGCAAAGATTTCATACCGATATAATGATTGAGACCGTTAATTATATCAACACTACCGGCAATTTTATTGGGATAAAGTTTTAATACAAGCCCTTCAGGATATTGAGGTGCACTTAATTCTATTTTCCACATTGGAACTAACAAAACAACAAATAACGCAAGTCCACTTGCCATTAACATAGCCTTTACCCATTTTGTTAATTGGTCATTTTTCATTGTTTCATAAATATAAAAAGATAATTACTCTTTTAGCAAACAGTAACCTCATCCATCATATCTATATCATTGGAGGAGTATCTGGATGAGGTTATGTTTAGATCACATTTTGAACAAGTAGCACACTACTATTTCAATCTTGTTGTATCAGAATTTTTACCCAAACTGAAAGATATAGGTACATTTGATCCAGCTGCTGAAACCCTTATGTAGCCTTGCATTTCCTGGTGCAGTGCACTACAAAAATCTGTACAATAAAAAGGAAAGATCCCTACCCTGTCCGGAACCCATTTTAAGGTTTGTGTTTCACCGGGCATTATCAGCAATTCCCCATTATTATTTCCTTTTACTGCAAAACCGTGAGGAACATCCCAATCCTGCTCAAGATTGGTAATGTGGAAATATACTTCATCACCTAATTTTACTCCTTCAATATTATCCGGTGAAAAGTGTGAGCGGATAGTAGTTGCATACACATGTATCTTATTTCCTTCACGCACTACTTTGGTTTCTTTTTCTCCCATAGAAACTCCCGGGTTTTTATTTTCTTCTATCTTAAATATTTTTAAAGAATTTTTTGAAATGAGTTCTGCCGGAACTGCCTGTGCATAGTGAGGCTCTCCAATGGTTGGATAATCCAAAAGGAGTTTCATTTTATCTCCGCTGATATCAAATAGCTGTGCAGCTTGTGCAAGTTCAGGGCCTGTAGGCAAATACCTGTCTTTAGTAATTTTATTATAAGCAATTAAATATTTTCCATAAGGTTTTCTTGTATCGCCACCGGGGATACATAAATGTCCGGGTGAATAATAAGTTGGTTGCCTGTCAAGTACTTTTAAATCTTTGATACTCCATTTTACAATTTCAGAAGAAACAAAAAAAGTTGTGTACGCATTTCCTTTGCCATCAAACTCTGTGTGCAAAGGCCCAAGGCCGGGCTTTTTAACTTCGCCGTACAAAGCCGCTTCATATTTTATAACAGGGATACCTGAATAATCGCCATCAAAAGTTTTATTGGCAATTGCCTGTTGAATTTTTGTAAATGAAAAAACCGGGATTAATGCAGCAAGCTTTCCGCTACCTACAATATATTCTCCTGTGGGGTCAACATCACAACCATGCGGAGATTTGGGGCAAGGGATCATATACACCATTCCGGGTAAATCTTTTGCATCCAGCATTATGGTTTCTGTTTCTATTACTGAAGTTGCAGAATGTGTTTTATCATCATATTTATTGTGTGCGTATTTTACCTGTTGCTTTTGTCCTTTGCCCTGTTTCAAATACTCTTCTGCTTTTTTCCAGTTAACTGCCAGGATAAAATCTTTATCACGTTGTGATGCATTTACTTCGAGTAATGTGTTTGCCTGTTCAGAATTGTAACAGCTAAAGAAAAACCAATCATGACTTGGTCCTTTGCCGGAATGACTCAAATCAAAATTCATCCCGGGTAATAATATCTGGAAAGCAATTTTCATATTACCATCTGCAGGAGCCACACTTATAAAACTTAATGTGCCTTTAAAATTTTGTTTATAGGTATTGATGGGAACATCACCATTTGAGTTATCCATCGGTACACTAAATCTTGTACCTGCTACAACATACTCTGTATTTTCTGTAATAAAAGGAGAAGAGTGATTACCGGCGCTATTTGGGATTTCGATGATCTCTGCTGTACGAAATGTTTTAAGATCTATGCGTGCAATACGCGGTGTATTATTAGCATTTGCAAATAACCAGCGTCCGTCAATTTCGCCATTGGTTTGTGACAGATCAAGGTGGTGCTGGTCATCCCATGGAATTGGGCCATGCGAAGTATTCAACATAGGTTTTGTTTCTTCACTGTAACCCCATCCATTTTCGGGGTTAACGGAAAACACAGGAATTACACGAAGCAAACGGCCCGATGGAATGCCATAAACACTTACCTGTCCACTGAAACCACCGGAAACAAAATTGTACAATTCATCATACTTTCCTGGTGGTACATACACCCTTGATGCCGCATCACCATTAACAGCATTACCTGCATTATTGGGCTTACAGCTATTTAAAGAAAGTAAAATACACAAGGATACTATTGCTAAGGCAATCAATCTAAAATTTTTCATATCAGTATTTATTAAAAAAAATTATTTAATACCATCATTTTTACGCATAAACTCCAAAAGCTGCCTGGCATCATTATCCTGTAGACTTTGATTGGGCATACGTACCAAACAAATTTCAAGCAGTGCCTGGGCCTTTGGATCTTTATTCAGCATTTCATCTGTATTGGTGATAAAGTTCATTATCCATTCGGGCTTAAATCTTTCAGTGACACCTTTCCATCCCGGACCCACTAATTTCTCCTCAGTAAGTTTGTGACAGGCTGAGCATTTTACTCCATATATTTTTTCGCCGCCAGACGCCAATGAAGCATCTAATTTATCGCCAACATCAACATGGGTAAATTTTCCTGCACCACGGTTAGGATCGTATGCAGGAGCATCACCGCCTGGGGCTGGAATTTTTTCTCCATTGGGATCGGGAGTTGTTGTTGTTGTTGTTGTTTGTTTAGATGTGTCAGAACCGCCGCTGTTACACGCATACATAATAATTGCAACAATACTTAATACCATTATTTTTTTCATAAATGAAGAGGTTTAAATTACTCTTTATAATCAGGCTGATGAACTATGCTGCAAGCTAATGAATTATAATGCAAGCTTACAAAATACTGAAAAGCCACACATGATTAAAATCATAAATAATAATGATATTTACTTCAAAATATATGCTGATTTTATTATGAGATTTTCGCCGTAGCAGGTTTTCGCTGCATGCTTTTTTATAAACCATGTAACGGAAGTACATCACATACAAACAAAAAAAATTACTCTATAAAAAATAGAGTTTACGCCCTGCTCCCGGTTACATTTACTTTTTTGCTTTTCCATTGACCGATATTCATGAACAATACTCCTGTAAACAATAACGCAGCCGCAGCTAATAACCATACATTGATGTTTGCAACATTAATATAATTCATATAAGAAACTCCCTGGAACATTAAAAACAATTCGTTTACTATTATTCCTGCAACAAATAAATATATACCAACATTGCTAAGCTTATTTTTTATAAGAACTCCTTTTGCCAGGCTGTATCCAATGATAAATAATGTTATCATTCCCAGCAAAACAAGGTGCAGGTAGCCAATTACAATTGGGCGAAAACCAAATGCAAAAGTGCTTAACGAAGGAATTGTAGAAGCCATCTGCAAAAACAATTTTATACAAAGTGCAATTGCTGATAAGATCAATATCCATTTGCTGTCTGGGCCGAATTGTGACAATAAGAAATTTCGTTTTTTTATCACCCAATAAATCAACAGATACCCTCCGGCTGCCTGCGCCACAGCAGATAAAACAACAAGAATATATGCTAAAGAAGGCATGGGAAGCCATAATGCAGAAAGAAAATATGCGGGAACACAGGCAGCAGCAAACAACCAAAAAATAGTTTTTTGAATTCTTACTGAAACCTGTGCCCTGCTGAG
>DATCOF010000092.1:0-20369 GCA_036564845.1 Chitinophagaceae bacterium | reverse complement strand
TAGCCAGCGATCCTTACCTGCAGCGGTTTGTAACAGAGTTTACTGAAACAAATAACGGCAAAGCATTCTTCGCTTCACTTGACAGGTTAGGTGCATTTATTTTTAAAGATTTTGAAAGCGGAAAGAGAAAAACAGTTTATTAATCTGTCTGAACCATGATTTGGGGAGATTGATAAGATTAATAAGAATAAAAAATATTAAAAAAAGTATAATCAAAATCATGATAATCCTTTAATCTACCCAAATCATGGTTCAGAAAATTAATCTATAAAATCTACCCAAATCATGGTTCAGACTTCGATTAAAACATTAGGCGAATTAAAAAAGAGCGGCTACGTTTCTAAAAGTATTAAAGAAGAGATACGACAAAATCTTATAAAAAAAATAAGTAAGAAAGAAGTTACATTTCCCGGCATTCTTGGATACGAAGATTCAGTAATTCCTGATACCGAAAGAGCATTGCTCTCACGTCATAATATTTTGTTTTTAGGTTTGCGTGGGCAGGCAAAAACAAGAATGGCAAGACAGATGACAGATCTTCTTGATGAATACATTCCTGTTGTTGCAGGCAGTGAAGTAAATGATGATCCGTATGCGCCGCTTAGCCGTTATGCAATAAACTTACTGGAAGAGAAAGGCGATGAAACACCAATAGAATGGCTGCATCGCAGCGAACGCTATGGCGAAAAATTAGCCACGCCTGATGTAAGTGTTGCAGATCTTATCGGCGATATCGATCCTATAAAAGCTGCCAATTTAAAATTGAGCTATGCAGACGACCGGGTTATTCATTATGGAATTATTCCGCGGTGCAACCGCAGCATTTTTGTAATAAATGAATTGCCCGATCTGCAGGCAAGGATACAGGTTTCTCTTTTTAATATTTTAGAAGAAGGTGATCTGCAGATAAGAGGTTTTAAATTACGTTTGCCGCTTGATATTTTATTTGTGTTTACTGCAAATCCTGAAGACTATACAAATCGTGGTGCAATTGTAACGCCGCTAAAAGACAGGATAGAAAGCCAGATACTTACTCACTATCCTTCATCAATTGAAACTTCACTTTCTATAACAGAACAGGAAGCATCAGTGCATGAAGAGCAGGCAAAGAGAGTAAAGGTGAGTGATCTTGTAAAGCGATTAATTGAGCAGGTTGCGTTTGAAGCACGGGCAAGTGAATACGTTGATAAAAAAAGTGGTGTGTCTGCAAGGCTTACCATTGCTGCGTATGAGAATGCTGTGAGTGCAGCAGAGAGAAGAGCCATCATCAACAAAGAAAAAGAAACACAGGTTTGGATAAGCGATCTCTCGGGAATAATTCCTTCCATCACAGGTAAAATTGAATTGGTGTATGAGGGCGAACAGGAAGGCCCGTACCAGGTTGCCTATAATTTAATGGAGAAAGCAATACGCACACAGTTTGCAAAATATTTTCCCAACCCTGAAACTTTTAAAAAGAAAAAAACAACTGCGGGAGTTGCAGATGAAAATCCTTACAAAGCAATTACGCATTGGTTTGATACAGGCAATCATCTGAATGTTTTTTTTGAAAATAAGGATGATGATAAAGTGCAATTGCTTTACAAAGTGGATGGCTTATATGGCCTGGTAAAAAAATATTTTCCCAATGCCAATGCAAAAGAAAATGCATTGCTGATGGAATTTGTTTTACACGGACTGGCAACACATTCACTCATCAGTAAAAAAATTGTAGAAGGCAAAATTGAATTTAAAGATCTGATGGGAAGCATGCTTAATCTTGGCACAAGATCATTCAGTGAAGAAGAATTGGACGATGAAGATTTTAGATGATTAATCATTGAAAACATCAAATTCGAACATGTTAGTATTTTATAAACTTCTATTGCTGTTGATAATATTATCCTGTATTAGTGCATGTGGAAAATGCCCTTGCGTAGATAGCAATATTGACCCCGCCTTTATTGGTTTTAATCCTTCGGAAGTAGATACAATTATAATTAGAAAATATTCTAAAAACAATAACTTCAATACATTAATTGATACTGCTTTCTTTGATAATAAAACTTCTTTTCAAATCCAAAAAAGTAACGACACTATAAGTTTCCCTTACAGACCTGGAAATTTTTCAATTGACAAAAATTATGATTGGGTTTTATTTCTTCCATCTATAAACAGGACTTTTAAAATAAGTAATATCGTAAGCCCACAAGTTTCACTTCCCTGTCCTAATAAAGTTCAGTGTGTAAACCCAATAAATTCCTTAAATATTGATGGGGTAGTTTCTGTTCCTGCTTATTTTACTTTCTATTTAAAAAAATAATACAAATTCCGTTATCTAAATGATATTCACTTCTCTTTCCAGGTCAACATCAAATTTTTCTTTTACACTTTTTTTTATTTCTTCACTAAGGTCACATATCTCTTCACCTGAGGCATTGCCATAATTTACCAACACCAATGCCTGCTTTTCATGACAGCCTGCATCTCCCCTTCTATAGCCCTTCCATCCGCATTGCTCAATAAGCCATGCAGCAGTAAGTTTTACGTTTCCATTCTCCAATGAAAACCCTATAATGTTTTCGAATTTAGTTTTTAGAATTTTAAAATTATCTTCAGATACTTCAGGGTTTTTAAAAAAACTTCCTGCATTACCTATCACATTTGGATCAGGTAATTTACTGCTGCGAATATTAATGACAGCCTGTGAGATGGCTTGTATACTGAGTTCTTTCATATTCATTTTTTCCAGTTCTTCTTTTATCGCTCCATAAGAAATATTGTATTGCGGTTTTTTATCCAGCCTGTATGTTACAGTAAGGATTACGAATTGATCCTTGTATTTTTTTTTGAAAACACTTTCCCTATATCCGAAACCGCAATCGTTTAAAGTAAAATTTAGAATTCTTTTTTCCTTTAAATGAAATGCTTCCAGTGAATGAAAAACATTTTTTATCTCCACACCATAAGCGCCGATATTTTGCATAGGTGAAGCACCAATATTTCCGGGTATCAATGAAAGATTCTCAACTCCTGAAAAATTATTTTTGATACAATGCAATACAAACCAGTGCCAGTTCTCACCTGCTCCCGCTTTTACATAAATGTGATCTTCATCTTCATGAACTGTATGAATTCCTTTTATCTCATTTTTTAAAACGAGGCCGTCATAATTTTTTGTAAACAAAAGATTACTGCCCCCTCCGAGAATAAGAGAATTGTGTGATGCGTAATTAGTGATGAGTAATGTAAGGTCTTCTACAGAAGTAAATGCAGCGAAGTATTTTGCATCAGTGTCAATACTAAATGTATTATATTTTTTCAGCGGATAATTTAGTTGAACTTGCATAACCACAGCAAATTTACAAATATGAATGAACAGACAGCAGTAGTAATCGGAGCATCAGGATTAATTGGTAATTATCTCGTGGAACAATTGCTCCATGATGAATATTTTGGAACCGTTAGAGTTTTGGTTAGAAGAGGCCTTGCATTTGATCATCCAAAATTGCAACAGGTGATCGTAAACTTTAATAATATAAATGATTACACCAAAAGATTTGGAAAGGGAGATATTATTTTTTGCTGCGTTGGTACAACACAAAAAAAAGTAAAAGGAGATAAAGTTGCTTATGAAAAAGTTGATCACGATATCCCGGTGAATGCTGCACAGATCGGCATTGACAATGGTTTCAAAAAATTTTTAGTTGTTTCATCTATTGGAGCTAATCTTATCTCGGGTAATTTTTACCTGCGGCTAAAAGGGGAAATGGAAAAAGATATTAAACAGTTTCCCTTTAAATCTATCAGCATTTTCAGGCCATCAATGTTATTGGGCAAACGCAACGAGTCAAGGCCGGGAGAAAAAGCCGGGCAAATATTTATGCAGGCAATTTCATTTTTATTTTTCGGCCGTTTCAAAAAATATCATTCTGTAAAAGCAGTTGATGTTGCCAAAGCTATGATCGCTCAAAGCAAGAAAGATGATCCCGGCATTCACATTGTAGAGTATCCCGAAATGAAGAAATTATTTTCCTAAGCTTATAGAAAAAAATTTTGAAAATTACATTGGATCAACATCAGCAATGAGTGTTACACTTCTGAATTTCTTTTCTGCATGCAATAAATTAAAATGATTTGTGATCACTTTTTTATACTGCTGAAGCATATTGGCATCCTTGGGCAATTTTATCAGGATGTCCATGAGATATAAACTTCTTATCCTGTTAATAACTGGTGCTGCAGGCCCTACAACAAAATCATTCAGATCCTTCTTTAAAGCATCACCCAACCTTTCTGCCGCTTCAGCAACTACTTCTTTCATTTTATGTTTTACAATAATTTTTATCAACCTGCTGAATGGCGGATAGAAAAATCTTTTGCGGTTATCAATTTCATAATCATAAAATCTTTTAAAATCGTGCTGCTGTACAAACAACAAAACTGGGTGATTAATTTTCGTTGCCTGTATCAAAACTTTTCCCTGTTCACTTTTTCTGCCGGCTCTGCCACTCACCTGTTCCATTAATTGAAACGCTCTTTCATTCACTCTAAAATCAGCAAAGTTCAACAAGGCATCAGCGTCTAAAACACCTACCAGGCTTACGTTTTCAAAGTCAAGACCTTTTACAACCATTTGTGTTCCTGCAAGAATATCTATCCTGTGTTGTTCAAATAATTTTATCAAACTATCATGGGCAGTTTTTCCACGAACTGAATCCATATCCATTCTTGCAATCTTGTAGGAAGGAAATTCATTTTCCAATTCTTCCTCAATTTTTTCTGTTCCAAAATTTCTCTCCATCCAGTTTACAGTACCGCATGCAGGACACGTAGTTAATTTTGGATAGCTGCTTCCACAATAATGGCAATGCAATTTGTTGGAGAATTTATGCAGCGTTAATGTAACATCACAATTATTGCAATGAGGAATAAAACCGCATGTTGTACAAATTAAAAAAGGAGAATATCCACGCCGGTTCTGAAATAAAATTACCTGCTTATTATTTGTTACTGCATCTTCAATAGCCGCTTTTAATTGCGGAGATAACATCACCTTTCCTTTTTTAGATGCAGCCACCTGTCTTGTATTTATTATCTCTATCTCCGGAAGCAGAACACCACCAAACCTTTCATTCAACTCTACAAAACCATATTTATTTTTTTCAACATTATAGTAACTCTCAATAGATGGTGTTGCACTTCCCAGTAAAACTTTTGCACTAAAAAGAGAAGCATAATAAATTGCAGCATCTCTTGCATTATAGCGTGGTGCAGGATCCTGCTGCTTATACGAGCTATCGTGTTCTTCATCAACTATTATCAAACCAATATCTTTAAACGGAAGAAACAAAGCGCTTCTTGCGCCGAGAACAATTTTTACTTCTCCATTTTTGATCTTATTCCATAGCTCTACTCTTTCATTATTATTAAACTTAGAATGATAAATGGCAACATTGCCGCCGAAATTTTTTCGCAATCTTCTAATGATCTGTGCAGTTAAAGTTATCTCGGGCAGCAGGTATAAAACCTGCTTCCCTTTATTAATATTTTCTTCAATTTGCTTAATATACAATTGTGTTTTGCCGCTGCTGGTAACACCATGAAGAAGACAAACATTTTTTTCGGCAAATACTGAATTGATCTCGTCCAGTGCTGTTTTCTGTGCAGAACTTAATTCAAAATCAATAGAAATTTTTTGAGGCAAATTCTCAACACGGTCTACACTTCTCTTTTCTATAAATAAAATATTCTTTTCAGTTAAACCTTTCAATTGGGCAATTGAAGCGCCGGATTTTTTTAATAACGCAGTTTGTGTAACTTCTCCTTCAGTTTTTGAAAGATGCAAATAGCTCAATAATAATTCCATTTGCCTGGGAGCCTTTCCCCAATTATTCAAAAGATCATTTAACTTCTCATCATTATTAAACTCAGGATTCAGAATTACAAAATTTTCTTTTTTCTGTTTATACTTTTCATTGAAAGCTTCCCACACATAACAAATTTTTTTCTCGATCAGTTTTTTTATCAGCGGGTAAACATGATTGATATCAAGGATCTGTTGTATCTCCGGTAATCGCAATTCTTTTTTTATCAATAATGCCTCTGCTACCAGGAATTCTTCGTTATCAAGATCAGAAAAATCCTCTCCATATTCTTCATTAAAAACGATAACCGTTTCGCTGCTTAATTTAAGATGCGTTGGCAATGCAGCCGTCATTACTTCTCCCTCGCTGCACATATAGTATTCACTTATCCAATGCCACAGGTGTATTTGCTGCGGATAAATTATTGGCTCCTCATCAATAATATTTAAAATTTCTTTTGTTTCGTAACCCGGTTTTTTATTGGAGACCGACTTTACTATCCCGGCATATTTTTTATTTTTTCCAAACACAACTTCTGCCCTGCATCCGGGGCGTGCTTTAGATTGAAGATGTTGCGGAATTGTATAAGTATATGTTTTAGGAATGGCCAGGGGCAATATAACTTCTGCCCATGCAGTTCCTGTTTCTTTAGAAAATAAATTATCGCCTGTATTATTATCTGTCATTTGTTTAACAAATATACTTGCTTAATAAATTTATGGATACAACACTATTCTATCCAGCTTGCTTTGTATCGAATTAAGGCATCTTCCATTTGCTTAAATATTTTTTCTTTAAGCATAGCAACATCGCGTATTGAAAGTGAAGCGGTGTCAGTTTCATCTAAAAATACTGCCCGTGATCTTCCCGGAGAAAGAGAAAAAATGCTTTTGTAATTTAACCTGTCGTAAGTATCTAATATCAATACAGGTTTAATCGGGGTTTGGGTTTCAATTGCAATTTTAAAAGCGCCATCATAAAATTCCTTAAGTGGTTGATGCGTTTCATTAAATGTTCCCTCGGGACAAATAAAAACAGAAATTTTTCTTTTGATAATTGATTTTAATGTCAGAACACTTTTTGCCCTGTTAACAGGGTTTTTTCTATCAACTGAAACAGCTGCATGTTTAAATATAAAACCAAACACAGGAATTTCACCAAGCTCAGACTTGCCCAAAATGCGAAAATTTTGCTTTCGGATAGCTTTCATCATCACGGGTATGTCAAGATAAGAAATATGATTACTCAAAAAAATGTATTGGCGGGAGGTATCATGAGGCTTCTCATATATATTTTTATGAGAGATCCCGATCATGAACATCCAGATATCTGCCCATACCCTGCATGTATCATATATTATATTACCTCCTTTTACTTTACCAAAGAAGGAAGCCACTATAAATATGGGAAGAAATAGAAGCATCAACACTAAAAAAAAGAGAAAGGCGTATATACTATAGATTATTCTAATTATTCGTACTAAATATTTCAAAATAGGCGTTTATGCCGCAAAATAAGATAATAGATCGCTAAACCTTAGTAATTTTTTGCTTTGAAGTAGTAAATTTTAATTGTATTCCCTTACCTTTGCACTCCTAAATTTGGGTAGTTATGTTTGCAGTTATAAAAATCGCAGGTCAGCAATTTAAAGTTCAATCAGGACAAAATTTGTTTGTACCTCATCTTTCCGGAAAAACGGGAGATAAAGTTGAGTTTTCTGATATATTGATGTTGGAAAATGAAGGTAAATTAAGTATTGGCGGAGATGCGAAAGCTACCGTAAAAGCAGAGATCGTTGAAGACACTGTAAAAGGTGATAAAGTGATAGCTTTTAAAATGAAAAGGAGAAAAGGCTTTAGAAAAAAACATGGTCACCGTACTCACTACACTCAAATAAAAGTAACAGAGATTATTTAAGTGAATAAAAGAAACTGATCGTTCAAAAAACGTTCAACTTTAAATTATTAATTTTTAATTAAAAAAATATGGCTCACAAAAAAGGCGAAGGCTCCGTAAAAAACGGTCGTGATTCACACAGCAAAAGATTAGGTGTAAAAATTTTTGGCGGCCAGGCAGCAATTGCCGGTAACATAATCGTTCGTCAAAGAGGTACAACTTTTCATCCTGGAAAAAATGTTGGTGTTGGAAGAGACTGGACAATTTTTGCAACTGCTGATGGCGTTGTTGAATTCAGAAAAACAAAGAGCGACAAAACTTACATCTCTGTAAATACTACAGAAGCATCTGCATAAATAATTTGTAATTACTGCGTAGCTTAATTTTAAAAAAGCTAAGACGAAGAACTTACATTTCATTTACATTTTGGTAAATGTTCTTCGTGTGTCTTCAAAATATTTCATAAGTTTTTTTGGAAGTTTGAAAAATGTTTCTACTTTTAGCAAATATTTACTAACAATTAAATTCTAAAAAAATGGCAACTGCAAAAAAAGCCGCTAAAAAAGCTGCTCCAAAAAAAGCCGCTCCTAAAAAAGCTGTAAAAAAAGCCGCTCCTAAAAAAGCTGTAAAAAAAGCCGCTAAAAAGCGCTAATTTAAGCTTTTAATTAAGCAAAGATATGAGCCCCGATTTATCGGGGCTTTTTTATTTATGCCATAACACCCTTTACCAGCGAGCATTTAAAAGGAATATGATTTTGTAATTAGTTTAAATTCTAAATTGGTTTTATAGAAAAATAATTGCTAAAAAAAATGAATAAACCTATTACATACAACCAAGAAAATAATTTCCTAAAAGAGAAAATATGCACAAATAATATTCTACTAAATACAAATGAGCGATAAAAAATCTGTTGCAATTTTTTGAAATATTTTATTTCGTAAATAAATTCTTCACAATAAATTCTTCAAAAAAGAACTTATTATCAAAAAAATATTTTTTTCAAATGTTAAATTTTCAAAAAAAACAATTGATGAAAAAAAATATTTTTAAGATCTCAAACTAAAAAATTATTGTAAATAAAAAAAAAGGATTTTAGGTTTACTTATTTTTTTATCGCACCTTAATTAAGAATAATTTCTGAATTGCAATTCTTTACGTGGCAATTTTTTTTTACGATTTTAAACGATGTCATTTTAGAATTATTCGCAGACTCCTCATTATATCTTTTATAAAAGCCCTCTCTATACAAAGTATCCAGATCGCGCAAAAAAGCAGGCAAGGTAATATCCCGGACATTAGTATAACCCAAGATTTCCATTATATCCAACGTACTATTCAATATCTCACCGCGCAATTGTTCCAATGATTCTCCCGGGAAAACAGTTGAACTAACACCATGGTTTTGAAAACTGACAGCGTCCGCACCTAATGCAATAAGTCTCAATACATCAAATGGAGAATAAATTTCTGAGGCAGCAATAATCTTAATATCCTTACCCAGACCATAAACCTCTAAAGTTTTTGAAACAAACAACAAGGCCTCATATAAAATCATAACGGAATTTTGAGAAGGTTTTGATAATGAGTTATATTCATTGGGAGCCTCTATGACAATAAAATCAGGAATTATACCGGTTTTTCTAAAGGCATAACATATTTCGTGAAATTTGTTTTTATCTGTAACGCAGGGTCTGATGCCAATAGGCTTTTTACCGGAAAGCTGTCTTAAAGAATCTAAAAAGATTGCCATGCTTTCAGCATTGCGGAACGCTGTATGCTTAATAATATGCTTAAAATTTGCACCTGTATTTTTTTTGTTGTAAACGGCAGATGAATAAGAATTGTTAACTGTTGAGATATTATCCTGATCATTAAATACTGATAATTTTAATTGAATCATTTTCACAGTTGGCCTTTCGGCATTTATCCGAAAAGATTCAGCATCAAATTTAAAATTGTGATCTATGGAGCCTGCATAACCGGACTCAATGCTCCATATTGAATCGTTGATAAATAAATCATCCTTCAAGCTTTGCATCACATCATGGTTATAGCTATTATCTTCAGGTTGGATGATTTGCTTAGGCCTGAAAATAACGTTTTGATCTGCGCTCTTAGATCCAATGCAAATTATGCTGGAAAGATATGGCTGTGAGCAATGGCTATTGCCAAACAATACTGTTAACTCATCGCCTTTAATCTTGCGTGGAAGAACAACCATATCCTTTCCATGGAATTCCGAGCCATTCATCTTTATTTTTTTCCCATCGTTTGTTTTTTTGAAACTATCATTTTATAATAAATCGCAAAAAACAATATGGGGATTAAAAATAGAAATGCCCAATACAAATCCTGATTAATGATGTAAGCGAGTGTTATGATTAACACATTTATCAGTATAACCATTAAAAGAAATGCGCCGCCAAGCAAATCAGCCTTTTTATTTTTAGTCATGTTGACACAATTTGATTTTAGAAAATTGAACCAGCTTATCTCCTGGTAAGTAATCTTGTTTTATTCCTCCTCAAAATTTCCTGTAAAACAACGACTGATTGCAAAACCGATTTTCTATAATCCCCGCTGCTTTTCTTTACAAAATGATCATTACCTGGCACCTCCAGTCTTATCTCGCATAATTTATTTTCCGGATTTTTACTTTCTTCTTTGCATAGGATTACTCTCGCACGTATAATGTCATCACATTGCCTGAACAATTTTTTCACTTTTTCTATTACAAATGTTTCCAGGTTATTTCCCGCCTTAAAACCTACTGACTTAATAATTATGTCCATAATATTTATTTTATAATGAGAAAATATTTACCACTAAAATCTTCGGGGTATTTTGATAAAAGAGGTAACAAGTGACAGCAGGAGATCTAATACTCTGCCGGCTTTAACCTTTATCCAAAATTAAGTTGCAGGTATTAGAAGAAGATTAAGAAGAAATTAGAAAGCAATTAAAATTATTTGTACCGCACATTTTCGGCAATAGGGAGTTGTATTAATACAGTAGTTCCCTTCCCAACAAGAGATTTAACTTTTATCTGGCCTTTATGTAACTTTATGATGCGATAAACCAACGGCAAGCCCACACCAAACCCCGTAATTGCCTTACTATCTTCGGTCCTGTAAAATGGCTGAAAAATATTCTTCAAATCATTTTCAGAAATACCTTTACCGTCGTCTTCTATTGAAATGATTATTTCTTTTGACTCAACCATTAATTTTATTTTAGCAAGATGGTCCGCTGAATATTTACAGGCATTTGAGACAACATTTTTTATTGCTGTAAGTAGTAATTCGGCATTGCCAAATACCAATAATCTTTCTTCGTTTTCAGGCAATTGATCAAACTGAAGTTTTACTGAGTACTCCCTGTTCATCTTTGTAACCTCACCCGGAAGCTGCATTAGTATTTCATCAACTCTGATTGAATTAATTTCAATTCCCCCTTTACTACCCGATGCAGTTGCAAACTCCAATAGCGTTTGCGTTAATCTGCTCAACTGACGTACATCCTGGTAAACAGACTGCATTACTCCCTGGTATTCTTTAACCTCTCTGGTTCTTTGAAGGGCCACCTCTAATTGGCTTGAAATAGAAGTTAATGGAGTAGATAATTCATGCGAGGCAGAGGAAATAAAACGCCGTTGCATTTCAAAACTTTGTTGCAAACGGTCTAACAATTCATTCAAAGTTTCAGTGAGGTAGTTCCATTCATCCTTGGCATTACCCGACTTAATTCTATGTGTTAGGCTCTGTGCAGAAATATCTTTTACATCATCAGCAATATTCCTGATAGGCAGCAGCAATATTCTTGAAAAAAAATATCCTGAAGTAAATGCAATTAAATTGCCACAGATGAAACTTATCAGTAAAATAATTTTAAGATGATTAAGATTTCTTTTTCCTTCTTCATCAAAAGCAGCAGCCAGGATAACTCTCCCGTTATTATTTTTATTAAGGTACAAGGCCACCACTTCCCTGCTGCCAACTGTAAAAAAATAAATCTTATTCGCTCTTGCCTTATCTAATAATTCGTCTGTAACATGTAAAGTATCTGACTGCTCATCATTATAGGCATATATTTTTTCGTTACGATAATTATACGCCTGAACTGCCTTGTGTTTCATAAGTATGATGGTGATCGAATCAATTTTATTTACCAGCTCCGGATCAAATATTTCAGGATCGTCAAGCATATTGGCAGTTGATATAGCATAACTGCTTAAATGTGCATTGATATTTCCTAACCTGCTGTTATAAAAAAAATAATAAATAAAACCACAAAATAAAGCAAGCAATAAGAACATTATAAGAGTAAACAGCAATGTTATTTTAATTCTTACATGCATTAGTGGTCTTTTAATATGTATCCCATACCAATGTGGGTATGAATTAATTTTTGTTCAAAATGCTTATCCACTTTATTACGCAGATAATGACATTGGTATTAGTTTCAAAGTCAACATCCCACACATTAATGGCTATATCCACCCTTGAAACAAGCCTGTTTTTATTTCGAAGAAGATATTCGAGCAATTGGAATTCTTTTGCGGTAAGATTGATAACTCTATCGTTCCTTTTTACTTCTTTATTATCAAGGTTCATTTCCAGGTCAGCAACTTTAAGGATATTTCCTACGGGCAAACTCTGGTTCATTGTACGTTTAAGTAACGCCCTTATTTTTAAAAGGAGTTCTTTAAATTCAAAGGGTTTTACCATATAATCATCAGCCCCTGACTCGTATCCTTCAATTTTATCATTAAGAGCGCTCATTGAGGTGAGCATAAGAACAGGAATATTCTGGTTTTGGGAACGAATAGCTTTGCACAGATCGTAACCATTCATCCCGGGAAGATTTATATCAAGAATAACGAGATCAAAATCTTTAGCACAAAATAAATGATACCCTAATTTACCATCGTAAGCAACTTCAACATTAAAGCCAATTTCATCAAGCCCAAACTTAAGCGTATCAGCAATTTTTTTTTCGTCCTCAACAATCAATATTTTTCTCTCCATAAATAAAATAAAATTTATGCAGGCAATTTACTCCTTATCATTTTAGGCGAAACAAAAAAAACGATTTCTAATCACATTCTAATCTTTCGTTAATGCCAATCTAATAACCTGGATATAGTTTTGGAAAATAAATGTATGATAATTGAGCACCTTGTGACACAGATAAATAAACACGACTAAAAAATTTGATATGAATACTATGCAGTTGATTAAAATGAAAAATGCCGGTGATAATGAAGCATATCTTACTACAAATATTTTAAACGAAGCAGTCATTAATTGTAATGACATGAAAAATGCTATTTACGAGGAAAGCAATAAAGCAAAATCCGGGAAGTACGACACTGATTTTCTTATTGATTACATTATTACAACGCATCACACACCCACGAAAAAAAATTCGATTATTATTTATGACCTTACACAAAAAGTTGCATACCGTCACAGTGACCAACATTGCGAGTTGAACAAGTTTAGCGAGGTTGTCTTTTTTTTCTTTCACGATTTGCTGAATCAAATGATGAAAGAAGAGCAAACCCTTTTTCCATACATCAGGCAAATAATAAAAGATATAAAACCTGGAGGCAAAAACGACGATAACACCTCACAATCTTTAGAACAAAAAATAAAGTCGCAACAAATTGAACAGAGAAAAACTTTTAACTATCTGAAGGTTTTTAGAGAGATAACTAATGATTACCAGATACCATCTGATGCCTGCAGCTACTATATATCCTTATTTGAAAAGATGAAAGAACTTGAACGTGATTTGACCATGCATTTTCATTTGGAAGATGATATTCTTTTCCGTTTGGAAGATAATATTCTTTCCCATAACCCAATTACTGCTGGTAAAGGATTTAAGCAACAAACCAAATCTTACAGGAAGAATTAATGAACGACATTTTAATTCGTTATCAAAGGGAATGGCCTGTTAGACAAATTAACATCGGTTCAACATATTGATATTATGAAACAGAGTAAAATAAGAAACATCCAAGATTTTGGCCAGAGCATCTGGCTTGATTTTTTTGACCGGCAAATTATGGATTCGGGCAAATTGAAAAAGTTAGTTGATAGTGACGGCGTAAGTGGAGTAACTTCTAACCCTTCCATTTTCGAAAGTGCCATCAGCAACAGTTCAGATTATGATGAAGATATTGCATCTCTTTCCAAAAAAAACTTCAGCAGCGAAGAAATTTTCTTTGCTATTGCGGTTAAAGATATACAACGTGCTGCTGATTTTTTTAAATCCATTTATGAGAAAACAAAAGGGAATGACGGTTTTGTGAGCCTCGAGGTTTCTCCTCTCCTTGCCCGTGATACAGATGGAACAATACAGCAAGTGAGGGAATTATGGGGTGCCGTTGATCGAAAAAATGTAATGATCAAAATTCCGGCGACAGCTGAAGGGCTACCTGCCATTAGAAAATGCACCAGCGAAGGAATAAATATTAATATAACCTTGCTTTTTGGTTTGCCACGATATAAAGAAGTTACTGAGGCCTATATTTCAGGTTTGGAAGACCGGGTTAAAGCCAATCAATCCATTGACAAGATTACTTCGGTTGCAAGTTTTTTTCTAAGCCGCATTGATGTATTGACAGACCCGATTCTTGAAGGAAGACGATTGTACAATTTAAAGGGAGAAGTGGCAATAGCTTCTGCAAAAAAAGCCTACGAAATATACAAGAATATTTTCGGTAAAGAGCGCTTTAAAACCCTGGAAGCAAAAGGGGCAAAACGGCAACATGTTTTATGGGCAAGCACCAGCAGCAAAGATCCTGCTTATAGTGATGTGAAATATGTGGAGGCTTTAATAGGAAATGATACGATCAATACACTTCCGCTTAAAACCATTGACGCTTTCAACGACCATGGACGTGTAGCAAACCATTTGGAAAATGACCTGGATAAAGGCACGAGTATATTGGCACAGTTGAATGACAGCGGACTTGACATAAATATTATCACACAAAAGCTGGAAGATGAAGGAATAGAAAAATTTAATAAAGCTTATAAGGTATTGTTAAAAACAATCGAAAGTAAAAAATGCAGGTTGTATGATAAAACAATTTGAAAAATTAATGCTGATGTTCTAAAATTCACTGATACAATGGCGAAAGATTATCAAAATGTAATTGACGAGGCCCAAAAAAAACGGTACATAAAGTTTATAATGTTGAGATTAAGCAGATGCAATTTCAGCCTGCTGAACTCACATTGCAAAAGGGAGATACGGTTGTTTGGACAAACCATGACATTGTAACACATGATGTAACTGAAGAAACAAGTAAGCTGTGGACTTCAGTACCACTTGCTCCGAGGAAATCCTGGAGTTTAGTGGTTACTAAAAGCGCAGATTATTATTGGAGCATTCATGTGGTAATGAAAGGAAAATTAATCATGCAATAATTTTTGATAAAAACTGAAGAAAGTAGTTTTTAATATCGGTTAAGTGCGAATGAGTTTTTGTGACATTTATAAACATGAACGAATATGAAAAAGATAGCAATAAATGGATTTGGCAGAATAGGAAGGGCAGCGTTGAAAGTAATAATAGATACGCCAGGGCTGGAAGTTGTGGCTATAAATGATTTAATGAACATTGACAATGCAGCGTATTTATTAAAATACGATAGCATATATGGTATATATAAAAATGAAGTCAATATTCAGGGTAATAATTTACACATCGGGGATACAAAAATTTTATTTATTTCTGAAAAAGATCCCGCAAAGCTTCCATGGAAAAAACTGGGTATAGACGTTGTAATAGAAAGCACCGGCTTATTTACAAACCGGGAAGACGCTGAAAAGCATATTCATGCGGGTGCAAAAAATGTGGTAATCTCTGCGCCGACAAAAAGCCTGGATACGCCAACAATAATACACGGCGTAAACACACCTGATGGAAAGACAGCCATATTTTCTTGTGCAAGTTGCACCACCAATAATATTGGGCCGGTAATAGAAATATTAGACAGAAGGGTTGGGATAAAAAAAGCAATACTAAATACAGTGCATGCTTATACGGCCTCTCAAACTCTTGTAGACGCACCATCAAAAACTAGAATCCGGATGGGACGTGCGGCAGCAGTAAATTTAATACCTGCTACAACGGGAGCTGCAAAAGCAACGATTAAAGCACTTCCAAAATTGGAAGGCAAATTCGATGGAATTGCAATTCGGACACCTGTAACCGTTGGTTCTATTTCAGATATCACTTTTGTTGCCTCAAGAAATACTTCTCCAGAAGAAATTAATAATATCCTTACAGAGGAATCGAAAACAAGCAGGTATAAATTCATTTTATCTGTTTCAAATGAACCATTGGTTTCTTCAGATATTGTAAAAAATCCTTTTGCTGCCATCGTTGATCTGAAAATGACCCGGGTAGTGGATGGCGATTTAGTGAAAGTTTTGGCGTGGTACGATAATGAATGGGGATTTACCAATCAAATGATTCGCCAGATACTGGAGATATAAAATTTTAAAAATCATACCATGAAAATTAAAACCAAAAGAGTATATGAGAAACCGTCTAAAGCAGATGGGATGCGCATTTTGGTGGATAGACTATGGCCAAGAGGACTCACAAAAGAAAAGGCAGGTGTTGATTTATGGTTGAAGGATATAGCTCCAAGTACAGAGCTTAGAAAATGGTTTGCCCATGATCCAAAAAAATGGAATGAATTCAGAAAGAAATATTTGCAGGAACTTAAAGACAATGAAGAACAGGTTTCCATTTTAAAAAAGCATGTAAAAAACGGGGCAGTTACATTAGTGTACGGTGCAAGAGATCAGGAAAATAATGAAGCTCACGTTCTTGAAGAATTGCTTAACCGTTAAAGCTGAATTACAAAAAAAAGAGATTTCAATAAAATCTAAATCGCATAAAATGAAAAAAATATTAATAGCACTTGACCACAATGCCGGCGCTCAAAAAATTGCAGAGGCGGGTTATGAATTATCGGAAGTGTTGCGTGCACATACTATTTTGTTGCATGTAACTTCGCATTCTACCTACTATTCTTCTCTTAATTATTCGCCGATTCTTGGCTTTGATAGTTTTAGTAACTTAGATGTAGTTCAGACAGATACTGTACAGGAATTAAAAATAACCGCCGAGGATTACCTGGATAATGTGAAACTGAGCCTGGGTGATGAAACAATTGAAACAGTGGTAAAAGAGGGAGACTATGCAGAAAATATTCTGCAAACGGCAAAAGAAATGAATGCAGATATAATAGTAATGGGAACCCACAGCCGTAAAGGGCTTGATAAGGTATTGCTTGGAAGCGTAGCCGAAAATGTTTTGCATCACACAACAATACCGCTGTTTATCATTCCGGTAAAAGCTGCTGAAGGAAAATAGTTATAGCTTCAATCAAAATGATTAGGCATAAATTATGTAAGAACAACCATATTATTTGGTTGGTAAGAAACATTAAATAAAATTTAAAATTTTTTATTATGGAAGAATATCCAAATGAAGAGCACATTGTAAAAATCCTTAAAACTGAATATGTAACCCACAATGTAAAACGGTTCACATTAAGCAAGCCGGATTCTTATAAATTTAAACCGGGGCAAGCCACGGATATCGTTATCAATCTTCCTGATTGGAAAGAAGAGCGAAGGCCTTTTACGTTTACAAGTCTTAACGATTGGGACACCTTGGAATTCACCATTAAAATTTATGAGGATCACAATGGAGTAACCAACCAATTAGGAAAACTTAAGCCAGG
This sequence comes from Chitinophagaceae bacterium, assembly GCA_036564845.1. GTDB lineage: Bacteria > Bacteroidota > Bacteroidia > Chitinophagales > Chitinophagaceae > Ginsengibacter. The sequence goes on along the minus strand of DATCOF010000092.1, from coordinate 2,848 downwards.
TGATGAATTGATTTTGCATGATATCTGGGGCGCAATTAATTATAAAGGCGAAGGAACTTTTATTGCAGGCGGCGCAGGCGTTACCCCTTTTATCGCCATTTTCAGGCAATTGCAGAAAGATGGAAAGCTTGGTAATAATAAATTGATCTTCTCCAACAAAACAGTGCAGGATATTATTCTTAAAGACGAGTTTGAAAAAATGCTGGGTGAAAATTTTATTAATACAATTACTAATGAGAAAAACGAGAAGTATGATAATCGAAAAATAGATGAAAGTTATCTCAAAGAAAAAATAAAAGATTTATCTCAATATATCTATATCTGCGGACCGGATGCGATGATAGAGAGCATCAAAGAAAATCTTCTGAATTTAGGAGCAGATAAAAATAAAATTGTGATAGAACAATTTTAAAAATTGGTTTGAGAATAAACTCATCCGAAGCAAATTTAAAATAGTATAACTATGTCCAAAGATCCTTATCAAATTAAAAAATTATTGACCACAAAAAATAACACGTTCACCTATTATAGCCTCACTGAACTTGAAAAGCAGGGATACGGCATTAGCAAGCTGCCTTTTTCCATTCGCATTTTATTGGAAAATGCATTGCGCAATTTTGATGATTTTGCTATAACAAAAGAAAATATTGAAACCATTCTTCATTGGCAACCGAAAGGCTCTGATAAAGATATTCCGTTTAAACCTGCCCGTGTACTGATGCAGGATTTTACAGGCGTACCTGCTGTGGTGGATATTGCTTCACTGCGTGCAGAGATTGCGAGAAAAGGAAAAAATCCTGATGAAATAAATCCATTAATACCTGTTGATCTTATCATTGATCATTCAGTGCAGGTTGATTATTTTGGAACAGAATATTCTTATGCCCGCAACATGGACGAAGAATATAAGCGCAATAAAGAACGCTACGAGTTTTTAAAATGGGCACAAAAATCTTTTAATAATTTCAGCGTTGTTCCTCCCGGCATGGGCATTTGTCACCAGGTTAATTTAGAATATTTATCCAAAGGCGTAATAGAAAGAAACGGAGAAATTTTCCCAGATACGTTGGTGGGAACAGATAGCCATACACCAATGGTAAATGGTATCGGTGTGGTAGCGTGGGGCGTTGGTGGCATTGAAGCCGAAGCTGCTTTATTGGGTCAACCTATTTATTTTATAATGCCCGAAGTGATAGGGTTGAAATTGACAGGCAAACTTCCGCTGGGTTCGACTGCTACTGATTTGGTATTAACCATTGCAGAGCTTTTAAGAAAATATGGCGTTGTTGGAAAGTTTGTGGAAGTGTTTGGCTCCGGGCTCGATAATTTATCTGTTCCTGACCGTGCCACCATTGGCAATATGTCTCCCGAATTTGGCTGCACTATTACCTATTTCCCCATTGATGACAAAACCCTGGAATATATGCGTAAAAGCAACCGTTCAGAGGAGCAGGTAAAATTGGTGGAAGATTATTGCAAAACAAATATGCTATGGAGAACAGGCACTGAAGATATTCACTATACCGATATTATCGAATTGGATATTTCAACAATAGAACCTACGGTGGCAGGGCCGAAGCGGCCGCAGGATAAAATTCTATTAAAAAATTTTAAGTCAAAATTCATAAACCTTTTAGACGAAACCTATGGCCGTAAATATCCAGAGGAAAAACAATTGAGCCGATGGATGGCGGAGGGCGGCAGCCAGCCTGTAACGCAACCAAAATCTCAATTAACTCCCCAACCGGAAATTGAAGAAACTGTTGTAAACGGAATGAAAAATGTTTGGGTAACGATTGGAGAAGAAAGTTTTATGCTCTCTGATGGCGCAGTCGCTATTGCCGCTATTACTTCCTGTACCAATACCTCCAATCCGTTTGTAATGGTGGGTGCAGGTTTGGTTGCAAGAAAGGCAAGAGAACATGGATTGAAAACTAAACCCTGGGTAAAAACTTCTTTGGCTCCAGGTTCAAAAGTAGTGACTGATTATCTTGAAAAAGCAGATTTGTTAGATGACCTCGAAGCAATGCAATTTCATACAGTTGGTTATGGTTGCACTTCTTGTATTGGCAACTCTGGCCCGTTACCAACTTTTGTTGCAAAGGCAGTTGATGAACATGATATTGTAGTTGCTTCCGTTCTCTCAGGAAATCGAAATTTTGAAGCAAGGATTCATCCCCAGATAAGAATGAATTTTTTAATGTCACCGATGTTGGTAGTAGCGTATGCAATTGCCGGCAGAGTTGATATAGACCTTATCAATGAACCCATCAGTTTTGATCCCAATCAGCAACCTGTTTATTTAAAAGATATCTGGCCTTCTGATGATGAGATCAATAATGTGATGAGCAAAGTGCTTTCGCCAAAAGACTTCGCAAAAAATTATGCTGAAATATTTGAAGGCAATGAAACCTGGAGAAACCTAATCATTCCTAATGATACATTGTATGCATGGGATGAAAGTTCAACATACATTAAAGAAGCCCCTTTTTTTTATAATATTTCTGACAATGCTGAACCTTTAAAAGACATCGTTAACGCAAGAGCGTTGTTGGTATTGGGCGATAGCATTACTACTGATCATATTTCTCCTGCAGGGCAGTTCAATGAACATTCTGCAGCAGGTAAATATTTAATAAGCCGCGGTGTAAAAAAAGAGAATTTCAACTCTTATGGTTCACGAAGAGGAAATGATGAGGTGATGGTTCGTGGCACTTTTGCCAATGTGCGTATTAAAAATAAGCTGGCGCAAAAAGAAGGCGGCTATACACGCTATTTACCCACAGGTGAAGAAATGTCTGTGTATGATGCTTCAATTAAATACAAGGAAACTCAAACGCCATTGCTT
>DATCOF010000091.1:0-8617 GCA_036564845.1 Chitinophagaceae bacterium | reverse complement strand
CGCCATTCCCCAAATAAATCCATAATTAGTTGTGCCGCTTCCTGCATGAATACTCCATGGCGGAGATACAGCAGCGCCAAAATTTTTCACAACCATGTGCCTTGTTTCCTGCGGCTCTCCCATGTAATGAAACACGACCTGATTTTCAGGAACATCAAAATAAAAGTAAGCCTCCATCCTCCTGTCGTGGGTGTGCGCAGGAATTGTATTCCATACGCTTCCTGTTTCTAAAATAGTTAAACCCATTACCAGTTGACAACTCTGCAATCCATCTTTATGAATGTAACGGTAGATAGTTCGCTTGTTTGCAGTTTCTGCGGCTCCCATTGCGCCCCCTTGTGCTTCTTCTTTCTTTAAAAGTTTTGTTGGATGCACAGTATGAGCAGGTGCAGACAAAATATAAAACACTGCAGGCTTTGCTGCATCAGCACTTGCGAATGTTACCTTCTGTGTTCCTTTACCAACGTAAAGACAATCCAATTTTTTTAAAGAAAAATTTTCATCGCCGGCCGAAATTGTTCCGTCACCACCAACATTAATAATTCCCATTTCTCTTCTCTCCAAAAAATAATCTGCACGCAAAATATCAAACGAGGGAAGATCAATTGCTTCTGCTGCAGGCATTGCAAGTCCCACTATCATGCGATCGTAATGCGTATATGCAAAATTTATTTTACCCGGTTGCGCAAGATCATCGAGCAAAAATCTTTCCCTGATCTTTGCAGTTGAATACGTTTTAAAATCATCCGGATTAACAGCGTTTATTATTTTCATTATTTTATTTTACTGATTTTACAATTTCCATCGCCTGCTTTGTAAGCTCTTCAATTTTGGTATAATCTTTTTGCTCAAGCAATTGTTTACTTATCAGCTTGCTTCCCATGCCAACCGCACACACACCGGCTTTAAACCATCCACCGATATTTTCTTTATCAAGATCAACACCGCCTGTAGGCATAAATAATAAATTGGGAAATAACTCTTTTATCGCACTTAAAAATGCAGGGCCTAAAATATTTCCGGGGAATAATTTTATCATTTTTGCTCCTAATGTTTCTGCAAAAATTATTTCAGAAGGTGTCATACATCCCGGCACCCAAAGCATATTATTTTTATCTGCCACCTTTGCAACGCTTTCTACAAGACCAGGAGAAATTATATAATCTGCACCTGCATCAATAAATGTTTGCGCCATTGCACCATCCTTAATTGTACCAACGCCCAGGTACATTCCTTTTAATTCTGTATCGCAGACTTCTCTCATCTTTTTAAAATTTTGTAAAGCTGCTTCACCACGGTTTGTATATTCAACCGCTCTTATACCTGCGCTGTACAATGCTTTTAAAACGCTTACACTTACTTCAGTGTCTTTGGTAAAATACAATGGCAAAATTCCCTGTTCAGGAATTAATTTTAAAAGTTCTGTTTTTTTATCCATAAAATTTTTAATTAACTAAACAATGATATTAGAATTAAGCAAAAATGCAATAATTATCTACGCAATCGTTACCACATATTTTCCAATAGTTATCTTATTTATTCTTGCTCATTAAACAAATATGAAAGATATTTGACCTAATTGGAATTCAGCAAAAATAATCACTTACAAATTAAACTATTCAATCTATCATGGCTAAAAAAGTTGTAACCCTCGGCGAAATAATGCTTCGTCTTTCTACACCAGACTATAAAAGATTTGTTCAGGCAGACAGTTTTGATGTAACCTATGGTGGCGGTGAAGCAAATGTTGCTGCAGCACTCTGTAATTACGGGCTGCAGGGAACGTTTGTTTCAAAAGTTCCTGATAATGCCATTGGTCAGGCAGCAATAAATCATTTACGCAGGTACGGTGTAGACACGCAATTTGTTGCCCGTGGCGGAAAAAGATTAGGCATTTATTTTTTAGAGACAGGTGCATCCATGAGAGCATCACAGGTTATTTACGACCGTGCAGATGCGGCCATTTCAGAAGTTGATATTGCTGAATTTGATTTTGATAAAATTTTTGATGGCGCTGATTGGTTTCATACAACCGGTATCACACCTGCATTAAGTGATAAGTCTGCAGCGCTTACTGAGGCTGCTTTAAAAGCCGCCAAAGCAAAAGGCATTACAACAAGCATTGATCTTAACTACCGCAAAAAATTATGGAGCAAAGAAAAAGCAAGAGAAGTGATGACAAGACTTTGTCAATATGTTGATGTATGCATCGGCAACGAAGAAGACGCTGATACCACACTCGGTTTTAAAAGCGCCGGAACAGATATTACAAAAGGCGAATTAAATCTTGATGGATACAAAGATGTTTTTAAACAAATGAATGAAAAATTTGGATTTAAATACATCGCTTCTACATTACGTGAAAGCCACAGTGCCTCTGATAACGGATGGAGTGCATTGGTTTATAACGGTAGCGATTTCTACCATACTAAACAATATGAAGTTCGCATTGTTGATCGTGTTGGTAGCGGCGATTCGTTTGCAAGTGGTTTTATTTACGGACTTGTTACAGGCATGGAAATGAAGGATGCTGCTGAGTTTGGCGTTGCTGCATCTGCGATAAAACATACAATTCCCGGCGATCTTAACCACGCAACTTTAGGTGATGTAAAAGACCTGATGAAAGGTGATGCAAGCGGAAGGGTGCAAAGGTAAAAAGCCTAGTACTTCTCCACCCTCTCTATCTCTCCCTAAAGGGAGAGGAAATGGAGAATATCTTTTCGAATATTTTTTAAAGCTCTTTTAGTTGATATTTTTTTGCAGATGAGGTGGAAGAAAAAATGTTTGGATGTATGCTGAAGTGCCGTCCCTCTCTGCAGGAGAGGGATAAGAGGGTGAGGTTTTTGATACCGGCATTTGTATTTCATAGCATCATTGTTGTGTCACTCACTTGTACGGCATACCAATGAGGAGCATTTCTGAATTTTTATGAAAATTCTAATCTTTATATCTTTTATTTTTATTAGCTGTTCCAATAGACACAAAGCTTTTCATAACATTGCTGACTCAGCAAATAACAATTTAAACCCAAAGAATTTTGATTCACTTCAAAACTCACAAAAGCTCTTTAAACCCATCATAGATTATCCCATCATTAAGGACACTTCTGATTTTATTAATCAATTAATAAAACAGTTTAATCTGGAAGTTGCTGATCCGGCTAAAAATGAATTTGTCAAAAACAGTATCACTTTTTATAAGAAAATAAGATTGAATGGGAGTGTCAAAGATTTTATTCTTTTGGAATATGATTATGGAGATGGAGATATGGCTTCTTTTCCTTGGAAGTATCAGTTCCTTTTTACAGAAAAAGGTAAACTTGTAACAACCTTCGGTGCTTTGAAATTCAAATTTGTAAAAATTTTCTCAAATCAAAATCCATTTTTAATAGTATTAATTTCAACAGCAAGAGGAAATGGTTTTCATCAAGTTTTTAAAATATCAGCTGATACCTTAGAAAATATTTATGACGGATATAAGAATTACAAAATACAAGCTTATACTTATGATGCATATGAAGATAATACTGTATTTGAGCCACATGAACTCCTGCTTTCAATAAAAGATATTAATAAAGATGGTTATAATGATCTTGAATTTAATGGCACAGTAGTTTTAATACAAGGTTTAACAAAAGATAGTATATGGTATGATAATACTATTGGAAATAAAAATGACACCATTCGCTATTCAATTAATCATCCTTTTAAAAAACTACCGGTTCATTATACCTTTCTTTATGATAAAAGAACAGAGCACTTCGTTTGGAGTGAAAAGTATTCTAAAAAGTATTCATTTTAAACTAAATAACAATGATCATAGACACACTATCCAACTCAGAAAAATACAACAGCATTCATCCATCATTTGCAAAAGCATTTGAGTACATAAAATCTCAAAACCTTGCAACAATTGAAGATGGAAAATCTGAAATTGACGGCGATAAATTAAGAGCAATTGTTTCCAATAAAAAAGGAATGACCGCTGCTGAGTCTATTGCCAAATTTGAATGTCATGATAAACACATTGACATACAACTTTGCATAAAAGGAAATGAACAATTTGGATGGAAACCAAGAAGCGATTGTAAAGAACAAAAAGGTGAATACAATGCAGAGAAAGATGTTGTGTTTTATAACGACGCTCCTGATATGTATTTTGATTTAACAGATAAGCAGTTTGCGATCTTCTTTCCTGAAGATGTTCATGCACCAATGATTGGCGAAGGAGAAATAAAAAAGATGGTAGTGAAAGTCAAGATATAATTACCAACCGAAATACTCTTTCGCGTTGTTGTAACAAATATCTTCTATAACTTTTCCTGTCCATTTAATATCATCAGGTAACTCACCGTTCTCAATTTCTTCACCAAATAGATTACATAATATCCTGCGGAAATATTCATGGCGTGGAAATGATAAAAAACTTCTTGAGTCAGTAAGCATGCCAACCATCTTGCTCACCAAACCCATATTGGATAATGTGTTTAACTGTTTTGTCATTCCATCTTTCTGATCTAGGAACCACCATGCACTTCCCCATTGAACTTTGCCTGCGACAGAGCCATCATTAAAATTACCAATCATGGTTGCCATCAATTCATTATCTGCAGGGTTTAAATTATACAAAATTGTTTTTGCCAATTGATTGGTAGAATCTAATCTTCTTAAAAATTTAGACAGAGTTCTTCCCTGGTGAAAATCCCCCACGGAATCCCAACCTGTATCAGCGCCAAGTTTATCCAACAACCTTATATTATTATTTCTTAATGCGCCCAAATGATATTGTTGTACCCATCCTTTTTCCCAATCCCATATCGCAAAAATATACAGCATAGCAGATTTGAATTTCCCTCTTTCATCCGAAGTAAGCTCCCTGCCATCACGTATCTTATAAAATGCAGCAACCACTTCTGCATCCGAATAATCATCTGCATAAATATGTTCAAGCCCATGATCAGAAACGGTGCAACCCATTGTCGCAAAAAAATCATGACGTTGTTTCAACGCACCTAAAAATGCTTCAAAAGAATTAATATGAGTATTACTTACTGCCTGCAATTTTTCTACATACTCATTAAAGCCAAATACATCATCCACATTCATTGCTTTATCAGGACGGAATGCGGGAAGTATTTTTATTTCAAACCCATCATCTTTTATTTTTTGATGATGCTCTAATGTATCAATAGGATCATCAGTAGTGCAAACAACTTTTACATTCATTTTGCGCAACAGGTTGCGAATGGAAAATTCTTTTGTTTGTAATTTGCTGCTGCATTCTGCATAGATCTTTTTTGCACTATCGGCATTTAATATTTCATCAATATCAAAATAGCGTTGCAATTCCAGGTGCGTCCAGTGATAAAGCGGATTGCGCAAAGTGTAAGGAACAGTTTCAGCCCACTTCTCAAATTTTTCATAATCACTTTTATCCCCCGTTATATAACTTTCATCAATACCATTGGTACGCATTGCCCGCCATTTGTAGTGATCGCCGTAAAGCCATGCCTGGGTTATGTTTTCAAAATTTATATCATTGGCAATCTGTTCAGGAGAAAGATGACAATGATAATCTATCACAGGCATTTCTTTCGCATACTCATGATACAATTTTTGAGCAGCAGAACTTTGCAGCAAGAAATTTTTTCCTAAGAATTTTTTCATTCGTATGTTTTATTCTTCAATAATTTTAATCAAATACATCCATTTCAAAATGAAATTTATAAACTAACTCCTCTCTTCCATGGAATAAAATCATCTTGGTTTAATTGCACTGCTTTGGGGATCACTTCTCCACTTGCAGCTTTAATGCAATACTCCAATATCTCCTCTCCCATTTGTTCAATTGTTTTTTCGCCTTCAATGATCGGCCCGGTATCAATATCAATTATGTCGCCCATTCTTTTCGCCAATTTTGAATTGGTGGCAACTTTAATTGTTGGACAAACAGGGTTACCGGTTGGCGTTCCAAGCCCTGTTGTGAATAGTATCAAAGTAGCGCCGGAAGCGGCTTTTCCGGTAGTAGCTTCCACATCATTTCCCGGCGTGCACACTAAACTCAATCCTTGTTTTGTTACAGGCTCAGTATAATCAAGCACATCAACAACAGGAGATGTTCCACCTTTTTTTGCAGCACCTGCGCTCTTAATTGCATCGGTAATTAAACCATCTTTAATATTTCCGGGAGAAGGGTTCATGTGAAATCCTGAACCAACCCGTGAAACAATTTCTTCATAGCTTCTCATCAGATGCATAAACTTTCTTGCAGTGGTTTCATCCACAGAACGATCAACCAATTGTTGTTCTACGCCACACAACTCAGGAAACTCTGCAAGCAAAACCTGTGCATTCAACGCCACCAAAAGATCGGAGCAATAACCCACTGCAGGATTTGCAGAGATGCCGCTGAAACCATCGCTGCCACCACATTTTACACCAACACATAATTTATCGAGTGATGCTGGTTTTCTTTCCAGTTTATTTATTTCAATAAGTCCTTCAAAAGTTTTTTTGATGGCGTCAGAAATTAATTGCTCTTCGCTTTGCGATTGTTGCTGCTCAAAAATATACAGCGGTTTATCAAAATTTGGATTGCGTTGTTTAAGGTCATTTAAAAAATCATTCGTCTGTAAATTCTGGCAGCCCAAACTTAAAACAGTTACGCCGGCAACATTTGGATGATCAGCGTAAGCAGAAAGGAGTTTGCTTAGGATTGCAGCATCCTGGCGTATGCCTCCACAACCGCCCTGGTGATTTAAAAATTTTATTCCATCAACATTTTTAAAAGGCCTCATCCCGGCCCCCTCCGGTGGAGGGGGAGAGGAAAAATTAATTGTGTTTATGTTATCATTTTTTTTATAAGCTTGCAATAATTGATGTGTATATTTTTTATATTTATCTACAACTTCATATCCCAATTCATTGTGCAATGCTTCTCTTATCACATCCATATTTCTATTCTCACAAAAAACGGTTGGCACAAACAACCAATAATTTGCAGTGCCTACTTTTCCGTCGCTGCGATGATATCCGTTAAAAGTTCTGTCTTTAAATTTAGAAACATCAGGCGCCGTCCATTTATAATTTGATCCGCGGTAATCGTAAGGATCTGCAGCATGTTTTATGTTTGATGTGGTCATCAATCCGCCACGCGGAATAAAATTTTGTGCCTTGCCAACCAACACACCATACATGTGCACTTCGTCACCGGCATTCATATCATTTTCAAAAAATTTATGCTTGGCAGGAATATCATCAACGATCAAAAAAGTTTCTCCATTATAAACTACGGAATCGTCTTTTGCAATATCATGCAATGCAACAATCACGTTATCATTTGGGTGAACTTTTAAAACTTTATTACTCATGCAACAACTTCTTTATTTGATTGAACTGATTCAATTGTTTGCTTAACTCCGTTTTCTATGATCATTTTTAGTTTGCATAGAACAGCGTTTTCAAAACCATTGAGCAAAGTTAAATCTTCACCCCAAAACGCAGCATCTTTTAATGTTTCACTTACCACACTTTGCGGATCATTCTTTTTCCATCTCTGCAAAAATGTTTCTGCGGCATCGTCCTGCACAGGATATTTTTCTCCATTTCTTTCGCCATAATATGCATTTCCTTCTTTTTTTACTTTCATAAAATAGAGATATGCAGCAAAGCCGAGAGAGAATAATTCCGGAGGCGTATCATTGTTTTTATAATGCGTTAATAAAACTGGAAGACATCTCATTTTCATTTTAGACGACACCTGCACTGTTATGCTTATCCAGTTATGTTTTATTTCCGGGTTACGAAAACGATCTAAAACTTTATTTCCAAATTCATGCGCAACTTTTATATCAACAGGATAAGGAATAGATGGTGCAATTTCATTTTGCATAACATCGGCAACAAAAGTTGAAATGATTTCATCATCCATTGCCTGCTTTACTGTATCAAACCCTGCAAAAAATGCAGGCGCACAGCTAAGTGTATGCGTTCCGTTAAGCATTCTTAATTTAAGTTCGCGATGCAGATCAATATCCTTAGTAATTACAACACCTTCATCGGCTTCACAAAAAGATAAAACTTTTTTTATTTCATCATCACCTTCTATAGCCCACAAACTATACACCTCGCTCATGGTAAGTAATTCATCTTTATATCCCAATTCGCTTTCCAATTTTGCAAGAGTTTCCGCATCAGGTTTGCCGGGCACAATTCGATCAACCAATGAACTGCAAAAATGATTCGCACTTTCAAGCCACTCAATAAACGGATCTTCCAAACCATTGAGATGAGCCAATTCCAAAACAATGCTCTCTAATTTTTTTCCATTATCAACAATTAATTCTGTAGGAACAATAACCATCCCTGAATTTTTACTTCCACTAAATGCTTTGTAACGCTCATATAAAAATGCCAATAATTTCGCAGGGTAAGAAATAGGAGGATGACGATGAATGTCCTCGTGCACCAATTGTATCCCAACCTCTGTTGTGTTTGAAATAATTATTTTCATTTCAGGATTATGAGCGCAATTAAGTATTTCTTTCCAATCCTGTTGCGCACTTAACACACGGCTGATAGAAGAGTTGATAATATTTTCTTGAACTTTTTTACCATTA
>DATCOF010000090.1:0-4008 GCA_036564845.1 Chitinophagaceae bacterium | reverse complement strand
GAGCTAAATAAATCAATTACTTTGGATTGGTAAATTGTATTGACGCAACTCAACAATACAAAAAACGAACAAGAGCAATAATGAAAATCAGTGAATTGTAAAATGGCGAGTTGCGTGTTATTCATAAATGCAAACGTTGTGCGTCATGCGATTGAACACTCTAATAAAATAAACATCCAAAAATAAATGGCAGACAATATAGACGAAGAACATCTTGATAATCCTACAAATACTCAATCGAAAAATCCTTCTGAAGAAATTACACCTACTGCTGACACAGAGACTATTAACCCAAATCAAGAAACAGAAAATATGGAAGTACACAAACATCCGCATCATGTAACACATAAAAAGAAATGGGGAGAGTACTTGCTGGAATTTTTCATGTTATTTCTCGCTGTGTTTTTAGGCTTTATGGCAGAAAACATCAGAGAGAATAATGTTGAAAGGCATAGAGAAAAAGAATACATTGAAAGCCTTGTAAAGGATGTAATAGCAGATACAGCTAATGCCGGAATTGTCATCAGGGATTTTGTTTACAGGCAACCATACATTGACAGTGTTGTTGAAAACTTTGACGCCATGTTGCATGGAAACTCCGAAGCGTTCGCTAAATATGCTGGTAAAGGTTGGGGTTCCTTTGCAGATTTTAATCCTTCGGATGGTACGATGCAGCAACTTAAAAATGCAGGAGGTCTACGTTTAATCAGAAATAAAAAAGCTGTTGACAGCATTCTTCATTATGACGCTACTATTAAATTATTAAATATAGAAAGCAATCATTTAACCCATGACAAATACGAAGGATTATATAATACAGGAGGTAGCTATATTAACTACTACAAGATTGATACGTTGCGTAAGCGTTACGGAGCAAACTGGTTTAACTACGCAGGAGATTTATTTTCTACAACAGACTTACAAAAACGACTTGAGTTTTTCATGAAATTAAAATATGTTCAAACTGGAACATACCCGTGGTTAAGATTATTATATGGCTATAAAGCGCAGGGAACAAGACTGATTGAGCTACTTACAAAAGAATATCATTTAGAAAATGAATGAAGAAGCACGAACGCACAACAAGAGGTTTGGCGTTATTGGGGCAGGACGTTGTTAGCTTCGGCTGTAGTTCGCTATTAGCTTCGGTTTCGGCAGGACGTAAGTAATTTAGCTTTAGTTCATATCTTCAACTTTTAAAAAAATATTGGGCTTCAGTTGTGGGCTGAGGTTTTTCAAATATCCCAACAACGCCAAGCCCTGTTCGTTAGCGGTAACCCTATTGGATGCACTCTGTCAATTCAAGGTTGACATTTTATGAAGCTTAAAATAAATTAACCGACAATCCAACACATTTGCATTTACAAAGATCAATCTCACACAAGTAACCAATAAAAAAGCAGGGCTGTTAAAATATATGAAAGATGTAAATCTTCTCCATGATTATGTAACACTTTAAGAAATTAAAGGGCTAACTTTTGTACTCTTCCGATTTCGGAAATAAAGCCTTTGGCTTTGCAATTAGATTGTGAAAAATGAACACGAAAGATAATATAATACAATTCGGCACAGACCCTGCCAAAGGATTGAATCAAAACGAGGTCGAAAGCAACCTTAAAGTGTATGGATATAATGAAGTATCAGAAAACAAAAGTAATGCTTTGTTTAAATTCCTTTCAAGGTTTTGGGGACTTACTGCGTGGATGCTCGAATTGATAATTGTTCTTTCATGGTTTTTACATAGACACTCGGACGCTTATATCGTTTTGGGATTGCTCCTCTTCAATGCCATTGTTGGTTTTGTTCAGGAAAATAATGCTGCCAATGCAGTGGAGGCATTGAGAAAAAAATTGCAGATAAACGTAAAACTATTAAGAGACGGAACTTGGAAAATATTGCCTGCACGGGAATTAGTTCCTGGTGATATAATCAGAATTAGAATCGGGGATTTTGTACCAGCAGATATAAAAATAACCAGCGGGGAAATAAGTATTGACCAATCAGCCCTTACCGGCGAGTCACTCGAAATTGAAAAGAAAACAGGAGAGATTATTTATTCAGGTTCAATCGTAACAAAAGGCGAAGCAATGGGAGTGGTAACCTTGACAGGTGCTAATACCAAATTCGGCAAAACAATTGAACTGGTCAAAATAGCAAAACCAAAATCGCATATTGACGAGATAATATCTAAAGTAGTAAAATGGCTTTTATTAATAGTAGGTCTCTTATTATTAATAGCATTGGTTGTTGCTTTTTTAAAAGGCATCAATATATTAGAAATATTGCCTTTGCTATTGGTGCTATTGCTTGGCGCTATTCCTGTTGCATTAACTGCAATGTTCACGGTTTGTATGGCATTGGGTTCTAAAGAATTGGTTAAACAAGGAGTTTTAGTTACCCGATTAAATGCGCCTGATGATGCTGCAAGCATGGATATTTTGTATGTAGATAAAACAGGCACACTGACCATGAACAAATTATCCGTAGCAAAATTGCAAGCTGCAGAAGATTATAAAGAAGAAGATGTGCTGCTTTTTGGTGCATTGGCTTCACAGGAAGCAAATCATGATTCTATAGATATGGCTTTTATCAATGCAGCAAAACAGAAAAATATTTTAAACAGTTCTTTCATTCAAAAATCCTTTATTCCATTTGACCCGCAAAATCGAAAAACGGAAGCAACCATAAAAAAAGAGAACGAAGAATTTAAAGTAATGAAAGGCTCGTTTAATGTTATTGCGCAGGTATGCGGTTTAGATGAAAAATTAATTGCTAATTGGGAAGTTAAGGTCAATGAATTTGGAAAAGAAGGTTTTAGGACATTGGCGGTTGCAAAAGCGAACATAAATGACAAACCTCAGTTTGTTGGGCTGGTTGCGCTGCATGACCCACCAAGAGCTGATTCAAAACAACTCATCAATGAAATTAGAAGTTTAGGCATATCAATAAAAATGCTCACAGGCGATGCGCTTCCCATCGCTATAGAAATTGCAAAGGCTGTAGATATTGGCGATACGATAATAAAGGCTTCCGAATTAAAAAAGGCAGATAAAAATATTGTTGAACTATTGGAAAAAATCAGCGGTGTAGCAGAAGTTTACCCTAAAGACAAATATGATATTGTAAAAGCATTTCAGGCAAAAGGGCATATCATTGGAATGACAGGAGACGGTGTAAATGATGCACCTGCATTAAAGCAAGCCGAAGTAGGAATTGCCGTAAGCAGTGCGACCGATGTTGCCAAAGGTGCAGCCAGTATTGTATTGACACAAGAAGGATTAGTGAAAATACTTAGTCCTATCAAAGTTGGAAGGATGATGTTTGAACGCATCAACACATGGATATTGAATAAGATTGCAAGGACTATTTTGAAAACCTGTTTTATAGTTGTTGCCTTCCTGATATTTGGCAAATTTGTAATGACAGCTACTGCTTTACTGATAATGATTTTCATGACCGATTTCGTGAAAATATCTTTATCAACAGACAATGTAAAATGGTCTCAAAGCCCTGCAAAATGGAACATCAATGGTTTAGCGAAAATAGGGATAGTGATAGGCTTGCTCATGACCACAGAAGCATTTGGGATTTTATACATTGGTTTAGACTATTTTCATTTAAAGACAGATAGTGAAGAACTCAACACTTTCTGCTTTGAGTTATTACTATTCTTTGCCATCTTTTCAATATTTGTAGTCCGGGAAAAAAATCATTTTTGGCACTCGGCGCCGAGCAGGACACTTCTGTTCCTTTTAATTGCCGACATGGTTTTAGGCATTATTCTTACAACATTCGGGCTCTTGGGTTTTAAAGCAATTCCATTGACACAAACCTTTGTTGTATTCATCTATACTGCTGTATGCTCACTTATCATTAATGACTTCATTAAGTTTTTTCTCTTTAAAAAATATCCTTTGGATAATGATAAAAAAGTATATGCTCAATAATAAAATCACGATAAAATGATCAAGCTGAAAGATTTCTCCACATCGCCACCTGATGGGTTTT
>DATCOF010000089.1:0-9342 GCA_036564845.1 Chitinophagaceae bacterium | reverse complement strand
ACTTCGTATTCATTACCCAACAATTTTTCTTCTTCATGCACACCATGAAAAGAATAAAATTTTAATTTATGAAGATGGATTGTGATCAAGTTTAGAAGGTTTAGGGTTTAGTGAATCTCACCTTGAACATTGAATGTTGATTATTGAATGTTGAATGTTTTTTAAATAATCAATAATCAAGTCCCTAACGCACTTAAGTAACGTTCCGCATCAAGCGCTGCCATACACCCACTGCCAGCCGCTGTTACAGCCTGCCTGTATATTTTATCCTGCAGATCTCCGGCCGCAAAAATGCCTTCAATATTTGTTTTAGATGTTCCGGGAATTGTTTTTATATAACCACTCTCATCCATATCCAGCCAGCCTTTAAAGATTTGTGAATTAGGCGTATGGCCAATCGCAGCGAAATATGCGCTCACATGCAAAACCTGCGTCTCTCCTGTTTCTTTATTTTTTATTCTTACAGAATCAACTTTGTGTTCTCCTAAAATTTCGTCCACTTCAGTGTTCCAGTAAACTTTTATGTTAGCGGTTTTTAAAACACGTTCCTGCATTACTTTACTTGCTCTCATTTCTCCTTTACGTATAAGCATGTGAACAGTGCTGCATATCTTACTTAAATAAATTGCTTCTTCAGCAGCAGTATCTCCGGCACCAACAATCACAACTTCTTTCCCTTTAAAAAAAAATCCGTCGCAAACAGCGCAGGCGCTTACGCCATATCCATTCAAACGTTGTTCGCTTTCAAGCCCCAGCCACTTTGCGCTGGCACCTGTACTTAAAATAACTGTGTCTGCTTCTATCCATCTCTCTTCATCTATCTGCACTTTAAAGGGTGGTGCAGAAAAATCCACATCCGTTGCCAATCCATAGCGAATATCGGTGCCCATTCTTGCTGCCTGCTTTTCAAAATGTACCATCATGTCCGGTCCCTGTATTCCATCAGGATAGCCGGGATAATTTTCAACATCAGTTGTAATTGTAAGTTGGCCACCAGGCTGTATTCCCTGGTATAAAACAGGTTTTAAATTTGCTCTTGCTGCATAAATGGCAGCAGTATATCCTGCCGGCCCGGATCCTATTATTAAACAATGTACGTGTTCATTAGTATTGTTCTCCATAAAAAAAAATCAAATATAATTTAAATGATGTAAGAAACTTTCTATTTCGAAAATCGTGATAATCTTATAATCCTATAAATCATAGTTCAGACAAAAAAGCCCTCCAAAAAAATTGAAGGGCTTAATTTAAGATTATTTGAATATTTTATCCTAAATAAGCTTTTAAAGCGCTGCTGTATCTTGCTTTTTGCAAACGCTTGATAGCTCTTTCTTTGATCTGGCGGATTCGCTCTTTGGTAAGATCATACTTTTGACCAATTTGCTCAATGGTTGTTCCATTTTCTCCATCCAAACCAAAGTAAGCATTTACAATTTCAGCTTCCCGTGGACTAAGAGATTTTAATACACGGCGAATTTCATTTTTTAATGAATCGTGCATTACATCTTCATCAGTTTCACCGGCACCTTTTAAAAGATCACCCATTGCTACATCTTCAGCTTCGTGCACGGGTGCATCCAGTGAAGTATGTCTTGTGTTACTTTGAAAAATGTTGTTGATCTCAGTTTCGCTCATCTCAAGAATTTCAGATAACTCTTCTGTTGAAGGCTCTCTTTCATGTTCCTGTTCAAAAGCCATGTAGGCTTTGTTTGCTTTGTTATAAGTGCCAATTTTGTTTTGTGGCAAGCGGACTAATCTGCCCTGCTCTGCCAACGCCTGTAGTATAGATTGGCGAATCCACCACACAGCGTAAGAAATAAATTTGAAACCTTTTGTTTCATCAAAGCGTTGTGCCGCTTTAATTAAGCCGAGGTTGCCCTCGTTGATCAAATCACTTAATGATAACCCCTGGTGCTGGTACTGTTTTGCAACTGAAACTACGAAACGTAGGTTGGCTGTTGTAAGACGCTCTAAAGCTCTCTGGTCGCCCATTTTAATTTTCTGTGCTAAAATAGTTTCCTCTTCCGGAGTGATCATTCCAATTTTAGAAATCTCCTGCAGATACTTCTCTACCGCTTGTGAATCCCGGTTTGTAATCTGCGTAGCAATTTTAAGTTGCCTCATATTGAATGTATATTATTAATTAACGAACGCTTTTATAAGACAGATAAATTGGGGAAATGTTGCAAAAGACAAGTTAATGAATACCAATCTTGAGAATCATTTTACAAATTTACAACTCATATTCGGCATTTCATAGCTTTCAGGAAAATAATACGTCTGCACCGGGATTTATTGGATGAATGGGAATTGTATGAACCATGATTTATAGTATCCTATGATTAATAAGAAGAAAATTGGTGTTATTCTTTACATTCGCAAAACTTTATTCCCATTAATCTCAATCATCTCATTAATCCCGGTTCAGAAAATGATAGACTTTAGATCCGATACATTTACCAAACCAACTCCCGGAATGCTCCATGCAATGTTTAATGCAGAAGTGGGCGACGATGTGTTTGGAGAAGACCCAAGTGTAAATAAATTAGAAGCATTATCAGCAGATATATTTGGGATGGAAGCCGGGCTTTTTTGCCCCAGCGGAACTATGACTAACCAAATTGCCATAAAATGTCACACCCAGCCAGGTGACGAAGTGATCTGCGACAAAGTAAGCCACGTTTATATTTATGAAGGTGGCGGCATCGCATTTAATTCTGGCGCCCAGGTAAAAACTATTGATGGTGACAGGGGAAGAATAAATGCAGAGCAGGTTTTAGACGCTATAAATTCTGAAGATATTCATAAACCAAGAACCAGCCTTGTAAGCCTGGAAAATACAGCAAACAGAGGTGGCGGAAGTTGCTACAATTTTTCTGACATTCAGCAGATTAAAGAGGTTTGTCTTTCAAATAATTTAAAGTTACATTTAGATGGTGCAAGATTATTTAATGCAATTGTAAGCTGCCATGAAACCACAAAACAATACGGTGAAATTTTCGACAGTATCTCCATTTGTTTAAGCAAAGGTCTGGGTACTCCTATCGGTAGCGTATTGTTGGGAACCAAAGATTTTATCAAACAGGCAAGAAGAATAAGAAAAGTTTTTGGCGGTGGGATGAGACAGGCGGGCTTTATGGCAGCTGCCGGTATTTACGCTCTTGAAAATAATATTCAAAGGCTTGAAGTAGATCATATACATGCCAAACAGGTTGCTGAAGCATTATTGAAAAAAGAATTTACAGGAAAGATGCTTCCTGTAGAAACTAACATTATAATTTTTGAAGTGGTAGATGAAACTTACACAGCAAAATCTTTGGCAGAGGCTTTTAAAAAATATGATATCCTCGTGATGCCAATTTCCAAAACCCAGATAAGAATGGTATTGCACCTGGACATTACGGAACAAATGGTAAAACAAACGATCGATGCCATAATTGATCTTTGATCTCATAATTATTTATCTATAAATTATGTTTCCAAAAATTAACCCCACCACCACTTCATCATGGAAGCTTTTACAGGAGCATTACCAGGAAATGAAAAATATTCAGCTGAAAGAATTATTTAAAGAAGAAGGCGACAGGTTCAAAAAATATTCTTTGGCAGTTCCGGATATTATCGCGGACTATTCTAAAAATATTATTTCTGATAAAACGATTCAACTCTTATTACAACTGGCAGAAGAATGCGATCTGCGGTCTGCGATTGAAGCCATGTTCAATGGAGAAAAAATAAATGAAACAGAAGACAGAGCCGTATTACACACTGCATTGAGAAACTTTTCAGGCAAGCCTGTTTTACTTGATGGAAAAGATGTGATGCCGGAAGTACAGAAAGTACTTGATCAAATGAAAACTTTTTGTAAGAAAGTGCATGATGGAGAATGGAAAGGTTACTCAGGAAAAAAAATAAAATACATTGTAAATATTGGCATTGGCGGAAGCGACCTTGGCCCTGTGATGGTAACAGAAGCGCTAAAACCTTATTGGATAGAAGGCATCCAGCCATATTTTGTAAGTAATATTGACGGAAGTGATATCGCAGAAGTGCTAAAGAAAATAACGCCTGAGGAAACAATTTTTTTGATCGCTTCCAAAACTTTTACTACGCAGGAAACCATGACCAATGCTTACACAGCAAGAGAATGGTTTTTAAAAAAAGCGACGGATGAAAATTTTGTCAAAAAACATTTTGTTGCTTTAAGCACCAACACTGACGAAGTAAAAAAATTCGGCATCGCTGAAGAAAATATGTTTGTGTTTTGGGATTGGGTTGGCGGCCGTTACAGCTTATGGAGTGCTATCGGTTTATCAATCGCATTAACGATCGGTTATGACAATTTCGAAGATCTTTTAAAAGGCGCTCATGAAATTGACAAGCATTTTCATGAGAAATCTTTTGATAAAAATATTCCTGTGTTAATGGGGCTGATAAGTATTTGGTACCTGAATTTTTTCGGTGCAAAATCAGAAGCCATACTTCCCTACGACCAATACATGCATCGCTTTGCAGCGTATTTTCAGCAGGGAAATATGGAAAGCAATGGCAAGCACGTTGACAGAAACGGTGACAAAGTAAATTACGCTACAGGCCCTGTAATATGGGGTGAGCCCGGCACAAACGGACAGCACGCATTTTACCAATTGATACACCAGGGCACACAATTAATCCCGTGTGATTTTATTGCACTGGTAATTACGCATAACCCCCTTGGGCTTCACCATAAAATACTGTTATCAAACTTTTTTGCGCAAACAGAAGCTTTAATGAATGGAAAAACAAAAGAAGAATTAGCAGCAGAGAAAGTTCCTGAAGAATTGATCCCTTATAAAACTTTTGAAGGCAACCGGCCCACCAATTCTTTTTTAATAAAAGAAATTACGCCTTTTACCTTAGGTGAACTGATCGCTTTATATGAACATAAAATTTTTGTGCAGGGAGTTATCTGGAACATTTATAGTTTTGATCAATGGGGAGTTGAACTTGGTAAACAACTGGCGAAAAAAATATTACCTGAACTTGAAAATGACGCTGATGTTACTTCTCATGATGCATCTACGAATGGATTGATAAATTCATTTAAAAAATTAAGACAATAGTCTGAACCATGATTTATGGGATTGTTAGGATTACTGGGAAATATGCATAACGCCCCACTTTGAAACGTATAACTTAAAACGTAACACATTGCGCTTAGGAAAAATAAAAATCCTCTCGATTTGAGAGGATCAGCACTTAGTTTTGTTTTTTGATAAAGATATTGGAGTGTATAATTTTTGAACATAATCCTTTAATCATATAATCCAATAAATCCTGGTTCAGACAATTACCACTTATCTACATGCTCATCATTAGGCTTTACATCAATTTCCGGTGTGGCGGTAGGTGCAATTCCGGTAGCAGAAGTATCAGGCTCTTTTTCAACAGTTTCCTCAGTGTCAATGTTATTTTCTGAAGAAATATTTTCTGAGATACTATTTTCTGAGGTAACATTTTCTGAAGTCCCATTTTCACCACCCTCGTATGGAGTGTCGTGATTAAAGGTATCAAAATCAAAATCGGGCATCAGATCAGTTTTTACATAATCTATGGTTTCCGAAAGTCCTTTTAAAAACTTATTAAAGTCTTCTTTGTATAAAAATATTTTATGCCTGTCATATCCGTCTTCATTAAATTTTTTACGGCTTTCTGTAATGGTTAAATAGTAATCATTACCACGGGTTGCTCTTACATCAAAGAAATAAGTTCTGCGTTTACCTGCCCTGATTCTTGCGCTATAAACACTTTCCAGCTTTTTATCATTATTCTCGTACTCCACTTTAATTAATTTTTAGGTTTACTTTAATATGCGACAAAGATAAATTTGTTTTTGTAATGGCAAAATTTTTGGCAAACTACTATATTTCCTCTGCCATTTTCTTTTCTCGCTTTTGCTGATGCGCATACATTTCAGCATACAAACCGCTTTTATTTATCAATTCATCATGAGTTCCCTGTTCGGCAATAGCGCCATCTTTTAATAAAATTATTTTATCAAAGTTGAATAACGAAAAGATTCGGTGAGTAATAATAATCGCTGTTTTATTTTTAAGATAACTATGTAAATTATTTATGATCTGGCTTTCGGTTTTTGCATCCACTGCACTTAGGCAATCATCAAAGATCACAATTTCATGTTCTTTCATCAATGCCC
This sequence comes from Chitinophagaceae bacterium, assembly GCA_036564845.1. GTDB lineage: Bacteria > Bacteroidota > Bacteroidia > Chitinophagales > Chitinophagaceae > Ginsengibacter. The sequence continues at coordinate 3,146 of DATCOF010000089.1, read as the reverse complement.
TTGCAATAGATATCCGTTGCTTTTGACCACCACTGAGCGTAACACCTCTCTCCCCTATTATTGTTTTATATTTTTGCGTAAATTGCTCAATCTCATTTTGAACAACAGCATTTGCTGCAGCCTGTTTTATCATTTCTTCAGAAATATTTTTTACACCAAAACTTATATTATTTTCTACTGTATCGCTAAATAAAAAAACATCCTGTGGTACATAACTTATTTGTGAACGCATCCCATGGAAATTTATTTTTTTTATGGGGATATCGTCGTAAAAAATTTCTCCATGTTGTGGATCATACATTCGCAAAAGAAGCTGGGCAAGAGTAGATTTTCCTGAACCTGTTTTGCCGACTATTGCTATTTTATCGCCTTTATTTATTGTGAGCTCGAAATTTTTTATTGCATGGATACCTGTGTGCGGATAAGTGAAATCAACATTTTTAAATTCAATTTTTCCTTTTAAAATATGTTGGTTAGCGTCCTTATCATTTTGTATGGTTGATCTTGTATCAAGAAATTCATTTATCCTGCGCTGCGATGTTGCTGCTCTTTGCACCATACTTGCGGTCCAGCCAATTGCGCTAACCGGAAATGAAAGCAAAAGAATGTACATCACAAATTCACCAATAACACCAATACTTATTTGCCCGTTAATAACATAAAAACCGCCTATCAAAATTGTAATTAACGTGCTAATCCCTATCAATAAAGAGATTGAAGGAAAATAGATCGCCTCCGTTTTTGCAAGTGATATCGCATTCTTTCTGTAATCTTCGCTGTTCTTATCAAAAAAACCAAGCATTGCTTTTTCCTGCACAAAAGATTTTATAACTCTTATTCCTGAATAAGATTCCTGTGCATTTGTTGTAAGATCAGAAAGTAAAGATTGTATCCTGTCACTCTTTCTGTTGATAATTGTATTTACATAATAAATAGCGATGGCTAAAATTGGCAATGGCGCAAGAACATATAAAGTAAGTTCGCTGTTTTCTTTCACCATATAAAAAACTGAAAAACCAATTGTAGCTGCAAGGTTAATTACATACATCAATGCAGGCCCGGAGTACATTCTAACACGGCTTACATCTTCAGAGATGCGGCTCATAAGGTCGCCGGTGCTGTGTATCTTGTAAAAGTTAGTATCTAATTTTTGATAGTGATCAAATATTTCATTCTTCTGATCATACTCAATGTGGCGGCTCATAACAATAATTGTTTGCCGCATCAGGAACATAAAAAATCCACTTATCAATGCAAGCGCTAAAAGCATTATGCCGCAAACAAAAATTTTACTCTTTAATGAAGAAGCCTGCATGTTTTGAATAAATATTTTTTTTACGAGCGGATCATAATTTACGATTGTGTTTGAGGCTACTGTATGTTCTTTATTCAAAGATTGCTCTACAGTATTCAATACATATTTAGTAACCTGTGGAGAAAGAATGCGGAAATAGTTTGAAAGAATAATAAAAATAATTCCTAACAAAAACAACCATCGGTATTTCCAGAAATATTTATTTAGCGCCGCCAGATGTTTCATTAATACAAATTTACAAAATATCGTTCCTTACGATTCTAAATGATGAAAGAAGATTAAATTTATGCAGATTTTGAAGGAGTGATTTACCGATAATAAAAAAAATATTGTTTTATACTTATCCTGCTCTCAGTTTTTCTTGCATGATGTTTTAAGAAGTACAAATCACGCTGCATCAAAGAAAGCAACAATAAAAAATCCCGATATTTCGGGATCAAATTTATTACAGCTAATATTTATCTTGTCGATTAAAAATTATTAAAGTCTTTATTGCGAAGATGTTTGTTTAAAATAATATTTGTCTCTTTACTGCTAAGTGTTTCAAGATGGCGGAAGTGATGCATATCCGTACCAACAAAATCTGCCAGGCCGTTTTCAAAAATATATTTTGCTGCTTTGGCAACCTGCGGCCCATAATATCCTGTAAGCGATAAAAGATTTACCTGTAATAAAAATCCCAACTCTTTTAAACGGAAATATTCAGTATGATCATGATGATAATAAAAATATCGTTCCGGGTGCGCCAGTATTGGTTTGTAGCCTGCAGTAATTATTTCAAAAACCATTTCGCCTACATTCATCGGCATTACCGAATAAGGCAATTCCGTTAATATAAAATTTTGAAAGACAGGTAAAACCTGTTTCTCTTTTAATATTTTTAAAAAATAATCGTCAAGCATGTATTCTGCAGCAGCAGATAATTCAATATCAATTCCTGCCTCTTCACAAGCTTTTTTTAACACGGCTAATTCTCTGTTAATAATAACAGGATTGTTTCTGTAAAAATCACCGATAACGTGCGGAGTTGCTACCAGCCTGCGATAGCCAAGATCATACAAGCCTTTCACTAATTTTAAAGAGGTATCAATATCCGGCGATCCATCATCGATCCCCGCAAGGATATGCGAATGAATATCCGTAGTAACGGGAAATGATTCTCCGGTATATAAATCTTTTTTAGTTTTTTTAAATAAATTAAACATCAGCTGGAGTAAATTTGCCACAGATTCACAGATTATAAGATTACTCTTTTTGTTACTAATGAGTTGTCGCCAAAGTTGACAATTAAACCCAAGGGACATTTAGGTATCCCTAAGTAATTTATTACCCAACTGTAATGTTCATCAACTATTCCTTTCCGGGACTTGACTTCTAAAATGATTTTGTCAAACACAACAAAATCGGCAAAAAAATAATGAGGCAGGATTATTCCTTTGTAATCAATTTCATATTTCTTCTCACGTTGGTATGAAATTTTTTTATTATTAAATTCATATTCAATAGCGTCTTTGTAAACTATTTCCAATAACCCTTTTCCCAAAATACGATGAATCTCCATACATATCCCAATAATTTGATAGCTTTCTTCTTGTAACGGATATTCCTTGTCTGAATATTTCATAGCTAATTGCAGATTGCCACAGATTCACAGATTATAAAATAACTCTTTACAAAAATGCCACAGATTCACAGATTATAAAATAACTCTTTACAAAATTGCCACAGATTCACAGATTATAAAATAACCCTTTACAAAATTGCCACAGATTCACAGATTATAAAATAACTCTTTACAAAATTGCCACAGATTCACAGATTATAAAATAAC
>DATCOF010000088.1:0-3816 GCA_036564845.1 Chitinophagaceae bacterium | reverse complement strand
GATTATAAAATAACTCTTTACAAAGTTTAATCTGTGAATCTGTGGCATTTTATTCTTTCCCAATTTAATCTGTGAATCTGTGGCGTTTTATTTTCAATTTAATCTGTGAATCTATAGCGTTTTATCTTTCACTTCTTCATAAACCCTCTTAATCCCTTCTTCCAAAGTTACCAAAGATTGCCAACCCAAATTTTTCAGTTTAGTAACATCTAATAGTTTACGCGGAGTACCATCCGGCTTAGACGGATCATTTTTTATACTTCCTTTGTATCCAACAATTTCTTTTATAAGATTAGCAAGCTCCAAAATGGTAACGTCTTCACCGGTTCCAACATTTACAAAACCTCCCTCATTATAATTTTGCATAAGATAAACGCACGCATCTGCCAGATCATCTACAAATAAAAATTCACGGCGTGGAGTGCCGCTTCCCCAAATTGTAACTGATGGATCATTATTTTTTTTTGCTGTGATTATTTTTCTTAACAACGCAGGCAGCACATGACTATTCTCAAGATCATAATTATCATTGGACCCATACAAATTTGTTGGCATTGCAGAAATAAAATTACATCCGTACTGTGCCCTGTATGCATCACATAACTTTATGCCGGCAATTTTTGCTATGGCATAAGGTTCATTTGTGTGCTCCAATAATCCTGTCAATAAAGAATCTTCATGTAAAGGCTGCGGCGCCATTTTAGGATAAATGCATGATGATCCAAGAAATAATAATTTTTTAACCTCATTTTTCCAGGCTGCATTAATGATGTTTGCCTCTATCATTAAGTTATCATAAATAAAGTCGGCCCGGTAAATATTGTTGGCATTTATTCCCCCAACTCTTGCAGCAGCAAGAAAAACATACATTGGTTTTTCCTGTTGAAAAAATTCTCTCACTGCATGTTGATCGCGAAGATCAAGTTCGGCAGAAGTTCTGGTAACAATATTTGTAAATCCTTTTGAGTGAAGGTTTCTTTCTAAAGCACTTCCTACCATTCCCCGGTGGCCGGCGATATATATTTTATCAGTTAATTCCAATTACTCGTATTGATGTTTTATTGTAAAGCCGCTTTCTTTTAAAAGCAAATTTCTTTTGAATAGGTCAAGGTCGCTTTGTACCATTTCTTTTACAAGTTCAGACAATGTATATTTTGGTTTCCATCCTAATTTTTCTTTTGCTTTGGAAGCATCGCCAATTAAGAGTTCTACTTCTGTAGGCCTGTAATATCGTGAATCAATTTTGATTACTATTGATCCGGGTTTTACATTTTCATTTGTGCTGGATACCACTTCTCCTGTTTCATTTTCTTTTTCTCCTTTAAATAACAATTCAATTCCCGCTTCTCTAAAAGCCATTGTTGCAAAGTCGCGGATGGTTGTGGTGATGCCTGTTGCAATTACAAAATCTTCGGGCTTTTCCTGCTGAAGCATTAAATACATTGCCTCTACATAATCCTTTGCATGCCCCCAATCCCTTTGGCTGTTTATGTTTCCAAGATATAAGCAATCCTGCAGGCCCAGCGCAATTTTAGCCGCAGCCCTTGTAATTTTTCTTGTAACAAAAGTTTCGCCACGCAATGGAGATTCATGATTAAAAAGTATTCCATTGCAGGCAAAAATATTGTACGCTTCACGATAGTTAACCGTTATCCAATAAGCATATAATTTTGCTACAGCATAAGGCGAACGTGGATAGAAAGGAGTTCTTTCACTTTGAGGGACTTCCTGAACAAGGCCATATAACTCAGAAGATGAAGCTTGATATACCTTTGTTTTTTTTGAAAGCCCTAACAAACGTACTGCTTCCAGAATGCGCAACGTTCCGATACCATCAGCGTTGGCTGTATATTCAGGAGTTTCAAAACTCACCTGCACATGACTCATCGCAGCAAGGTTGTAAATTTCATCAGGCTGTACTTCCTGGATAATTCTTATAAGATTGGTAGAATCAGTAAGATCGCCATAATGAAGAACCAGGCTAATATTCTTTTCATGAGGGTCTTCGTATAAATGATCAATTCTTTCTGTATTGAACAGGGAACTTCTTCTTTTAATTCCATGTACTTCGTAGCCCTTGCTTAATAAAAGTTCTGCAAGATAGGCTCCATCCTGGCCGGTTATGCCGGTAATTAATGCAATTTTTTTCATGTTAGATTTTGCAAGTGTAAATCCTCTATGATATTTTTTTAATCATTGGGGAAACTTGATAATTTAAAAGTTTTGTAAGGTGTGGTAGGCTTTGAAATTTTATAAAACAATGCATTATAAAATTGGGGCATCTTGATCAACGGTTTTAGTATTGACACAATTAACGGAAAAGGAATTTCATTCTTTTTCATCGCAAGATAATCTCTTCGATTGGCTCTTAACCGTCGCAAAAAACTTTCATTGCTGGCACCACCTGCCCTCATTTTTACAACAAGTTTCTCAAGGTAGAATGAACTTATTTTAAAACGGTAAAGATACCTTGCCATAAATTCAAAATCAGCGGCGGTAAAATAATGCGATTCATATCCACCAAACTTTTCTATCAATTCTCTGCGTATGTAAAATGTTGGATGAGCGGGCATCCATCCGTATTTAAACCTTCTTCTCTCGTAAGGCAGCCCCTTCCAAAAACGCAATACTTTTTGCAGATCAAACGGATCTACATAAACAAGATCCCCATATATAGAATCAACATTATTTTGCTGGAAACAATTTACTATTTCTGAAATTACATCTGCCGAAGCCAATACATCATCACTGTTTAAAATCCCTACCACATCGCCTGTTGCAATCGCCATTCCTTTATTTAAAGCATCGTACATGCCTCCATCTTCTTCTGAAATCCATGTTGAAATGTAGGAAGAATATTTTTTAATAATATCAACAGTACCGTCAGTTGATTTGCCATCAATAACAATATATTCTATGTTTTTATAATTTTGCCTGATGATAGAATTAATACAGTCATCCACATACTTTGCAGAATTATAGGTAACGGTAATAATAGAAACTTTTAAACTCATCCTTCAGTTTTAATTATTTTTCTTCTTTAACTAACGCTCTACAACGATATTTTCCATGACCAGCATATCCATATTGGTACGAAGATAACAATCAAGTGCTTCCGATGGACTATTTACGATAGGTTCATTTTCATTAAAGGAAGTATTCAATAAAATAGGTATACCGGTTTTTTTTCTAAAAGCTTCTATCAAAGCATAATAACGCGGCGATATTTCCTTATCTACAGATTGCAAACGTCCTGTTCCGTCTACATGCGTAACTGCGGGGATATCGTTTCTCTTTTCTTTTTTTATAAGAAATACTTTTTCCATAAAAGGCACTTCGTCATTTAATTCAAAATATTCTGAAACATACTCTTTTAAAATTGAAGGAGCGAAAGGACGAAAACTTTCCCTGCGTTTTATTTTCAGGTTTAAAATTTCTTTAGCATCATTTCTTCGTGGATCAGCGATGATAGAACGGCCACCCAATGCACGGGGCCCAAATTCTGCCCGGCCATTAAACCATCCTACTACCCCACCTCTTACCAAACACTCTGTAATTTTTTCAAATAATGCCGGGTCTTCTAATTCTGCAAATAAAATACTTTTTTCTTTCAGCATTTTTTTTATCTCATCATTGCTAAACCTGCTGCCGGTATACGCTGTTTTTATTGCAGGCTGTCTTGGGAAATTTAATATTTGATGTTGCACATACAATGCTGCACCAATGGATATTCCTGCATCATGCCCTGCAGATGGTATGTACACATTTTTAAAAGAAGTGTTACTGATTATTTTTCCGTTAGCCACACTATTTTGT
>DATCOF010000087.1:0-7804 GCA_036564845.1 Chitinophagaceae bacterium | reverse complement strand
TCATAATTGCTTAAGGCGAGTTCAGTTTTAATGGATGACTTAGGTGAAATAAAATATTCAGCAACGGCACTGATCAACTCATGTTTTTTGGGTGTGATCAAAAGTATCACAGGTTCCCAATCTCCCTGCGGAAAATTATTTATATCCGGTTGAACCCATTTATAAACCCGGCCGTTGGCATTGCCATCAACAATTGTATAATTGCCTTTGCCTACACCAACGTTTAAAAAAGAAAGACTGTATAAAGCATCTGATTTAAATGTTGAATAAACATAAATTGAATCATGCCTGCCATTAAAAACCGTATCAATTTTTTTATATAAAATTTTGCTTACGGAGAATGTATCTCTTTGTGCGTTTTGAAATCGAGCGCTATCAAGGTTGGCTCCTATCGTGGAAAGAAATTGTTTTTGATTTGCATCCAGCGTTTGATTGATGGATGAATTTTTTGCATCCACATTGGAATAGGCGCCAATGCTGAGTTTGAGTTTATTGTTTATATTAATTTCATCATTTGCATATATCAAAGAGTTAAGATAATTCCTGTCGCCAAATTCAAACTCAACCTGAATCCTGCTGTCTTTAGTTATCAGTCGCTTTGGTGTAAATGTAAGTTCTGCTGTATTATAGTTGATGATGTAATCTTCATCCTCGCCTCTTTTTAAAAGTTCGCCATCAAGAAAAACACGTTCTGTACTTGCGAGCACTGTAAAAAATAATTCGTTATTAGGACCATGTAACCTGTATGGGCCCTGGTTTCCTTCCAAAGGTGTAATTACATTCTGAACAAATTTTCCTTTTGCAATAGCGCCACTCACCAGCAAAGAATTAAGTATATTTTTATTTATCCTGTTATCCGTTTGAAAAGATGCTCCCTGCAGTCTTTTATAAAAATTGAGAAAATAATTTTTGCTTTGACGAATATCAATGTCTCCAAAATTTGCCTGCCACCCCTTCTTTTTTATTTGCATAAACACTTTGTCAAAATCCTGGATGTTCTGCGTATTACCTTCCGGCTGAATAGGAATATTATTGTCGCTGATTGCAGCCGTTAATTCAAGACTGTCGCCGATAAATCCATTCAGTTGCAGATTCAAACTTGAGTTAACAACAGCATCCTGGCTATTACCGAATGAAAGCCCGCGGCCTATACTTCCGGTTAAATTTATGCTTCCGAAATCAAATAATTTATCAGCTTTTTTATTATTGAAAACAGAAGGCTCAATTAAAAAATTATAGCGAACACTATCGTAGTTGAATCTTTTTGTAACTGCATTTAGCCTGTAAGGGAATACGCGATAGCTTATTAATACTTTTTCAACTGAAGGTTTTGTCTTCCATTTTAAAGTAGCATTTACATAATCAACCTCGTACATGTTGGAAGGAAAATCATTTATTGTAAATGTATTTGGCACCACACTTAAACTATCAAACTGAATGATGCTTTGTGTTGTAGAAATATACTTTTTGCGGAGATTTGAAAGCGATGAAAGATCCTGGGCAAAAATGCCTTGCGTAAATAACAGGAAGAGAAATATAAAATGTATCCTTAGGGGCTTCAATCTTTTTTAATACTAATGCTTAAAATTAGTATTTATTGTGCAGCTTGGTTAAGTTAAAAGCGTGCAGCTTAGCCCCCACTAATATATTACTAACTAATATAAAGGATTAACTGTTTCAGCTAAAAATAAAATGAAGAATTTAATGTCCATCCTTTTTCACTGGCCTTTGTTGAGGTGGTTGTGTTTTTTGTTGCTGTGGAATTTGCTGCACTGGTCGTTGAACATGTTGTATTCTTTGCTGTGGCTGTATTTGTTGCCTTGGTTGTTGTATCGGTTGTGTTCTTTGCTGGGGCGGTGTTTGCTGTTGTTTCGGTTGCCTTTGTTGCGTGGGTTGTTGAACTTGTTGTGTTGGTTGTTGACGATGTTGTGTTGGTTGTTGACGATGTTGCCTTTGCTGTTGTTGTGGCTGTTGTTGAACTGGTTTGGTTTGTTGTACCGGTTGTCGCCGTTGTTGAACTGGTTTGGTTTGTTGTATCGGTTGCTGTTCCTGTGGCTGTTGTTGAACCGGTTGCGTTTGTTGAACCGGTTGTTGTTGTTGTTGCTGTTGCCTTATCGGTTCAAGAGATTTGTCATTGGAGTTAGGTTTGTTATTATTTTCTTTACCAGGATTGTTATTTCTCCTAAGCTGATTATCACCTCTGGGATTTATTTCTTTTTTATCTGCTATTTTTAAAGGCCTGTCATTGGTGCCTCTTGATATGTGTGGACGGTAAATATTTAATTCTGTATTATTAATTCTTTGTCCTGGTGTGGAATTATCTCTTATTGTAAAAGGTTTTATTTCAGTGCCTGTTACTCTTTGTACATCTTCTCTTCGTGGCCCTGATATGTAGGTAGTATGCCTGCTGTTATCAACATATGTATTGTTTATTACTCTTGAATTTTTAAAATAGGTTTGATTATTTTGTCGCGGTTGATAATAAGTCCTGATATCATTTCTTCCCATATATCTTTCGGGCAAAAATATCCATCTGTCAATCGGTGGATTATAATTTCCTATCGCCATATTAAATGAAATGCCCGGTGCAAGCGGCGTCCATCCATAATAACCGGGGCTTGTTCTCCATGAAACCCAAGCCGGAGCCCAATCATTATCCGGTATCCAAACCCATCCATAATAGCTGTCATCCTGCCATCTTCCATAATGAAATGGCGCCCATCCCCAATCGTAATCAGATGCCCATGTCCATCCATAATCAGTCCATATCCAATGCCCGCCGGTAGAGTAAGGAACAAAATCAGCACCTGCGTTGGGAACCCATGCATAACCATAATTTGGATAATCTATCCATTGTCCGTAAGGGCTTAGATCATCATAAAAAATTTGGAAGTTAACAGAAGCATCCTGGGCTTTTAACTGTTTTGGATTAATTGTAAAAAAAATAAATAATAGAAGAAATATTGCTAAAAATTTATTAAGATGTTTCATAATCTTATTTTTTAAAATTAAATTCTCTTCTCAGAAAGTTTGGAATGAAAACCCTGACATGTAACTATATTGGTCAAAATATATGCCAGCGATAATGTTGTACCTAAGATTACCTAATTAATAACTTATTAAATGGTATAAATGATATTTATCATGTCTTTAGTCGTATCACAAAACCAAACTTGTAATATTATTTGTGATAACAAGAATTTATAGAGAAGGGAAAAGAAGATAAGTCAAAAAAAAAGTGATGGTTTATTATTCCTCAGCAGTAGTGCCTGCTCCAAAATATTCCCTGTTCATTCTTGCAATGTTAGAAACCGAAATTCCTTTAGGGCAAACGGCTTCGCATTCATAAATATTTGTGCAGTTTCCAAAACCTTCTTTATCCATTTGAGAAACCATATTTAGAACTCTTGTTTTTCTCTCCGGCTTCCCCTGTGGCAATAACGCCAATTGAGAAACTTTAGCACTTACAAATAACATAGCAGAACCATTGGGGCATGCTGCAACGCAGGCACCGCAACCGATACATGATGCAGCAAAAAATGATTCATCAGCTTTTTGTTTTTCTATCGGAAGAGAATTTGCATCAACAGCATTGCCTGTATTCACTGATACAAAACCTCCTGCCTGAATAATTCTATCGAAAGCTCCACGGTCAACTACAAGATCTTTTATCACCGGAAATGCACCTGAACGCCATGGTTCAACAACAATTGTATCACCATCTTTAAATGCACGCATGTGTAACTGGCAAACCGTATTTTTTTCCCACGGGCCATGTGCCTGTCCATTTACATACATGCTGCAAGATCCGCAAATTCCTTCGCGGCAATCATGATCAAAAGCTACAGGATCTTTTCCTTCGTTCACCAATCTTTCATTCAGCACGTCAAACATTTCTAAAAAAGACATCTCTGAAGAAATACTTTGAACTTCAAATGTTTCAAATTTTCCTTTGGCAGATGCATTCTTCTGCCGCCAAACTTTTAATTTAAGATTCATGTTATAATGTTCCATAGACTAATTTGACTATTTGATAATTTGATTATTTGGCAATTAGTTGCTGTTTACTTGTTGAAAGAATTTTTGTTATTATTTTATCGATAGAATACAAATCATTAAGTAGGGATTCGCAGTCAGGGTAGTTTTTAGAATGCTGACAGAGAATTAACCAATATCTTGTTTCTTCAATTTCTTTAGCAGCAATTTTAAATTTATGAATAAAATCAATTTTGCTTTCAGCATTTTGCGTCTCATGTACATTGGCGCCTATTGATGTTGCTGATCTTAGAAGTTGCTTAGCGATAACATATTTTTTATTCTGCTCCAATAATTCTACATATTCAATTATAGCTAATGAAAACTCAATTGTTTTTTTAATAATAATATTTTCATTTCCTTCTAATCTCATTGCTTAATTGTCAAATAGTCAAATTACCGAATTGTCAAATTTATTTATAACTCCTTTGACTTGGATGCACCACATCAAAATGTAATTGCTCTTTGTGTAATTCCTCTTCTCCTTTTTCGTTGTATTCCCATGCAGCCACGTAACTAAAATTTGAATCATCCCGTTTTGCTTCGCCTTCTTCTGTTTGCATCTCTTCACGGAAATGCCCGCCACAGCTTTCTTTGCGGTTAAGTGCATCCATGCACATCAATTCTCCCAACTCAATAAAGTCGGCCACACGACCGGCTTTATCCAATTCAAAATTCATTTCATTTATTTCTCCGGGAATTCTAACATTATTCCAGAATTCAATTTTTAATTGTTTTATTTCTTCAATGGCAGATCTTAATCCTTCTTCATTACGGGCCATTCCACATTTATCCCACATAATTTTCCCAAGACGCTTATGAAAACTTTCTACAGATTCTGTTCCCTGTATGCTCATCAATTTTTCTATTCTTTCTCTTACTTCATTTTCAGTTTGTTCAAATGCAGGATGTGTAAGAGGAATTGATGCAGTGCGAATTTCATCTGCTAAATAATTTCCTAAAGTGTAAGGAATAACAAAATAACCATCAGCCAAACCCTGCATCAATGCTGAGGCCCCGAGCCTGTTAGCGCCATGATCGCTAAAGTTTGCTTCACCTAATGCATATAAACCGGGAACGGTTGTCCTCAATTCATAATCTACCCACAAGCCTCCCATTGTATAATGCACAGCAGGATAAATTCTCATCGGTAATTCGTACGGATTTTCTCCTGTTATCTTTTCATACATCTCGAAAAGATTACCATATTTTTCGGCAACAACTTCTTTTCCAAGCCGGATGATTTCTGCTTCATCAGCATTCTGAATATTATTTTTTCCTACTTCAATTGAACCATATCTTTTTATTGCATCAGCAAAATCAAGATACACTGCAAGCTTTGTTGTACCTACGCCATAGCCTTCGTCACATCTTTCTTTTGCAGCTCTTGAGGCAACATCTCTTGGAACAAGATTACCGAATGCAGGATATCTTCTTTCTAAATAATAATCTCTTTCTGCTTCAGGAATATCAATTGCTTTCCTGTTATCATTTTTTATTTTGGGAACCCATATTCTTCCATCGTTGCGCAAACTTTCGCTCATCAAAGTAAGTTTGCTTTGATACTCGCCACTAACCGGAATACATGTTGGATGAATTTGTGTAAAGCAGGGATTGCCAAAGTATGCTCCTTTTTTATGTGCCTTCCATGCGGCTGTAACATTGCTGCCCATTGCATTGGTGCTTAAATAAAATACATTTCCATATCCGCCGGAGCATAATAATACTGCATGTCCAAAATGTCTTTCTAATTTTCCTGTTACAAGATCTCTTGCAATAATTCCTCTTGCTTTACCATCAATAGTTACTACATCAAGCATTTCATGACGGCTATGCATAGTTACATTTCCCAATGCAACCTGTCTTTCCAAAGCGCTGTATGCGCCTAATAATAATTGCTGGCCTGTTTGCCCTGCGGCGTAAAACGTACGCTGTACCTGCGTTCCGCCAAATGAGCGGTTGCTAAGCAATCCTCCATATTCTCTCGCAAACGGAACACCCTGTGCAACACATTGATCAATTATTGCTGCGCTCACTTCTGCTAAGCGATAAACATTTCCTTCTCTTGATCGGTAATCACCGCCCTTTACTGTATCATAAAATAATCTAAAAACTGAGTCACCATCATTCTGATAATTCTTGGCCGCATTAATGCCTCCCTGCGCTGCAATGCTGTGTGCCCGGCGCGGACTATCCTGGAAACAAAATGCTTTTACTTTATAGCCCATTTCTCCTAAAGATGCAGCAGCAGAGGCTCCTGCGAGGCCGGTGCCGATAACGATAACCTCTAACTTGCGTTTGTTAAAAGGATTTACCAGCTTTACATGGCTCTTATAATCACTCCACTTTTTTTCAAGTTCACCTTCAGGAATTTTTGCATCTAAACCCATACTTTAGTTTGTAGTTTAAAGTTTTATTGTTGGTAGTTAACTAAACCATTTTAAATAAATTGAAATTGGCATTAGTGCAAACAACAAACAAATTACAATTGAATAAAAAACACCGATACCTTTTATTAATGATGAATATTTTTTGTGCATAAGCCCAAACGTTTGAAATGCACTTTGAAAACCATGCAGCAAATGCCAGGCTAATGCAAACACGCCTAACACATACACGATCACAACCCATAAGTTTTGAAAAACGATTTGCATTTCTGCATATAAATTATGAACCTCCTGGCCATTGTAAGTTGTAAGTGTAGTTTCCTGGAGTGTGTGAACGCCCAACATTCCTCCAAATCGTGATGGCGTCCAAAAATGATATAAATGAATAATTAGGAACATAAGAATCAATGTTCCTAACAAACCCATACTTCTGCTATACCATTTGCCATCTCTAAATTTGCTAACGGAATATTTTATAGGCCGTGCTTTTTTATTTTGGCCCCACAACATTAATCCCTGCACGATGTGCAAGATCAATCCTAAGAACAATCCTATTTCCACCACCCTTACAATCCAGTTGGTACCCATAAAGGATGCCCAGTGATTAAAGGTTTCACCATTATCACTAAATACGATCATGCCGTTAATAAAGCAATGAACAATTAAAAATGTTATGAGAAAAAAACCGGTGAAACCCATTATGTATTTTTTCCCGAGAGAAGAAGTGAAAAACTGTTTCCATGTCATAAAAGAAGCGTTGGATAAATTTCAGATGTGCAAAAATACTACAGGAAGTTCAAAAAAAAGTAAAGAGTGATATAAATCAGTTATCACTAAAATTTAAATGCCAAGACGCTTGATCAAAATATTATCAAGCTGTGCAAATAAAAGATCCGGCTTTACAGTTCGCCATTGCGGAACATTCATTAATTCTATGTAATGGTTCAGGCGGGCTTTTTTAAAATCATATTGCGTTTGTTCGGGCATGTTTAGGCAAATTATCCAACCTCCTTCGTCTGTTACTTCTTCAAACCATTCTTCATAATAACTGTCGTCGCTGCTGTGAAAATTTAAAACATTCTCCTCGATCAAAATAAATTTTGTTATGCCTTCTCTTATCATCAGGTCAATGACATCTCTTTTAAAAGTCATGATATCATTATAGATCGCATCATTCCATTCACCAAGCATTTCAATGATCGCATATCCTTCCGCATAATCTGCCATCAAAATTTTTATGTATAAAGTTGAGCTTCCAAATTCATCCCATTGTGGATGAATATAATAATTGTAAACAGTTTGGGAAAATTCAAATTCGCTGTATTCTCTTCCATAAAATGGAGAACGTTCATCTTCTTCTGAAGTGTAGAGATAGCGCCAGT
>DATCOF010000086.1:0-8542 GCA_036564845.1 Chitinophagaceae bacterium | reverse complement strand
ATACATCACCTCTTTGTAAAGCATCCTGTCCCACTTTAATTTGTTCGTTTAATTGAGATGGATTTGGATTTGCAATACCTTTTATTTTAAGATATTTTTCAGCAGTATTTTTTATTGCTTCCTGAATTTTATCATTCTTTACTTTAATTCTTTCTGCACCATTAGTTTGAAAATCCTGATTATTAATTGAGTTAGCTACATGAGTATCTAAAGTATTATCTGAAACTGATCTTTGTTGCTTTGTTAGATCACTAATAGATGGCATCCCAAAATTGAAAAAACCTGCTTGCTGTCCTAAATTACCAACTTTATTTTCAGCAGGATCTTGTGTTACTGTACTTCCAATATCGGGAACAGAAGGGAATGGATTATTATTTTCTTGAGATTGTGATTGAGATATTAAGGGAACAGATGTAGGTGTAGAATCTGTGATACCATCGTTCCCTTTTTTTTTTGGAGGTAGCGGCAACAAATCCTCTCCTATAGAAGATTTCTGTTTTTTGGGTGGCGGTGGTAATAATGGGTCGAAAGACATTATATTATAATATTTAATCTACCATAAATAGGGTTATATTTCAATACCAAATCATTGTATGCTTGTGCGGCTTGTTCAGTAGTTTTAAAATAACCAGTTGAATAAACTTTCCCGTCTTTTTTTAATGCTGCCTGATATGAGTCTTCGTTTTTCTTAAAAAATACTCCTAAATATTTATTAGATTTTTTATGTGATACCTTTCTGTTAGACATATTTTCGCTATGAGTACATTTTCTAATATTATTTTTTTGATTGTTTAATCCATTACCATCTTTATGGTCAATCTTTTCTAATCTACTTGTTGCGCCTAAAACCTCTCTGTGCATTAAAATAGCTTTATGATTACCATTCTTAGGCGACCCTTCATATCTTCTGGCATATAGTATGTCGGTATTACAATGATATAATCTCATTATATACCACTTATTCTTAGATAACCTTTCGTAATCCTCATCATCTACCATAGCATACACACTCGTCAATACAATTGAGTTACTTTCTTTCTTATGTAAAAATATTTGTTTCATTATTTTACTTCATATCCATTTGATTTATAATAATCCTTTATCTCTTGCTCACTATATCCCTCATATCCTTTTTTACCTACTAATGATTTTATTGTACTGCCACTTATTGTTTTATGTGATGGAGTTGTTGTTTGCGGCATTACTGTTCCTCTATTTTTCAAAATTGATTTTGTATTAGGAGCTGTAGTTCCTTTAAATGTTTGCCCTACTATTTGTGTCAGTTCTTCTTTTAATACAGGGCTGTTTGCATTAAATGCGTGGTCTACATAAACATCTCTTACTTTAGTTACACCATTTTCTGTATAAGGCTGTTTTTCTATCATTGTAAACATTACTTGTGATGGCGCACCAACTTTACTTTTTATTGTTTTTACACTTTCAAGTTTACCCCCAGATGCCGCCAACAATGTTTTACCCCATTGATTAATTTTATTATCATCTCCACTTGTCACAGCATCTACACCATCGGTTACATATTTATTAATCTCATCATCAGATAGTTTATTTTTATCTGTATGTTCAAAACCATATTGCTGTTTATTATATCCTGCTGATATTGATCTTGCTTGCTGTTCTTTCGCAAATTGGTTTTGTAATCTCTGTTTAGTTTGCCAATCAGTAACTTTTTCTTCTCCTGATTTACCCGCTTGTTGCAGTTTCATTATCTGTTCTGTTTGTGCAACTTTTTGTGGTGTATCAACTAAATTAGGATTACCATCTGTATTAGTTTTACCATATACTGATTGATAAAGTTTCGATGCTGTTTCTAAAGCATCAGGATTTTTAGCTAACTCATTTAATTGTTGTGTATAATGTATTCCTTCCGGTGAACGTAAATTTATTTTACCTGCATTATCTGCAATTGTTTTTATTTTTTCTGGCGAATATGATTCATTAAATGGTAAGAATATTTCTCCTGTTGTTTTATCTACTCTTGCATTTTTTTCGTTATAAGTTTTTTCAGGCTTAATCCCCCCTACTACATTTTTATCAAACTGCATTTGTTTTGTTGCATCAAAAGCAGGATAGTTTACAGATAAATTAGATACTGATGGGTCTCTTGTTATTGGTAATCCACTTGTAGGGTCTTGCTCTGTTATTTGCCTTGTCTTATCATAAATACTTTTACTCAATTGATGTACTTCGTTAAAGTCAGCATCCGTTGGATTCCATTTACCTGAAAGTCTGTGGGTATCTATTACTTTATCATCTGCTGCTGCACTTTTTGAGTCTCTTGCTTTTGCGATAAGACTTGAGTGCATAGCATTATATTGATTTAATGTTTTATACCCATCTTTGCTGGGGTTAAGAATGTTTTTTTTGTTTTCAGGATTCATATAAAACATTTGCAAATCATTAAAATCGCTCCCCCACCCTTTATATTTACCATTAGGATCGTTCTGAATATCTTGCGGACGCATTTTATCTTCCTGTCCTAATGTTTGGTCTTGTAGTTTAGAATAATATTGGTCTAAAGCATCTCTCTTCGCTTGTTGATGAGCCATTAATTGAGCAGCAAATTTTACTGTAGGGCTGCTATCTAAGACAACTGCTGCTCCATGATATAGATTAGAAGGATTAATTAATGGCATTTGCTATAATATTTTTACCGAGTACTAAAACCTGTATTTCTTGTTGTTTTATATTTTTCAATACCTGTTGTTCCATCACTGTACATTTTATCTGCTAATTTTAAATCCGCTTCACTTTGCAATCCTCCAAAAGCATTTTTTATTCCTGCTGCCTCTTCTGCATTTGCACCGCTTGCTTTCATCCCAAGCAAATTATATTTAATTTCAAATGGTTTAAAATCCTCTGCTGCTTTCATTCCTGTTGCTGTTCCAAGTTGTGATAAATCTGCTCTTTGTTGCGATTCTGCTTGTGATGCTGCATTTGCATTTGCATCGTTTGCTCCTTGTACTAATCCTCCAATAGAAGCTAACCCTCCATGCCTATCTTGTGTAGCACTTATTCCTGTTGCAAGATTTCTTTGAATTGTATTTGTTCTATTTTGATAGGCTGCACTTGTGTATGGATTAGCACTATATTTTGAGAGTGCTTTATTATAGTAATCCATTATAGATTGATTAGGCTGATAGTTGTTAGCCATATTTTCAAGCCCCGTTTGCGCCTTATGCGCTTTTATGCCACCCACCACTGCTTGTCCTAATCCTATTGCTGTACTCGCTGCTGCTACCCAGGCCATTGTAATTAATTTTAAATTGTTATTAAATATGTTTCCATGTTAACCATTTTGAATACTTTTTAATAGCACATTGTTTTTAATAATGCCGTCCAGTAATGGGTTTATATGAGGTTCAATTATTCTGTCGCCTATCATTTCAACTGCCCTATCTATTTCTTCTTTACTATTGTCTAATGGTTCTTCGATTTCTAAAATATGATGAAACGTAGTCCACACACAATCACATTCAATGTATAATATCCTTCTGGTTCCCGGTTTAGTTATACCTATATGACCTGCTTTTATCGTTTTCCATTTACCATCATTTATTTTTACTTTAGCAACCCCTTTTGTTACTTGATAAGAATGTTTTGTTTTATGAATAAGGCTTGTAAGTAATGTCCCGGCTGGCATGAATATTTGCCGAATATAAAATCCGGGTGAAAAACTATGAATAAGCGGACAATCAACGGGTTCTAAATCAGCGAGCATAGTTGCTTCTAATTCATCAATCCTCTCATTTTTTGTTTTCTCTAATTCTATTATTTCTTCCATTTTAGTTACTGTGTATTTAAGGGAGAATTTATAAAATAAACTTTACACAGTGCTAAAGTTATTAAACTATCCGCAGTATTTTTTTGAAACTTTATTGTTGTATAAAATCCTTTTAAACTTTGCCCGTTTATCTTACCTCCCGGCGAGTTAGTATCTCTTTTAAATGAAGAACAATAACCGCCTTCTAACTGCGTAAATTCTGCCTCTACTAAATTACTTTGTTGTGATACTGTACCGTAAGTATTCAATGATGTAATTATTTCAGGACAACCCCAAACGGTATTACTTATTTCTTCTACTGATTGAAAAGATTTCCTTTGCAATGGATATTCATTAAATACAAATGTTATATAACTTGGATAATCAATACCATAAAAACGGTTATATATTGTACTATCATGTGTGTATAAATCTCCATTTTTAAATGACACAAGTAGCACTCCTAAACAACACATCATTTCAGGATGGAATGAAAGAAACGATTCAAAAGATGAATCATTTTGATTATGCGAAGAAAAATTTATTGTTTGCGCCGGTGAATCTCCTGATGCTTCCACTGCTATTATATAACTTCCTTTTCTTTGGTCAAATGCTCCATACACTTTGCTATTACCTGTTCTCAATGGTAAATTTTCTGTTGCCCAGCTATCTACATTATACAGTTTACTTACATTATCAACTCCATTATCACTAACCCTACACACTGCACCTTTTATATTTGTTGTAAACCAATCTGCATAATCATGTGATGCTAAACTTTCCGAATTTTCACCTATACCAAAATCACCTACATCATATTGAATTGGATTTAATAATTTATCAGTATCAAATAAAATATTATTACCTGTTGCATCTTTTTTAATCTCACTAAATAATGGTATCCTTCCAACTTTTAATTTTTGGAATGTTCTTATAAACCTATCTCTCACTTTTATTAGCATCATATCCCCATTAGAAATATCGCATTTATCATAATCATTATCTTGAAAAAATCTGCACAATCCATTGATATTTGTATTCGGTTGATACGCTTGCCCAAATCTTCCATACGCACCAAAATAAGATGGCTTTGCATTTATATCAATGAGTGAAGCCCGACCCTGTAAACTACTTACTGCACTTATATAAAAATCTACAAAATTTCTATCCATAACATTAAATGTAGATGTTCCGGTTTCAGATAAGACGGCTGTTCTGCTTCTGAAATAACAATCCCCATCATATAAATTAAATTCTGCCGGTATATTACCTACTGTATCCTGATTCGTTACTTCGCCGCCATGTACCAATACGCCTATGCTGTCTAATATAGTTGGGTACTGCCTACCTAATTCAAAGAATGGTGCATTTTCGGTATTCGGTACTTGTTGCCCCTGTCTGTAAACTTCTATTACAAAGTTTTTAGTAGTATAATCTACTGATGAAAATGGTGCAATTTTTTTTATCTTTATAAACTGCTTACCCGTTTGCGCAACCCCATTAATTATAGGTTCAACTACCAATCCTTCCACTGCTGCATCGTAAGTATCTGCAAACACTGTGTTATCATTCATTCTCCTTATCAACCGTAGTCTATCTCCGTCTTGTGCTGTATAACTTACTACCTGATTTGTTGAGGGAAATTTCTTTTGATTAAGTGGAAGATTAGTTATATCAAAATAAATATAGGCGCTCTCTGTTGTGTTCACATCTGCTGTTACCCAAAAGAAGGGTATTGTTGATTCTGCGGTAAATACAAATTGAAAACTTGTTGCCCATATTGGAGGCAGATGATAAATTTTTACATTTATATACGGTAGTAATGGGATGTGGCTTCCGTTTTCTGCATACGCAGGAAACGATACTTTCGCATTATATAATACCCCATTTGTTTTCCCTTGTGTATTAAAATATTCCAATCCGATATTTCTTTGCGTACTCCATAACCATGCTGGTATTGAATTTGGCGCAAGTGATGTGCCTGGTGGTGTTATTGTAAGTAAAGAATAAAAACCATTTAAGGGTAATGGCTCATAAACACTTTTCTTAATTGCAAGTTCTATTATGTATGCGTTTGGATGAGATACATTTATATCTGGTGCAGTATTATTTGCAATTAATTGCAATGAAACTGTATCGGCAGTATCTCCCGAAATAGTTGTATAAGATGTTGCAAAAAATTCAAACCCATCTGACTTTCTCCTAACTTTTATTGTAACTAATGTTCCTACTGCTGGTATGCCACTAAAAGTATAATCCATTTCCCAATGGGTGTTGAATGGAGGATTACCGCCGCCACTTACATTTTTTGAAATAATACCATCTAAATTACCGACACTACCTCCCGCTCCCGCCGCCACTGTTAATATTGTATTTACAACATTAGGTGTTATAATACGGCTTAACCCTTCTTTAATACCAAAATATACCGGCACATTACCATTGGCTAAATCCTGGCAATTAGCATAATCAGGAACATAGTCATAAAGCTGAATACTCTCTTTTAAATTAATAAACGGGTAGGTACTATCATTATAAAAAGCATAAGGGAATGTATTATTATCTCCCCATCCATTATCTGCTTTATTTACTATTTCTACACTTGCAAAATCCGACCATGTATTTGTTTTGTCAACATAACTCATTAAAATCTCTACCGCCTTTACATTCTTTGCCCCGCTACTTACGTTTAATAAAATAACATTGTTATTTGTGATAACGCTTGTATAGGTATCATCTAAAACATTTATTGGATAAGGAACTTTACTTATAGGGCTTGGGCAGCTTGTTTCATTATCATCATAATGCCAGCGTTCTTTAAATCTAAATAGTTTGTTTCTTGTACTGTTTGTTCTCCTTGTAATATCACCATAATAAACAGATGTTGGAGGTACTAATGGAGGTATTTTTATTACATCAATTATTGATCGTGTAACAGGCGTGTATTCACCATTCTTAAATCTTGTAATATTCATTTCTGTTGGTCTTCCTAAACTGTCAAGAAAGAAAAGCAAATCACCTGTGTCACTTGGGTAAATATTTACAGAAGTTATTTTATTATGTTCTGTAAAATTTAAAATATCCGTTGCACTATCTACAAGGCTTTCAAATATTTTTGTGATAACACCTGATGTTCTGTTATACTCATACACTCCATTATACCCTGTCGCACTATACCTGAAAAAATAAATTACATTTCTTAAAGAAAAAGGATATGCCCCGATAACAACACCTGCACTTGGGTAAGAATAATTTACTTTTTGATTACCTACAATATTTGATATTTCATTATCATGGCTTCCATCTATTTGATCTCTGGTAATATTTAACGCATCAATATAAGCAGTCTTTCCTACTACATGGTATGAGTTATCCAGGTCTAATCCTCCAACAAATATGTTTCTTACGTCTATCAAGGTATTGGCTCTACATTATTTTCAGTTAATATTATTTTATCTTCCGGCAATAAAAAATAAGGAATACTACCATAAGTAATCACTTCTGCATCTGATAACCTAAACATTACTGATTGGTTAATAGAAAACGTGCCAGCCCCTGAATTGGGGAACTGGTTTATTATTCCAAATTGTAAATTCACATCATTTGTCAATATCCCATTCACACTTGGCGCACCATATATAGAAACTATTCCTGAACCTAATATTACAGGTAATGATGGATTTATTGGTAATGTTGGATCTCCTAACGGCATTTATTTAACCTTTTACTGTTGATCTTATCTGTTCTAAACTTGCTTGATAGGCCGCATTAATATCAAATGGATTATACTGCGCTTTAGCCAATCTTCTTTGGTTATAAAATTCTGCTCTCCTATCCCTTTTATCTCCTAAATTACCACGCCTTGATGAAGGTATGTTGCGAATATCCAACCATGCCATCCATGCTATCAATGCTTCTCTAAATTGGATAGGAATATAATATTCCTGTCCCTCTATTGGGCTTACTAAACATTCCACCATTAAATAATCAAATTGAAAATTTGCATCGAGTACAATCACTCCATTAAAGCTGTCATATTTATAACTTCCAATAAAAGGCGCACCACTTGGTAATCCATATAAGTTAGTATAGCCCCCATTCGCCCAATAATTATAATACCATCCCCCATTACAATTTATATCCCAATTAGGTATTGAATTGCCTTGCGTTTTAGCAATTCTGTCAGGTAGTAAATCTGCGTATGTTGTTAGTTTACTGTTTGAGTTTAATGGAGCTATTTCGCCTGCACCATTTAATATTCCTGCTTTAATTACATTCAAACAATTAGATGGTAGGGTAACAGTTCCGTTTGCATTAATAGGCAACTTTACTGTTTGTATTTGGTAAAAAAAATCAATACCCATATTATCAAGCCCTCTAAAAGCAATATCAAAACATTTCTTATACCTGTGTATTGATTGCTCACTTTCCCCTAAGTAA
The DNA here is from genome assembly GCA_036564845.1 of Chitinophagaceae bacterium. GTDB lineage: Bacteria > Bacteroidota > Bacteroidia > Chitinophagales > Chitinophagaceae > Ginsengibacter. The sequence goes on along the minus strand of DATCOF010000086.1, from coordinate 321 downwards.
TCAGTAATGCAACTGTCTAAAGTTATATACGCTTGTCTTTGTCCCATCTTGAATTAATTTAAAGCTATGATTGCTGAATCTTCCATTAAATAATATTTTTCTCCATTATCTTCAATAAGCTCACCCCAACCTTTCACTCGGAATCCAACTGTGTTTTCTTTAAGATACATAGGATGATTTTTTGTCCCTTCGCCTACCGCTACAATTAATCCTTTATCAGATTCACCACGTATATTTTCTGGTACAATAATTCCACCCGAACTCATCTCATCTCCTAAAAATGGTTTAAAAATGATATTATTTCTTATAGGCTTAACCATA
>DATCOF010000085.1:0-6233 GCA_036564845.1 Chitinophagaceae bacterium | reverse complement strand
GCCATACCAATAAGATGTTTTGTTTTATTGTTTGGGTAAGAAATACTTTTTATCAGTTGAAATAATTCTTCATGATCTGCATTACTCAATAAAAAAACATCAGGATACTTTTCATAGATCGCAGGGGTGGTAAGATTAATTCTTTTATCAGTGCATTGTGCAGATAAAATAACAGCTACAAGCAATTGATAAGCGCCATCATAAATAAGTTCTGTTTCTGCATTGGGAGCATGCGTAAGAAAATATTCTATAGTGAATTTATAGCGTTCTTTTTTGGTCATAAATAAAACGTCCTGCCGGGGTAAATGGCAGGACGAAAGTAAGTTAATTCTGTAGTTTTTTAATGAGGGTGCAATTCGGCATTTGCCTTTTCGGCATAGCGCAAAATTTTGTTTACAGCTTCTTGACGCGGGGCAAGTTGTAAAACTTCAAGCCTTTTTTGCCCTGAAACGATTACATTGTACATTTCCCTTAACGACCAGTCCGTTTCTAATGCAGCCATTATAGCTGTGGACTTTTGCGGGGAAGTTTCGTTGTACAGGTGTTGTACCAGATCTTCTGGTGTAAAATTGTGCATAGACAAGGTTAATAACTTTTGGTTAGTGAAAATATATCCAATTCAGTTTTATAAACGTCGTTAAAAAAAAAATATTGTATTGAACAGTAAATTTACTGCTTTGCAGTACTTATTATATAAAGATCTTCATTATCTCTCTTCATCATATACTTTTCACGGGCATATTTCTCTAAGGTAGAAGGATTTGTTTTCAACAGTTCAAGCTCCTCCTTTGTATCACTTATCTGCTTATCCATATTCCTTTCGCTTTGTTGTAAAGTTTTTAATTCCTGAACTCTTTTCCATTGGGTAGGCAGATCATTCCTGTCCATAAAAAGCATCCACGCTACAAAGCCAAGAGCCATAATAAGGTATTTGTTTTTTACCCACGAGAACCTTGACCATCCGGTAGGTTTTTGAGATTCGTTTTCAGAAAAATTTTCCAAGAGTATTGTTTTACAAGTGTCTGGCATTTTGAATGGCCTGACACCTTTATTTCCCAAATTTAATTTTTCCTTTTGGATAAACAGCGTTTTCTGCCAACATTTCTTCTATTCTTATTAACTGGTTGTATTTTGCGATCCTGTCTGTTCTGCTGGCAGAGCCTGTTTTTATTTGTCCGCAATTTAATGCAACCGCAAGGTCAGCAATTGTGGTGTCTTCAGTTTCACCGCTGCGATGGCTCATGATGGTATTAAACCCATTATGCTGCGCTAATGTAACTGCATTTATTGTTTCAGTTAATGTTCCTATCTGGTTTACTTTTACGAGTAATGCATTTGCAATACCCTTGTCAATCCCTTGCTGCAGGCGGGTTACATTGGTTACAAAAAGATCATCACCCACCAACTGAATTCTTTTTCCCAATCTTTCTGTAAGCATTTTCCAACCGTCCCAATCATCTTCTGCCATACCATCTTCAATAGAAATTATTGGATATTGATTTACCCAGCTTTCCCAAAAGCCAACCATCTTTTCTATACTTAATTTTGTTCCATCACTTTTATGAAAGTGATATTCTTTGGAAGCGCTGTCATACATTTCACTAACTGCCGGATCCATAGCAATTGCAATTTGAGATCCTGTTTTATAACCCGCCGCTTCAATAGCAGTCAATACAGTTTCAATAGCTTCCTGGTTGCTTTGAATATTGGGAGCAAAGCCGCCTTCGTCGCCAACGTTGGTGCTGAATCCTTTTTTCTTGAGAACAGTTTTTAATGCATGAAAAATATCAACACCCCATTGCAATCCTTCACTAAATGAAGAAGCGCCAACAGGCATTACCATAAATTCCTGGAAGTCTATTTTATTATCTGCATGAGCGCCGCCATTTAAAATATTCATCATTGGGATGGGTAACGTCTTTGCATTTGTTCCGCCGATGTAGCGATATAAAGGAAGGTTTGCTTCCAGCGCTGCTGCTTTTGCAACCGCTAAACTAACCGCCAGCATTGCGTTTGCGCCAAGCTCACTTTTATTTTCTGTGCCATCAAGTTCAATCATCATTTGGTCTATTCCGGTTTGGTCGGCAACATCCCAGCCTTCCAGTTTTTCTGCAAGCAACACATTCACATTTTTTACAGCTTTCAATACTCCTTTGCCGCCATATAATTTTTTATCATTATCACGGAGTTCAACTGCTTCATGTACACCGGTACTTGCGCCTGATGGAACGGCTGCTCTTCCTAAATGTTCATTCTCTGTTAACACATCTACTTCTATGGTAGGGTTTCCGCGGCTGTCTAAAATTTGTCGTGCGTGAATGCTTGCGATGTAACTCATTTGTTTATTTTTTTATATAAATTATCGTATCCATTTAAATTGTAAAGAAGCTGATTTCTTAATATCATCAAATTCGTGATGGTCAGATGAAATGATACTCGCTTTTTTTATAGTTGCCAATGCAAGTACAAAGCAATCTGCAAAAGATATTTTGTAATTCACTTTATAAAAACCCGCATGTTTAATAAAATTGTTATCCATTTTGTAAATGAGAATTATTGGTTGGGTTGACACTGAAGTAAATAACTCATCTGCAATTTTTTTACCCGAGGAGCGAAGAAATTCATAGTATACTTCTAAGAAAGTAGTTCTATGTAGGAAAATTTTGCATTTGCCATCGATAGCATCTTTAAAAATATCGTCGACTATAACATGACCTTTTTCATTCTTTAAGAATGCAATAAACGCACAGGCATCTAAAACGAAAACTTTCATTCTTTATCTGTCTAATAATTTTTCTTCCTGTTTGCGTTTTGCAAAATCTTCACTGCTGCTCATACAATCTTTAAACATTCCTTTAATTTCGTAAATAGCCCTGTACTTTTCAGGAATTTTTTTATTAGGCTTATTTAATTTTTCCATTAAGGAAACTACTTTACCCAACTCTTTTTCGGGAAGTTCATTTACCAATTGAAGAATTTTTTCTTTGTTTTTTATTGCAGGCATAATACTACAAATTTAAAATTTTAATTTGTCAAATTTCTAAATACTTCTTCAAGGCTATGGCTTTCGCTTTGCAAAGAAACGATATTCAGATTGTGTTGCAAACTCAATTCAAGTAACTGCCTTCTTACTGATTCAGGGTTTGTAGTTTGCAGTTTGTAGCCTGCCTGTCCGGTAGGCAGGTTTGTGGTTTGTAGTTGTTCTATTTTATCTACTTCTTTTATTTGTTCTAATAATTTCTGGTCAACAGCTTCTTTAAATTGAACCAAAACAGCATGAGCATTTTTATTTGTTTTTTGCAGGTTGTTTAACTGATCATCGGCTACAATACTTCCTTTGTTGATGATGATCACCCTGTCGCAGATGGCTTCCACTTCCTGTAATATGTGAGAAGAAAAAAGCACTGTTTTATTTTTGCCAAGATCTTTTATTACATCTCTTATTTCTACGATCTGGTTTGGATCTAAGCCACTGGTTGGCTCATCAAGAATTAAAACTTCAGGGTCATGAATAAGCGCTGCTGCCAAGCCTACACGCTGTTTATAACCTTTGCTTAACTGTCCTATTTTCTTTTTGCTTTCAACAGTTAATCCTGTTAGTGCGATTACTTCTTCAATCCTGTTCTTTATATTTTTTATTTGGTGAACATTAGCAATGAATTCTAAATATTCTCTCACATACATTTCATAATACAAAGGATTGCCTTCAGGGAGATAACCAATTTTCTTTTTTGTTTCCAGTTTATCGCTCTGCACATTTAAACCGCTTACAAATGCATTTCCTTTATCAGCTTCTAAAAAACCTGTGATGATCTTCATTGTTGTAGATTTTCCAGCACCGTTCGGTCCGAGGAAACCTACAATTTCTGCCTTATCAATTTTAAAGGAAATATTATCAATTGCTTTTTGCTGTCCGTAAATTTTTGTGAGATTGGAAACTTCAATAGACATAAGGTAAAATCTCTTTAATTTACCAATCTTTATTTTTAAGAGGGGCATTCATAGCAGAGTTCAAATCAGAGATTATCTGTTTAAATTTCTCATCTACACTATTTAAAAAGGGTACATAATATTTTTGATTATAGTACGAGATATACTTATTGCCGATATTCCACGGTCGTTCCTCATGAAAAGTTTCAGAGTAATAACTTCCATTTATATCTTTTATTTCATATTTATACTTTCCATCTTTTACAAAGACCGATACTGTATGCCAAATAGTTATTTTCCACTGAATCGCTAATAGTCCTCTTCCTTCTGTATAAATAGCACTAATCAATCCTTTTCCGATAATTTCTCCTGCTTGCTTATCTTCCATTTGAATTACATCCTTTGCAGATTTATATTCGTTAACAAACCAAGCTCTTGCTCTAACATACAGTTCATCTTTTTTTAGATTGCTGTCGACATTTACAACGCCAGTATAAAGAACTTCTTTATTTTCTTCCGGGAAAATAGTGTAACGAGAAGTATCTACAATTTCTTTATGCCTTTGTGAAAATGAAATTAGAGGCAAGATTAATAGTACAAGTAGTATGTTTTTCATTCCTCCAAAATAATCATTTTTAAACATAAATTATATCAATTTTCGCTTTTCATAATCATCCATTCTAAGAACTTTTTATTTATCTCAGTATGTGTATGCATAAACCATGAAAACATTGAAACAGTATCTATAATTTCCTGATCTGAAATTACAAGCTCTTCTAATGATTTGGGATGTGTTATATCATTTCTTCTTTTAGAAAGCTTTTTTAACTTCTCAAAGTTACTATCTCCGTATTTCGGCAAATCAGCTCCAAAAATTTTTGCGAAAATATTAAGAGTAAATCTCAAGGACGGTTCAAATTTTTGAAAGTCATCCATAACATTTACATTCCCTTGTGTATCCAAAACCGCTTTCTTTTCATTTAGGATTGTTAAATCTGACCAAGAAATCTGATTTGTATTTTTATCAATAACAAGTTTATTCTTTACAAGCTCTTTTGTCACATATAAGTATGTTTCTATTACCGAAAATATATTTCTAATAAATAATCTTCTGTAAAATTGGGTATTAATTTTATCATTGTTTAAAAACTCCTTCATACTTTCTAATTCCGTTACAGTACAATACCATAGTCTTATGGTTACCTCCAAATGTTCTTGTGATGTCATCAATGTGCAATTGTTTTAAAAGTTTGTAGAATTCTTAATATAAGAATATCCTTAGCTATGGACTTAATTCCCCTACTACTTCCCCCGCGGTCCCTCCGGCGGCCTATTCTGTGGCGGACGATTTTGCGGAGGTCTTTGTTGCGGCGGCCTCTGCGGACGGTTTTGAGGATTGCCCTGTTGTGGTCCTCTTTGCTGTGGTCCATTTTGAGGGCCACCTTGTTGTGAACGATTTTGCTGAGGCCTGTTTTGATTTTGTTGTCCTCTTTCTTTTGCTCTTCGCTTTTGTGTATTTTTTTCTAAAGAACGTAAACTTATTTGTCCGACAACATCAACAAATTCGGGTTCAATTTCTTTTGGTTTGCCTGTGGTAACTTCTACAGTTTCCAACGCATCAGGTTTTATTCCCTGCCTGTTCTGTGCCTGAATTTTTTTAACCTCTTCAATTGAAACCGGATAATGCTTTGTGCTTTCCGGCATGGTGTACCACATTATATTTCTGAAAATATCTTTCTTTATAAGGAAGGCTCTGCCCTTTGTTACTTCCAACACTTCTGCATCATCAGGAAAATATTGCAATGCATCAAGGTAAGTATCCAGCTCATAATTTAAACAGCATTTCAATCTTCCACACTGGCCGCTAAGCTTTGTTTGGTTTATGCTTAAATTCTGGTAACGGGCCGCCTGTGTGTTCACGCTTTTAAAATCTGTGAGCCATGTAGAGCAACATAATTCTCTTCCACAACTTCCGATACCGCCAACCTTTCCCGCTTCCTGCCTTGCACCTATCTGCTTCATCTCTACCTTAACCTTAAATTCACCGGCATATACTTTTATCAGTTCCCTAAAATCAACCCTGTCATCAGCAATGTAAAAGAATGTTGCTTTTCTGCCATCAGCCTGAATTTCCACCTCGGCCATTTTAAGATCAACCTTTAATTGTCTTGCCATGGCACGGCTTCTTATCAACACATCTTTTTCACGGGCTTTGGTTTCCTTCCATTTATTTATATCGTTATCTGTTGCTCTTCTTAAAACTTTTTTTATGTCGGAGTTATCTTCTTTAACGCCTCTTTTCC
>DATCOF010000084.1:0-6241 GCA_036564845.1 Chitinophagaceae bacterium | reverse complement strand
CATTCTTACTTTTTTTAAACATCTTCATTTAAATATTGATCTTCCCCATGAGATCGAAGTAATGAATCCGTTTAAGGATAAGGCTACAATGCAGATCTGCACTCAATTCTATAAAAAATATTACAGCGATAATAATAAACGAAGGATGATCATCGGAATTAATCCTGGCCGGTTTGGTGGTGGTATAACCGGCATCCCTTTCACTGATCCGATACGGTTGAAAAAAGAATGTGGCATAGAAAATTCATGGCAACAAAAACAAGAATTATCTTCTGTGTTTGTATATGATGTTGTCAATGCTTTTGGTGGTGCAGAAAACTTCTATAAAGATTTTTATATCACTTCTGTAAGCCCTCTTGGGTTTACAAGCCATGGTAAAAACTTAAATTACTATGATGATAAAAATTTGCAGAACAGCATTAAAGTTTTTGTGGTTGATTGCATGGATAAGCAACTGGGATTTGGTATTGACAGGGAAGTGGGATTTTGTTTAGGAGATGGAAAGAATTATAAATATTTATCAAAACTGAATGATGAAAAAAAATTCTTTGGTACGATTATTCCTTTATCACATCCACGTTTTATTATGCAATACAAATTAAAAAAGAAAGAAGAATACATTCAGTCATACCTTCAAAAATTAAGGAGTTAATTATGAAACCTACATTGATATATTGTTATGATGCATATTGCGGATGGTGTTATGGATTTAGTGAAGTGATGAAAAAAATAAATTCAGAATATAAGAACCTGTTGGAAATAGAAGTGCTGTCCGGTGGAATGATATTGCCCGATGAACCGGTAAGCATCGGTGCTACAGCGGGCTATATCAGCAAGGCATATAAAAATGTAGAAGAACTAACAGGAATAAAATTTGGCGAAGATTATTTATGGCATATCAATCATCCTGATATCAGCGACTGGTATCCGAATTCGGAAAAGCCGGCAATCGCTCTTTGTATTTTTAAAGAATACTATCCCGATCAACAGGTAAGCTTTGCCGCCGACCTGCAATATGCGTTACATTACGAGGGAAGAGACCTCACCGATGATGAAGCTTACCGTAATCTTTTGGAAAAATATAATTTGCCTGTTTCAGATTTTTACGGAATGCTCCATGAAGAAGAATACAAAGACAAAGCGCATTATGAATTTTCATTGTGTAAACATTTGGAGGTTACAGGCTTTCCGGCAGTGCTTTTGCAACTGAGCGAAAGTAAATTTTATTTACTGGCAAGAGGATATACTGATTATGAAACGTTGAGTGAGAGAATAAAAAATTGCCTGGAGGAAAATAGTAAAAATGAATAAAGCCATAAAAGATATCACGGACAGAACAGATATTGAATTGCTGATGAATACTTTTTACAGAAGGCTTCTGGCTGATGAAAATATCAATTACATTTTTACTGATGTTGCAAAAATTGACATGAAAACACATATCCCTGTTATTGCAAATTTTTGGGAAAGTGTATTGCTAAATAAAAATGTTTATCATAACAATGCGATGAAGATCCACATGGATCTGAATGATAAAACTTCTCTAACCAAAATGCATTTCGATATTTGGTTACAACATTTCAACACTACTGTTGATGAATTGTTTGAAGGAGATATTGCATTGCTTGCAAAACAACGGGCTAAGTCAGTGGCAACAGTTATGCAAATAAAAATTGCGCAAAATAAAAAACCCTGAAGATCATTCAGGGCTTACAAATAATTTTGAAGATACTATTGTCCCGGAACTCTCTGCCTGTTACGCATAGCAGCTTCCATTTCTTTAAGTTTAGTATATTGATCTTCTTTTAAAATGATCTTAAGTTTTGCATCCCTTGCTTCGGTAAGCTTATCGATATCGGCTTTTTCAGGCCTTGTTCCCGGGGCTAAACCCGCCCTTAATTTATCCTGGGCATTATAGAATTCAAGATAGGCAGCACTAACATCAGTTTGCTGAGATGTAGAAATTTTAAGACTGTCGGTCAACCTGTTAACAACCATTTTTGTGCGCTCTTCAGGAGTGCGGCGTTGACCTTGTTGAGCCTGGGTACCAACTATTCCCACGAACATTAGCATTGCTAATAAAATAATTTTGATTTTCATTTTAGAGTTTTTATTTTGTAAATATAAGAAGTGCATTTTTCATCGATGCCGCGTTTAACAAATAAGTAACCGGTTAATTGACGTATTAAGACTGGTTGTAAAATAAAAAGTTTAACCGGGGCTAATATTATTTTTTGCCTCCAAACTGCCGTCGGGTTTCTATTTTTTGTAATTCCCTTTCAATTACGAGTGTTGCTATTATTTCCGCGGCATCCGTACCAATATTTTCTTTTAGGATACGTTTTAGTTTTTTCTCGTCCACATCAACTTTATATAGGATTGAGATCAGTTTTTGAAAATCATTTAAAATAAGATCATTTATAAATATGGTAAGTTTTTGCTGTAATTCATTACTTGAAATATTTTCAGTAAGATTGGTGTCTATCTGTTTGTTTATTATATGTATCAGTTCTTTTTCAACCATTGTTTAGAATTTTTCCATCACGCCAAGTCCAAATAATGCAAAGTCGTATTTTACAGGATCGGCTTCATCTAAGCTACGAAGGTTGTTTGTTAGTTCCAATGCAGCCTGCCAATCGGTTGCTTTTCGATCCAGTAAATTAAAATGCCGGGCAACCCTTGCTACATGAACATCTATGGGGCATATCAATTGTGCCGGAGAAATTTTTTTCCAGATGCCCAGGTCAACTCCATTTTTATCTTTGCGAACCATCCAGCGCAAATACATATTTAATCTTTTGCAGCCGGATTTTTTTTGCGGAGTAGCGATGTGTTTAAAAGTTCTTTTGGGTGCATCTTCAAGAGAGAAAAAATAATTGTAAAAATGATTGAGGCCGGCTTCTACAACATTGCCCTGTTCTATCGCAGCACCGGTAAAAAATGCCAACTCCAAAGAATTATTTTTTGAATAATGATGTTTAAAGAATTCAATGAAATATAAAAGGTCAGTTGTATTAAAAGTCCTGTGTTTAAATCCCATTAATCTTTTAAGATCTGAAACTTCATGCCCCAGAATAAATTGATGCGGTGCATTATCCATCAACTGCATCAGCTCAATACTTTTATTTATTATGGTTGTGCGGTTTCCCCAGGCAAATATTGCAGCAAAAAAACCGGCAATTTCTATATCCTGTTTTTTTGAAAATAAATGAGGAATACAAATAGGATCATTCTTAATAAAAAAAGGCTGATCATATTCATCAACCTTCTTATCAAGAAATTTTTTTAAATCTTGTTGTATATTCTTTTTTGCCACTCCTTTGGATTTCTTGATTGATGAAATACAGCAATGATCTGAATCTGAAATTTAAATATCCTGTAAATGATGTTGTATGGAAATCGTTTAATTTTTGAAGCCCGTATATTTTTATAGATATAGCCTGATATTTTTGAATTTTTCTTCAAAGATTCAAGTTTGAAATCTATACAGATTTTAAAATCTTCACCAAGACCTGCCTTTTGAATTTCGTACCAAAATAAGCTTGCAATGCTTCTATTTCTGCTTCGGGAGTAAACGCAACAGAAAAATTGGTCATTACATTTTCATTTTTGCTTTTACATCTTCCCAGCTAATAAGGCTTTTGGGGTCTTTTGTTATTTTATCAATTCTTTTATCCAACTCTTCTTCTATTTCCTGATTAGAAAATTTCTTGCCTATCGTATCATTGTCAATACTATCCCATAAAGCCTCAACCAGTTCTAGTTTTTCTTCTACAGGTAAATTTAAAAGTTGTTCTTTATTATACATTTTTCTTTTTTGCAGGTTACAAAAAATAGAATTGTTTGTTTTGAATTGTAACAGATCTTATGCAGTTACTGCAGTTCTTTCTGTATTTGTTTTTGGTTGGTGTTTTTCTTTGCTGATTGCATTATCAAGGTCTTCAATAAGATCATCAATATCTTCTATTCCTACGCTAAGCCTTATCAATGAATCTGTCAATCCATTCTTTATCCTTTCTTCTCTTGGTATGCTTGCATGCGTCATACTTGCAGGGTGGCCGATCAAACTTTCAACACCGCCTAAACTTTCTGCAAGAGAAAATAATTTTGTTGTTGACAGAACTTTTGTTGCTGCCTCCATACTATCGTCTTTTAGAGTAAAACTTATCATGCCACCAAAACCTCTCATTTGTTTTTTGGCAATTGCATGATTTGGATGATCCTGAAAACCGCACCAGTAAACCTTATCAACTTTTAAATTGGAGCGTAACCAGTTTGCAATTTTTTCTCCATTCTCGCAATGCCTCTGCATGCGGATGTGTAAAGTTTTTAATCCACGCAAAACCAAAAAGCAATCCTGTGGGCCGGGAACAGCGCCACAACTGTTTTGAATAAAACGTAATTTTTCTTCTAAGGCAGCATCATTCATAATTAAACAACCATGCACTACATCGCTGTGGCCACCCAAATATTTTGTAGCTGAATGTAAAACGATATCGGCACCAAGATCCAACGGTGTTTGTAAATATGGTGATGCAAAAGTATTATCAACACAAACTAAAATATTATGCTGTTTTGCAATGCCGGCAACAGCAGCAATATCAATAATATTCATCATCGGGTTGGTTGGCGTTTCCGTCCAGATAAGTTTTGTGTTGGCATTTATATGTTGGGTGATATTATTTGCATCCTGCATATCCACAAAGTGAAATTTCAGGCCATACTTCTCATAAATCTTAGTGAATAAGCGATACGTTCCACCATACATATCATTGGCAGCTATCACTTCATCTCCGGGATTTAAAAGTTTTATAACTGCATCAGTTGCTGCCATACCACTGCTGAAACACAAAGCAAATTTTCCATTCTCAATTGCTGCCAAAGCGTTTTGCAGTGCAGTTCTTGTTGGGTTCTGCGTTCTTGCGTATTCATATCCTTTGTGCTCACCCGGTGCTGTTTGCACATAAGTAGATGTTTGATAAATGGGAGTCATGATCGCTCCTGTTGAAGGATCCGGCTCTATCCCTGCATGAATTAATTTTGTTGCAAGCTTCATATAATTAGTTTTTAAAAGTGATAGGCAAGGTTGCTTTTATATCATCCCAATACATTTGCATGTTTGCTCCTGTGTTGGACTTTGCAAAAATGATTGTTAGTGCTTCTGTCGAACCGTTTTTTTCTATGGGAAGATCTATGCGTACAAGATCTTTGTCGGCATCATACTTAAGGCCCCACACATCTGTTTCCCTGTTTACTATCAGCGTCCACTTATTTTCATAAGGGATGCAGTATAAAGAGTAACGTCCCTTTTTTATTTTTTTGTTATTGATCCAAACATCTTTAAAGAATTGAATTTCTGTTACCTCGTTGGCGCCCAGCCTCCACACTTCTCCATATTTCTGTAGCTCTCCAAAAACCTTGCGGCCATTCAATTGCGGACGGCTGTAAATTATCCTCATCACTAAAGGCTCAGTAACTTTATTTTGAAGTTTAAGTATCGGGTAACCTGCCGGATAATAAATCATGTCCATCGGCGATTTATCAAGTGGAGGAAGGTTTTGCGCAGAAACGTGTAATGCAATTGTTAATACCAATAATGTAACCACTCCTTTCATGTGTGCTTTATTTTTACAAATATAAACTGAATCAGGCAAGTAGGGTATCCAGATATTGAGTTGCAAATTTTTTGAGTGTAGGAAAGAACATATCGTAACAATCTTTTAACTCATCATAATTTTTATTAAAGACTTCAAAGGCTGTGGCCGATTCATTCATATATGCAGCCCTGTACACCAGCCCCCCAAAACTTTTTTCAATACCAACACGATATTGATAATTAAACAACCAGTTATGTTGTTTCATGTGTGGGAAAGTATTTTGAAAACGCTGAGGAAGCAATAAAATATTTTCATCGAGTGTTTTGTAAACACGTAAAGTAAAATTTTGTAAAGCCTGCGAATCTTTAAATTCATTTTTATCCAGCGCTAAAAAATGGTCGTACACAACATCTACAAAAGCCCCGGCGTATAACCGATATGCAGGCCGGAAAAACGCTGAGGCTTTTTTTGTTACAGGATGCACATCTGTAAATTCATCAATGGCTCTGTGAAGCATAATACCATTTTGTATGCCCGGCGGATAAGTAAATTTTGTTTTCCCCTTTACAAAATCACTTATCATGTTGCCCACTAATATCTCCGGCTGATCAAAAGAAAGATATGCATGGGCAAGATAATTCATG
>DATCOF010000083.1:0-11760 GCA_036564845.1 Chitinophagaceae bacterium | reverse complement strand
TTTTTTCTCATTTTTATTTTCTACATATTCCTTCTTTCTGTAAATAAAAACGCATCGGCACAAAAAGTTGAATACAGTAGTGAAAATGTATTTATAGAATATCCTGATCATTTACAATTGGTAGCTAACATCGCAGGCAATCATCATTTAGTAAAATTTGTTGAAAAGGAATACCCGGTAATATTTGTTTTTGATAAGGAGCTTACTTTGCAGGCAAAGATCAGTATTCCATTTAAATTTCCTGAGAGATCAGAATTGAGAATTATCCCTCTCGATAATTTTTACTACATCTACATTCATTCCCATTTTAGTCAGAAATATTTTCTATGGAAAGTTGATGCCAATGGAAATTTTACAGATGTCACTTTTGCTTTTTTAAAGCTTTTGCAGTCACAATCTCATAACATTAAGCTGGGCTTTCAATTGATAGCAAATCAAAATCAATTGTGTATGATCTATCATACTGATCTAACCAATATTCAAAAAAGCACTGTAGTAATTGTTCAAACAGATAGTTTGCTTACAACAGTTTTTGAGCATAAAATTTCGTACGATTTTAAAAGAGATGAAGAACGTTTGCTGCAGGAAGTTTTAATGTTCGGGAGATATATGTTTGTATTAAAATCTGCACGAAGCGGAACATCGCTGGAATTAATGAAAGTGAACGTGGCTACGGGTTACACTATCCGGAATACGTTTTATAGCTCAGGTTACTTTTATTCGCAGGCTTCGATAAATTATAACGGTAAAGATTCTACAGTTACTGTTTCTTCTTTATTAACGGAACCCCGATCATCTTCAAAACCAAAATATTTTGTATTTGTAAGCAGGATGAATAAGATCCTTATTGAAGAGGTGCCGTTTGCAGTTTTAAGATCGCAGTTCATAAAAAATACAAATAATAATTTTTTGCTTGTTGATAAATCTAAATGGATACACTTAGCCACAGAAAGGGATCTGCGACTGGATATTCGCTTTTCATTTTTGGATAAAAATTTTAAAATAATAAATGATACGCTTGTGTCTAATTCCAGAAGTTCATATACTATCCAGACAGGCAAGTTTGCCCGTTTTCATGCAAATGATAAAGAATATATGCTTGTAGGGCAGCGGTTTTTTAGAAAGAGCAATGGGTTATTAATGGTAAGCAGTGATGATAAACATTTAATTTTTACTGATGTTAGGGTAAATGATCGCAACGATTATTTGTTATCAAAGGCCAACATCACTCCGCAAGGCATAATCGTTCCTTATATACATCGGCGTGAAGCAGGGTTGGTAAGAATTACCATTGAATAATTTTTTCCTGCTTTGTTTAAATTTTATTTTTTTATTTGGTTACTGGCATTTGTATTTTATAGCATCATCGTTGTCCCGATAGCTATCGGGACTCCCTTCAACTTCATTATTCAACTTGTTTTTTTTACCGCAGAGAAAGAAGTAAATAGAGTTTTCGCAGAGTAACGATTGCTTTCTGCAACATCTCTTTTTACTCATGTTCTCTGGTTGTTTACTTTCTTAGATTTGCTGCAACAAATTCATTTCCCACTAATCCTTTAATCCCATAAATCCCAGTTCAGACAGGGACAGGACAGTTCATTTAGTATCTTTATTTAGTTTGCGTACCAATTAGGTTAAACTAAATAACGATTGCATGTTTCAACGGTTAGCCACTTTTATACTTTTTATTTTTTTTGGTGTTGCAACATGCGCCCAGCAAAGCATCGGTGATCTTAAAAAAAGAACTTCGTCAGGCAATAATTTTTATTTTTCAAATACATCAGGCGATGTTGCCATAGAATTTTGTACGGCCTCGATGTTCAGAGTGAGATATAGCTGGAGCCGTTCTTTTGAAGAGAATGAGCCGTGGATGGTGATGAAATATAACTTCCCAAAAGTTGATGTTATTTCAACAGAGAATAAAGATTATGTTTTATTAAAAACATCACAACTGCAGGTGAAAATATTTAAGTCACCTTTTTATATCGATGTTTTAAAAGCTGATGGAACTTTGTTATCCTCAGAAAAAAATATCCGTGATGCTGCATTTAAAAAAGTTGATACTGTTAGTTGCACAAAACAACTTTTACCCGACGAACATTTTTTTGGCTTTGGAGAAAGAATGGATTTTATTGATCAGCACAATAAAAAAATAAAATTAAAAGTAGGGCGGGGAGAAGCGCTTCCTTATGAAGTTGGCGCTTATAATATTCTTGAAGCAAATTATTGCCCTGTTCCTTTTTTCATGAGCACAAAAAGTTATGGGATTTTTTTTCATAATGCCTTTCCTACGGAGTGGAATATGGGTAGTGAAAACAAAGACCGGTTTAGTTTTAAAGCACAGGGTGGTGAGCTTGATTATTATTTTATTTATGGGCCGAAATTTCCTGCGATATTAGATTCTTATACTTCACTCACAGGCAAGTCGCCAATGGTTTCTTTGTTTGCGTTGGGCCTTCATCTTGGCACGTATTCCGGTGGTGGCTGGGGTTACGAGAAATTAACATCAGACAAATATGTAATTGCACTTGCAAGAAAATTAAGAGAAATGGGAATACCTGTCGACCTTCTTTGGTT
This sequence comes from Chitinophagaceae bacterium, assembly GCA_036564845.1. GTDB lineage: Bacteria > Bacteroidota > Bacteroidia > Chitinophagales > Chitinophagaceae > Ginsengibacter. The sequence continues at coordinate 9,183 of DATCOF010000083.1, read as the reverse complement.
AGATAGTACCTGGAGAATTTTTGGTGAAGTTGGAGGCAAAGGAGCAACATCGTTTGAATGGCGAGAAACATTTAAAGATCCAAAAGGAATGTTTGATAGCCTGTATGCAATGAAATATAAAATGGTTGGTTTGCATTTGCGTCCAAGGTTTGATAATGGCCATTACATAAAACTTTTAGACACTGCACAAAAATTAAAATATACTTATCCTGAAGGAAATTCTCCAGGCGAGTTTGTAAATTTTTTCGATTCTGCAGCAGTTGACTTTTGGTGGAAGCATGGCGTAATGCGGGTTGGTTCTGTCGGCGCAAAATTTTTAAAAACAGATGAAGGAAGCGCATTTGGTGCATTGGCAAATGAGAGCAATAAAATAGGCCCTACAGGGAAAGATATTGCAAAGCTTCATAATATTTTTCCGTTGGCTTACGCAAAAGCGCCTTTCGAAAAATTTCAGCAATACAATGGCCTGCGTGGATTAAATCAAACCCGTGAAGGCTATGCAGGCATTCAGCGTTATCCTTTTATTTTTGCCGGCGACTGGCCAAGTGAATGGCAATATTTTGCGCCCGTTATAAAAGCAGGAATTAATATTGGATTATCAGGCGTTGGTTATTGGGGGCATTGTATGGGCGGATTTGAACACATTGCAGATCCGGAATTATATGTTCGCTGGGTACAGTTCGGAATGTTTAGTCCTATTGCCATGGTGTTTGGTTTTGATCATCCTTATTATAAACTTCCCTGGGGTTATGGCGATGATGCGTTGCGCAATTTTAAAAAATATGATTCGCTTCGTTACCAACTTTTGCCCTATATTTATAGCAATGCTTACACTCAATACAAAACCGGCAGGTCTTTAATGAGCGGGCTTGTGATGGATTACCAGGATGACGGAAATGTTTACGAAATCAGCGACCAGTACATGTTTGGAAACAATATGATGATTTGCCCGGTTACTGTTAAAGGTTCAAAAACAAGATCAATTTATTTGCCCGAGGGAACGTGGTTTGATTACTGGAGCGGTAAAGAATATTCAGGAAAACAATACATTCATGTCATTACACCACTTGATACATTGCCGATATTTGTAAAGTCAGGGTCAATCATCCCGATGCAGCGGCCAATGATCTATCTTGGAGAAAAACCTGTTGATATAATTACATTAGAATTTTTTCCCGGTGTACAATCTTCTTTTGATTTGTATGAAGATGATGGTACGAGTTTACAATATCAGCAGGGAGATTTTGCGATTACAAAAATTTCTACCAACTTATTATCAAATATATTATCTGTAAAAATTCAAAAACCTTTGGGTAAATTTATTCCTCCAACTCACACTTACCTGGCAAAAATTCATTTGCAATATCTGCCTTCTAAAATAAAAGAGAATGGGGAACAAGTTGACATGATATCTAAAGGCGATGTGAATGTGAAAAAAGGTTGGTATTATGATGAAAATGAAAAAATAGTTTGGATAAGAAGTGCACTAAAAAATACTTCAGAAATTGAATGGAATATCTCAAAAAAATAATTAGATACAATGGGTTACATCGCAAATAAAGAGAGATACACAAATATGGAATACCGCCGATGCGGTAATAGTGGTTTAAAATTGCCAGTACTTTCCTTAGGCTTATGGCACAACTTCGGTGATGTGGATGATTATGAAAATGACAGAAATATTTTACGGACTGCATTTGATAATGGCATCACACATTTTGATCTTGCAAATAATTATGGTCCGCCGCCGGGCTCTGCAGAAATTAATTTTGGTAAACTTTTAAAAGAAGATTTTTTACCATATCGTGATGAATTAATTATTTCTACCAAGGCCGGCTATTACATGTGGGACGGGCCTTACGGAGAATGGGGCTCAAAAAAATATTTGGTTTCAAGTTTAGATCAGAGTTTAAAAAGAATGCAGCTTGAGTATGTTGATATTTTTTATCACCATCGTCCTGATCCCGATACACCATTGGAAGAAACAATGTCAGCACTTGATCTTATCGTTCGGCAGGGTAAAGCTTTGTATGTTGGTATTTCAAATTACAAACCTGAAGAAGCAGCAAAAGCATTTGCTATTTTAAAACAACTTGGTACGCCATGTATCATTCATCAGCCGAAATATTCAATGTTTGAGCGTTGGGTTGAAGATGGCTTACTTGATCTTTTAGAAAAAGAACGAGTGGGTTGTATTCCTTTTTCTCCATTGGCGCAGGGACTGCTTACTGATAAATATTTACATGGAATTCCGCAGGATTCAAGGGTTGCCAAAGGCGTTGGTTTTTTAAAGCAGGAACATATTACCGAAAAAATAATTGCACAGATAAAAGCATTGAATGCGATTGCAGAACAAAGAGGCCAAACATTGGCGCAGATGGCATTGGCGTGGATATTAAAAGATAAAAGAATTACATCAGTGTTGGTTGGCGCAAGCAAACCGGAGCAATTGCTTGATTCATTAAAGTGTAAAAACAATATCAATTTCTCTGAAAAAGAATTGAGCGATATCGAAAATATTTTAAAATAATTTTTTGAACAGGTTACCGCAGAGAAATAAGTTAACAGAGGCGGCACAGAGTTATCTCTGCGGTGCTGGAAAATTGCTAAATAATTTCTTACTAAAAAATAAAATCAATAATGAAAAAAAATGTCATTCTATTAACTGCATTAATTTTAATAACGATGAATCGTTGTAACACTTCAGAAAAAACTACAATCGCCACAACAGGTATCACACGTGCCGATTGGGGAGAAACTGATGGCAAAAAAGTTTCACTGTACACACTTACAAATAAGAATGGAGTGCAGGTTACGATAAGTACTTATGGTGGCACATGTACGTCGTGGATAGTGCCGGATAAAAATGGTAAGATGGGAAATATTTTGTTGGGCTTTGATAGCCTTAGCGGTTACCTGGCAAAGCCTCCATACTTTGGCGCATTGATAGGCCGTTACGGAAACAGGATCGCTAATGGTAAATTTAAAATTGACACCGCAACGTATACGCTTGCAACCAACAATGGCAAAAATCACTTGCATGGCGGCAATAATGGATTTGATAAAGTTGTTTGGGACGCAGCCACCACAGCCGATTCCGTAGCCGAGCTTACTTTAAATTACCTAAGCAAAGATGGCGAAGAAGGTTATCCCGGCAATTTGAAAGTAACAGTTAAATACACGCTTACAGATAATGATGAATTGCAAATTGAGTACAATGCAGAGACAGATAAACCAACAGTTATAAATCTTACCAATCATAATTATTACAATTTAACCGGCGATCATGCCAACACAATTCTTGATCATTCATTAATGATCGATGCGGATAATTACACACCGGTTGATTCCACTTTAATTCCAACAGGAGAAATAAAACCTGTGAAGGGAACTCCGTTTGATTTTACAAAAGCAACAAAGATCGGGGTAAGAATAGATAGTGTGAAAGGTGGCTACGATCACAACTGGGTACTGAATAAAAAAGGAAATGCAATGGAGTTGGTTGCCACACTTTCTGATGATGTGAGTGGAAGAAAAATGGAAGTGTACACAACAGAGCCAGGACTTCAATTTTACTCGGGTAACTTTTTAGATGGTACCATAAAAGGCAGTGATGGTAAGCCTTTCAATCAACATACGGGTTTGTGTTTGGAAACGCAACATTTTCCAAATTCACCCAATCAGCCAAATTTTCCATCTACCTTATTAAAGCCAGGAGAAAAATATCATACAATGACGAAGTATAAAATTTCGGTAAATAAATAATTATCTACTATACCTAAAAAAATAATAAAAAATAATAAATGAACGCGAAAGCTTTTTTATTTGATCTGAATGGAACGATGATAAACGATATGCCGTATCATATTAAAGCATGGCATAAAATATTGAATGATCTTGGCGCAGATCTTTCTTATGATCGTGTAAAAAGTGAATGTTATGGAAAGAACAGCGAATTACTCGAACGTATTTTCCCCGGCAGATTTTCTGATAAAGAAAAAAGTGAAATGGAATTACAAAAAGAAAAAGCGTATCAGTTGGCTTTTCGTCCACACCTTAAATTACTTAATGGGCTTGAAGATTTTTTAAAGAGAGCTCATGATGCAGGAATTAAAATAGCGATAGGCTCTGCAGCAATTATGTTCAACATAAATTTTGTAATTGATGGAACAAACATCCGTAAATATTTTGATATTTTGATAAGTGCAGAAAGCGTAAAGAAAAGCAAGCCTGATCCTGAAACTTTTTTAAAGGCTGCTGCTGAGTTGCACGTTTCACCTGATGAATGTCTTGTTTTTGAAGATACGCCCAAAGGCGTTGAAGCCGCTCTGAATGCAGGTATGAAAGCAGTTGTGATTACCACTTTGCATCAGCCGGAAGAATTTGAAAATTATCCAAACGTTATAAGGTTTGCAAAAGATTTTACAGAGCTAAGTGAAATCATCTCACCAAAAAATTTATCACACCAGATTGTATCCTGATAAAAAAATAAAAATGGATCTAAAGAATTATGTGATTGGTGTTGATTATGGAACTGACTCTGTTCGCTCAATTATTGTTGATGCTGCTAATGGAAACGAGATCGCTTCATCTGTTTATTTTTATCCGCGATGGAAAGAGCAATTGTTTTGCAATGCATCAAAAAATCAATTTCGCCAGCATCCTTTGGATTATGTAGAAGGGCTTGAGCAAACGATAAAAAAATGTTTATCGCAGGTTGAGCAATCAGTTGCATCAAACATAAAAGCAATTTCTGTTGATACAACCGGTTCATCTCCTGTTGCTGTTGATAAAACAGGAACACCGCTTGCACTTACACCTGGATTTGAAAATAATCCTAACGCCATGTTTGTGCTTTGGAAAGATCATACATCAGTAAATGAAGCTGCACAAATAAATGAACATGCAAAAAAGTTCGACACAAATTATTTGCAATATGTCGGCGGCATTTATTCTTCTGAATGGTTCTGGGCAAAACTGTTACACATTTTCAGAGTCGACGAAGCCGTATGTAATGCAACACATTCATGGGTGGAACATTGCGATTGGATACCTTTTTTACTTACAGGCGGGAATGATGTTAAGGAAATAAAACGAGGCGTTTGTTCTGCCGGCCATAAAGGTTTGTGGACTGCAGTTTGGAATGGATATCCGCCTGATGAATTTTTTTCATCGCTTGATGAAAAATTAAAAGGCTTTACAAAAAAAATCCCGAAAGAAACTTTTACATCCGATAAAGCAGCCGGAAAGCTAAGCCAGGAGTGGGCTACAAAGCTTGGCCTTTCCACTGATGTAGTTATCGGCGTTGGTGCATTCGATGCTCACATGGGTGCTGTCGGCGGCCAAATTGAGCCTTATTATTTAAGCAAAGTGATGGGCACATCAACCTGTGATATGTTGGTTGCTCCCATAAATGAAATTGGTGATAAACTCATAAATGGAATTTGCGGGCAAGTTGATGGATCTGTTATTCCCGGCATGATCGGTATGGAAGCAGGGCAGTCAGCTTTTGGAGATGCATACGCATGGTTCAAAAATTTAATTGCGTGGCCATTAAAAAATATTCTTGCAAATTCTACATTGATTGGTGCTGAAAGTTTGAAAAAAAATATTGAGGAAACAACAGATAAAATTATTCCTGAATTGAGCAAACGGGCAGAGCAATTAATGGTTGATGAAAATAGTGAATTGGCAATTGATTGGTTTAATGGGAGAAGAACTCCTGATGCAAATCAAATGTTGAAAGGCGCAATGAGTGGTTTAAATTTAGGAACTGATGCACCAAAAATGTTTCGTGCAATTGCTGAGGCCACCTGCTTTGGAGCAAAAGCAATTGTTGACAGGTTTATAGAACAGGGAGTTCCAATAAAAGGATTGATAGGTATTGGTGGTGTTGCAAAAAAATCTCCTTACATTATGCAGATGATGGCCGATATAATGAATATGCCGATACGCATTCATAAAAGCGAACAGACCTGTGCATTAGGCGCAGCAATGTTTGCAGCAACAGTTGCAGGAATTTACGATAAAGTTGAAGATGCTATGAGTGCAATGGGGCAAGGCTTTGATGCTGAATATCATCCCAACAATGAGCGTGTAAAAATGTATGCAAAGCGGTTTGAAAAATATAACTTGCTTGGTGGTTTTATTGAATCAGGTTCTAAATAAAAAATGCTAAATAAAAAATTCTAAATTCTAAAACAAAAAATTTGCATAATAAAATTCAAAATCCCATCATCCCATTAATCCTAAAAATCCCAGTTCAGACATGAGCAAATACAAACAAATAAGAGAAGAAGCCTACGAAGCCAACATGCAATTGCCAAAGCTTGGTCTTGTGATTTTTACTTTTGGAAATGTAAGTGCCGCTGACAGAGACCTCGGTGTTTTTGCCATTAAACCAAGCGGTGTTGATTATAAAGAATTAACTCCCGGTAAAATGGTTATAGTAGATTTTGATGGTAAAACTGTAAAAGGAAAATTGCGCCCTTCGTCTGATACACTTACCCACGCTGTGTTGTATAAGCATTGGCCTAAAATAAATGGTATCGTTCACACACATTCAACGTATGCAACTGCATGGGCACAATCGCAGAGAGACATACCCATTTTTGGAACTACACATGCAGATTATAACATCGTTGATATTCCCTGCGCACAACCGATGAATGATGAAATGATAAAAGGTAATTACGAATATGAAACAGGTTTCCAGATAATAAATTGCATGGAAGAGAAGGGATATAATTATGAAGAAGTGGAAATGATACTGGTTGGAAATCATGCGCCATTCACCTGGGGAAAGACAGCAGCAAAGGCGGTGCATAACAGTGCAGTGCTTGAAGCAGTTGCAAAAATGGCGTTTCTTACAGGACAGATAAATGCCAATGCGCCGGGATTAAAAGAGGCACTTAAACAAAAGCATTGGGAACGAAAACATGGGCCGGATAGTTATTATGGACAATCATAAAGTTGTAGGTTATAAGTGATAAGTTATAAGTCAAGCAATGAAAAAAATTATTTTATTCTTCGCCGTTTTTTCTTCTGCAACATTATTTGCGCAGCAGAAAGATTACACAATAAAAGCAGTTGATTTTACAAAAGTAAAATTGAATGATAAATTCTGGTTGCCACGAATTGAAACCAACAGAACCGTTACCATTCCTGCATCTTTTGAGCGTTGCGAAAGTACAGGACGTGTAAAGAATTTTGTAATGGCCGCAACTCACCAGGGAAAATTTTGTACAACATATCCTTTTGATGACACTGATATTTATAAAACAATTGAAGGCGCTTCTTATTCTTTAGCTGTTCATCCTGACAAAAAATTAGAGGCTTATATTGATTCACTAATTATCATCATCGGAAATGCGCAGGAGCCCGATGGTTACTTGTATACAGCACGAACAATTGATCCTGCAAATCCTCATAAATGGGCGGGCAAACAACGTTGGGAAAAAGAAAGAGAGCTTAGTCATGAATTGTATAATGCAGGACATTTATACGAAGCAGCCGCAGCACATTACCTCGCAACAAAGAAGAAAAATCTTTTGAACATCGCATTAAAAAATGCTGATCTTGTTTGTTCAGTTTTTGGTCCTGATAAAATGCATGTTGCACCGGGACATGAGATAGTAGAAATGGGTTTGGTAAAACTTTATCGCATTACAGGAAAAAAGCAATACCTCAACACAGCAGCTTTTTTTATAAATGAACGCGGGCATTACAACGGCTATGATGCTTCAAATATTAATCCTTGGAAAAATGGAAGTTACTGGCAGGATAATAAACCTGTAGTTGACCAGGACGAAGGAGAAGGCCATGCCGTTCGTGCAGGTTATTTATACTCTGCAGTTGCAGATGTGGCGGCACTTACAGGCAATGATAGCCTGTTGCATGCGATTGATAAAATATGGAATAACGTAGTGGAGAAAAAAATGTATGTGCAGGGAAGCATCGGTGCACAAGGTGATGGTGAAAGATTTGGCGATAATTATGAATTACCAAATGAAACTGCTTATAACGAAACCTGCGCAGCAATTGCAAATGTATTTTGGAACCAACGAATGTTTTTGTTACATGGCGATTCAAAATATATTGATGTGTTGGAAAAAACTTTGTACAATGGTTTGATATCGGGAATTGGTTTAGATGGCAAATCTTTTTTTTATACAAACGCCATGCAGATAAGAAATGATTTTAAAGTTGTAAAAGGTGGCGATACTCCGGAAGCAACACGTTCAGGGTGGTTTGAATGTTCCTGTTGTCCCACAAATCTTGTAAGATTAATTCCTTCTATCCCCGGTTATATGTATGCCCAAAAAGAAAATAATATTTATGTAAATCTTTTCATTAGCGGCATTGCGGAAGTGAGTGTAGGCAACAATCCTGTTCAAATTGTACAACAAAATAATTACCCTTGGAATGGCGAACTTACATTCATTATCAACCCAAAAATAACCGCAGCTTTTAACATGCTTATCCGCATTCCGGGTTGGGCAAGAAATGAAGCGATCCCTTCAACGCTTTATCAATTTGAAGATGGCTCGCATAAAAAAGTTTCTGTAAAAGTTAATGGCGTTGAAACAAAACAAACTATGCAAAACGGTTATTGGGTGATAAACAAAAGGTGGAAAAAAGGGGATGTAATTTCTATTGACTTACCAATGGGAGTACAAAAAATTTTTTGTAATAATAATGTGAAAGAAAATATTGGCAGGGTTGCTTTGCAGCGTGGGCCTATAATGTATTGCGCTGAATGGGTTGATAACAATGGAACTACCAGCGATATTAGCCTTCCGCCGGGGTCAATTTTTACAAATGAATATTCAAACATACTGAACGGGATCGTGATATTAAAAGGTGAAGCAAATAAAATAGATAAAAAAAATTCTTCAACCTTTCTTGAAAAAAAATCTTTCACTGCAATACCTTATTATGCCTGGGCAAACAGGGGCAAAGGTGAAATGCAAATGTGGTTTCCTGAAAGCGCTTTTAATAAATAGTTTCAAAAAGTTTTAAAGAAAATAAAAATTCATGATAGATCTAAAGAAATTTGAAATTTGGTTTGTAACAGGCAGTCAAAGTTTGTATGGCGAAGAAACTTTGAGGCAGGTTGCGGAACATTCCAACACTATTGCCGCTTCACTAAATGATGCAAAACAAATCCCGGTAAGAATTGTT
>DATCOF010000082.1:0-17059 GCA_036564845.1 Chitinophagaceae bacterium | reverse complement strand
TCAGACACCTCCTATGGTATTTGAGCGGGAAAAAATTCTTTTTAATAAACCACCTTTTTTATGACCAACATTTTCTTCGTTCGCTTTATTTTTTGCAACCAGGCTTGCAACTCCAAATTGCAAAGCTGTCCCTACCGTTCTTGCAAACAAACCGGCTTTTTTTCCAACAGCAATTTTATTGGTAATATAACCGGCCCCTAATCCCAATGCAAGATTTAAAAGATTATGTTTAAACTGGGGTGATGCTGCAACTTCTGAAACAGTATTCTTTAAAATATTTGATGGTTTAAAAGTTTCAACCGTTTCGTGGAATTGTCTTTTTAAAGCTTCTTCTGCAATAATTTTTTTTGCTTCTAATTCAAGAATTGCATTTTTTAACTCTTCTGCCTTATGTATCTTTTTCATTGCAATTATTTGAACAATATCAATCCATTAAATTTTTTATCATCGAATTGGCAATGGGTTTCTTTAACCATTTGTTGCGAAAGATAAAAAGAACAAGCCCTACAATAAGGTAAAATCCGGCTACAATAAAAAAACCGTAGTAGGTTTTACCAAGCAGACCGCCTAACAGAAGTGCTACACCAATGCTTAGCAACATAATAAAAATAAAACTTATTAATATCACTACTATCATTGATATAAGCAATGATAAAAACGAAGATGATTTGTCAATGGCTTTTAAGCGTAACAGGTCTATTCTCGTTTCAACATAAACCTTAACTCTGTCGATTAGTGATTCAACTGGGCTTGATTGATTTTCCATTACCATACGTTTTATCGCCGGAGTTTTTGAGTTAACTCCTGGAGGGTTTTGAACCCTCCAGGAGTTTTTTTGAACTCAGGAGTTTTGCCTCTTAAGAGTTCAATGTATTTCTAACATCGGCTTTCATGTTACCTCTGTCTCCTGCACTTCCGCCCCTGGCCTGGTTTATCATATCCCTTCCTTCTGATGCTAACCCTGTAAGTTTTTCTTTTACTGAATCATATTTTTCTGAAATGGCATCAGTATATTCACCTACTTTGCCTTTTACAGAATCGGCTAATCCAGCACCTTTTTCAGCAATTTTTCTTCTTGTTTCTGTGCCCTTATCGGGTGCGAAGAGAATTCCAAGAATAGCGCCTGCTGCGGCACCTGCTAATACGCTTGCTAATACTTTTCCTGAGCCCATAATTTGTGATTTTAAAAATTAAATAATAATATTCATATGGCAAGTTATAAAATATTTTGCCAATCTTATTTTACATAGCCTCATGGGGCTGAAATATAAGCCGGCAAAGGATCTAAACATTTTATACAAAATGTTGACAGGGTAAACTAAAGCATGGCTATGAGTATTTTTTTTCCCATTTTGAGGAAGCAAAATGTCTTCATTTAAATATACCTTGATCTTAGTAGTTATTTATACTATTAATTATTTTGGCATAATCTTTAAAAGGATAAATATTATCTAATCATTTTTAAAGTTAACATTATGGTACAAACTAAAAGCAAAACAAATTCTACTTCTAATACTGGCAGCAGATCTTTATCCGGCATACGTAAGAGTTCCGGTAACACTTCAAATACTTCTTCTCAACATGAACAATCTTCCTTGCTGGAGGAATTATTCCTGGATGAATTAAAGGATATATACTGGGCAGAAAAACATCTTTTAAAAGCTTTGCCTAAAATGGCAAAAGCTGCTACATCTGATGAATTAACACAAGCATTTACTGATCATCTGGAAGCTACAAGAGGGCATGTGACAAGGTTAGAAAAAGCATTTGGATTATTAGGCAAAAAAGTACAGGCAAAAAAATGTGAGGCTATGGCGGGTTTAACAAAAGAGGGAGATGGCATAATTGAAGATACAGAAAAGGGTACATTAACCAGGGATGTAGGTTTAATTATGGCAGCCCAAAAAGTAGAGCATTATGAAATTGCTACTTATGGCAGCCTGGCACAGTTGGCAAAAACGTTAGGTAAAACTGATCTGGCTGGTCTTATGGTTCAGACTTTGGAAGAAGAAAAAGAAACCGATCAATTATTAACCAGCATAGCTGAAAATAATATTAATGTAGAAGCAACCGCAGAATAGGTATGAAAAATTTATTGAGAGAATTAATTTTACCCTCCTTCTGGTTTTTCTTTTTTATTGTTTCATCAAATGGTGTGGCTAAGGTTGATCAATTAAAAAAATCAAATAATACTGAAGTGAAAAAACCAGTTATAACAGCTTCGGGAGAAACAAATATTAAAGACAAAAATAAACGATCAATATCTGCAAAGGCTATATACCTCTCAGCATATTAAGCATTGAAAAATACATTTTAGTATTTTAAAAAACAGGAAGCGCTATGGTAAGTCAGGATAAATTGCCTGACTTTTTAAATTAATCTTTGTTCTTTGTTTCAACCTAAGATATTAATGAAGCAGGAATATATACAGTTAGTAGGCATTGGAGCAGGCATTTTAACTGCGGTTTCAATGCTTCCGCAACTGATCAAAACTTTTAAAGAAAAGAAAGTAGAAGATCTTTCATTGGTTATGATACTAACAGTAATGAGTGGCATTGGTTGTTGGATATGGTATGGTTTCCTAAGAAATGATCTGCCGATAATTTTTACCAATTGTTTTTCTTTTTTTTTAAATACAATACTCCTGTTCTTTCGTTTTAAATAGGCAGGTAAATAAAAGGATAATGGAAATAATTACTTTTAGAAAAAAGTTATGACCAGAAAAAAAAAGAATGTCATCTCCAGGTTTTTTAATAGCTTCTCCAATGTAGTAACCCGGGCAACCGGCAAACCAATTGCTTTTATTCTTGCTGTTACGGTGATCTTAATTTGGTTTATAACAAGGCCCATTTTTCGCTTTTCTGATACATGGCAATTAGTGATAAATACCGGCACCACTATTATTACTTTTTTAATGGTATTTGTAATTCAGCATTCTCAAAATAAGGATACCATCGCAATACAATTAAAATTGAATGAGTTGATCGCCGCCAATCACAATGCCAGCGACAGGTTAGTCTCAATCGAAGACCTGACCGATGAAGAATTGGATGTGATTAAAAAATTCTATGCACATCATGCTCGCCTTGCAAAAAAAGAAAAAATCTTTTTACAACCCATTCACTTGATGAAGCAAAAATAAACACTGTAAATAAAGTAGAACATTCTTCAGCAATTAATAAAATAAAATAAACATCATGAAAAAAAGCAACGCAGTTTTATTAGCATGTTTACTTGCCGTAATTACAACAATGAGCAGTTGTGCAGCCATTGAAGGAATTTTTAAGGCAGGAGTTTGGGTAGGAATACTATTAGTGGTTTTGGTATTGGGAATAATTTTTTGGATTATTGGCAAAGCCAGGAAATAAAAAATAAAAAAGCATATAGCAGTTCTTTTACGGCTATATGCTTTAATACATTTTTGAGAAAACTATTTTTTCGTTCCCTTTTTTTGGCCTGGTTTTTTTGATACTTTTTTTAAAGCTGATTTTGATGCAGCTTTTTTAGGAACTTTTGCACCTTCTTTTCTTGCCTCTGATAATCCAATAGCAATGGCCTGTTTCCTTGATGTAACTTTTTTACCACTGCGGCCACTCTTTAATTCTCCATGTTTTTTTTCATGGATTGCTTTTTCAACTTTATCACCTGCATGCTTTGAATACTTTGCCATGTTATACTTTTTAAGGGTTAATAATAAAAAATATCAGACAATTTTTATACCATCAAAGCGGTTAATTTATTAGCTGAAGAATGGAAAAATTCAAGCTAACGTAACTATATTTGAAACAAAACTGGCCAAATGTTAACCCCCACAATTTATAAAACTGAAGACCGCGTTCGCTGGGGCTATTTTACAGCCTTTATACTTTTATTTGTTTCTTATATTTTAACTTTTTACAGTTCTCAACAGGTATCAAACCAACAGGAACGGGTGGTCCATACAACTAATGTTATTAATACGCTGAATATTCTTTCCTCTGAATTAGTAAATGCAGAATCGGCATTAAGAGGATTTATGGTGATAAAAGACGAAAGCATTTTAAAGGATTTTTATAAAGCTCCCCGGCTTATCGATTCAACTTTTGAAAAACTTAATCACCTGACCGAAGACAATTCAGTACAACAAAAAAGACTTGATACTTTAGAATTATTAATAGAAAGAAAACTCAATTTAATGTCATCAGCATTAGTGATATTTAAAAACAATAATTTGATAATTGTTGATACGCTAAGAACGCTTAAGGGCAAAATTATAATGGACAGTATCAAAATCCTTGCTATAAAATTGCAAAAAGAAGAGAATGATCTTTTAACAAAAAGGTCGGACAGTACATCTACTTTCTCAAATTTTATTAAGGTTATTAATATTGCATCTTTGGCTATCGCAATTGTATTAGCAGTTTATTCAATTACTATTTTTAATAAAGAGACTAAAGCAAAGAAGGCATCGGATAAACAGGCTTTACAATTTAGAGAACAACTGGAGCAAAGAGTAAATGAATTAGACAAACTAAATAAAGAATTGATAGGACTGCGCAGCATAGAAAAATTTGCTGCCACCGGGAGGATAGCAAGGACAATAGCGCATGAGGTGCGAAATCCATTAACGAATATTAACCTCGCAATTGAACACCTGCGTTCAGAAATTCAGCCGGAAGCTGAAACGGAAATTTTGTTTAACATGATATCCAGGAACAGCAACAGGATAAATGAATTAATAAATGATCTTTTAAATTCAACAAAAGTTGCGCAACTAAATTTTACAAAGGTTGATATAACTAATATCCTTGATGAAAGCCTTGGGTTTGTGCAGGACCGCATTGACCTGAAAGAAATTAAAGTAATTAAAAATTATGCAACCGATCCTTTTCCGGTACTTGTTGATGTTGAAAAAATAAACATTGCCTTTTTAAATATTATCCTGAATGCAGTAGAAGCAACAGAATTAAAAAAAGGAATTATTACAATTACTACAGAAACCAAAAACAATTTTTGTGTAGTTACTATTTCGGATAATGGAAAAGGTATAGATGAAGAATCTTTATCCAAATTATTTGAGCCTTACTTTACAACAAAAGAAAAAGGTATGGGCTTAGGGCTAACCAATACGCAAAATATTATTTTAAGTCACCATGCAAATATTTATGCAGAGAGTGAAGTAGGAAAAGGCTCTTCATTTATTATTTCATTTAACTGTGCCTAATTAGAAACCGGCGGCTTGGCAGGTTTCACTCTTTTAAGTTTTAAAACTTTTATCCTATCATATATTTTTATTCTTTTTGTGCCGGTGATATCATCACCTAAAAGTATTCCCCATGCCTGCAACCCTTCTACCTGGTCACAAATTATTTTTGTCATGGCAACAGCCGGTACGGATAAAAATAACCCTGAAATACCGGTTAATGATCCGCCTATTATCACTCCTAAAATAGATATCAAGGCATTTATTCTTAAACGTGAAGCAACAATGTTAGGCATCAAAATATTTACATCAAGTATGTGAATGCCATACATTATCACGATTACCCAAACTATATCACTTGTATTGTTGGTGGTAGTTAAAGTGACCAGCACAGTAAACAATGTTGCAGTAAACATTCCTATGTACGGAATAATATTCAGCAATGCTGCCAGCACACCAAAAAACAATGCATATTTTATTCCCAGCATTATCAATCCAATGGAATTACATGCCGCAACAATTCCCATTTCAATAAGCAACCCGGTCATGTAACTGTTTATCATTAATTTGGATTGCTTAATTACAAGACCAACTTTTTCGCTATGCTCTTTGCGAAATACAGCATACAAAAATCTGCGGATAAGATCGCGGTAATAAAGAATAAGAAAGGTATAAATAGGTAATAAAATAAGCAGCATTAATGCTTCGGTAATTGAAAAAAAAGTATAGCTTATGTAATCACTTCCGTTGCCTTTTAATTTTGCTGCAGCTGAATTAAAATATGCATTTTGCTCGGTGAATGAAATGTGCAATTTATTTTTTATCCATTTTTGCAGTGTAACCCAATGCTCGTTTAAATGTTGTTTTATAGATGGGATATCATCAACAAAATTGGCAATTTGTGTAGATAAAAAATAAATAATCGTTGCCACAAAAAATATGAAGACTAATAATGATATCGCAATTGAAAGAACGCGGGGAACATTTTTGTTTTCTAAAAAATTGGCAAGCGGTAAAAGTAAAACGCTCAGTAAAACTGCAAATGCAAACGGAACAATAATTTCCTGGGCAATAAAAATAAAGTAACAAATAAAAAAGATCACCAGGAATTTAAATCCGAATTGTAGATACAGCGGAGACCTGTTAGTTATTTGCATAGAGTAAAATTATAAAAAAAGCCCCCAGATATTTCATGAGGGCTTGTATCCTGTTATAAAAGATAAATAAAACCAATCAAAGATTCTCGATCCATTTTACTACTTCATCTTTTGTTTTGCCTATTTTCTTTTGTAATCTGCCAACCAGTTCATCGTCTTTTCCTTCCTCGTATTTTAAATCATCATCGGTCAAATCGCCGTAGGCTTGTTTTATCTTACCCTTAGTTTGGTTCCAGTCACCTTTTAATTTTAATCTCCAGCTTTCCATAGTTTTATTTTTAGAAATTTAGAAATGAAGAAATTATAATCCGCGTTTTTTATGCAGATCCTCTTATAACTTTTAATAAGATTGCAATTATTGCTATCACTAAAAGAACATGGATTATGCCACCCATACCGTATGAGTTATAGCCAAATAAACCAATTGCCCAGATAATGATCAGAATTACTGCGATCACATATAATAAGTTTCCCATTTTCTAAAAGTTTTAAGTAAAAAAATAATTTTATACTTTATAGATATACAAAAAATATTGCCAAAAAATAAATGTGTAATATTTACCATTAAATAAAGGAGAATATAAAAAAATTATCAGGATTTTAGATTACAGGCGCTAATCTCCCGGGGAAATAAGTCTACAATTTGAGTAAGAAATTTAATTAATATCTACCGGTATTGTATCAATTGTTTTGTTTATAGCATCTCTTGTAAAAGGCTTTCCAATAAAAAAATCGGCACCGGCTTTTAGTGCTTTATTTTTATTGGCTACAGTATCATCAGCAGTAATAATTATTACCTTGGTTAAAGGATGTTTCTGTTTTATTTCGTGAATAAAATCAATACCTTGTCCATCGGGCAGGTTATTATCTAAAAATAAAAAAGATGGATACTCTATCGCCAATACACTTTGAGCATCGTGTATATTATTAACGAAAGTTGTTTGCAAATTCTTTTTTCTTAATATCGTGGTTAATAAAAAACAGATATCAATTTCATCCTCTACAATGAGTGCCTCTATATAATCATCCAGATGTTTTTCCACACTAAATCCCTTTAACTATTAAAGGCAATTTATCTGCCAGTGTCGCCGGCAATGAAATAAGGAATTAGAAATAAAAAAGTTGAAGCTTTTATTCTCCATAACTTCCTTATTTCTTATTTAAAATTTCTTATTCCTTATTTTGCCTCTTTATTATCTTTCGGCGAATTGCCAAAATGTTATGTACTTTAGTCCCGATAATTATCGGGATGAAAAAAAAGATAATAACTCTTTATCATTATTTAAAACAGGTCTTTACTGAATTTGTTGAGGACAGTATTTTAAAGTACAGCGCTTCCCTGGCTTACTACACCGTTTTTTCTTTAGCTCCCGTTTTGATAATAATTATATCCATCTGCGGAGTTTTATTTGGCAAAGAGGCGATTCAGGGACATATATATAGTCAAATAAAAGGTTTGGTTGGCAATGATGCTGCTGTACAAATTCAGGAAATAATAAAAAATATTCATCTTACAGGGCACAATGTTTTTGCTACTGTAGTAAGTATTATTATTTTGTTGATTGGCGCTACCGGAATTTTTGGAGAAGTGCAGGACTCATTAAATAAGATATGGGGGTTACGGGTTAAAACGAGAAAAACATGGTGGAAATTAATCCTAAACAGGCTGCTTTCTTTTTCGCTGATATTAAGTATTGGTTTTGTAATGATGGTATCACTTTTATTAAATGCCATTGTATCTGCTTTCGGAAATTTTTTATCCCGCTATTTTTCAGAATTTAGTATAATACTTGTACAGATAACTGACAATGTATTAAGTTTTGTAGTTACTACATTTTTATTTTCGTTGATGTTTAAAGTGCTGCCGGATGCTAAAATAAAATGGAAAGATGTTTTGATCGGTGGCCTTATTACCTCCGTTTTTTTTACATTAGGTAAATTAGCTATTGGGTATTATTTGGGATCAAGTAATATTGCTACGGTATATGGCGCAGCAGGTTCAATAATGATTATTATGGTATGGGTTTACTACAGCTCGATAATACTATATTTGGGAGCAGAATTTACCAAAGTGTATGCAGAACTACATGGTGGTAAAATTTATCCTAATGAATATGCCGTATGGATAAAAACCGAAGAAAAACAAGTAGCAAATCCTGTTTTAAAAAACAAAGTTTTAGATTAACTTTGTTGTCCCTAAACCTCCAACCTTGATGAACAAAAAAATCCTGATTATTGATGACGATCTTGATATGTGCACATTGCTCAGCAAATTCCTGAGTAAAAAAGGATATGATGCTGATGTAGCACACAGCGCTTCAAAAGGTATAGCCAAAGTTGCCGAAAGTTTTTTTGATATTGTATTATGCGATTTTCGCCTTGGCGATAAAGATGGCAAAGATGTTTTAGTTAAGATAAAAGAGCTGCGCCCCGAAACAATTGTAATTATCATTACCGGCTACTCCGATATTAAAACCGCAGTAGATGTTATTAAACTTGGAGCCTTTGATTACATAACAAAACCATTGGTGCCTGATGAGGTGATAAGCGTTATAGAAAAAGCGTTAGCCTCCCCTGGTGATGATCATATTACACCTTCAGTAAATATTGCGGAAACAAAAAATAAAAAATCATACGTGATCTCTGCCAATAACAAATTTTTGGTGGGGCAGGATGGAGAAACTTCGCAGCTTTATAAGCAAATAGAAATTGTTGCCTCTACTAACTACAGTATTATTTTGTATGGTGAAAGTGGTACGGGTAAAGAGGTAATTGCAAAAACAATTCATGAATACAGTAACAGGAGAGATAAACCTTTTATTGCAATGGATTGCGGTACACTTTCTAAAGAACTTGCCGGCAGCGAATTGTTCGGACATGTAAAAGGTGCTTTCACCGGTGCTATTGTAGATAAAGAAGGGCACTTTGAATTAGCCAATGGCGGTACTTTATTTTTAGATGAGGTAACCAATTTATCTTACGAAATTCAGGCGGCATTATTAAGAGTTATCCAGGAAAGAAAATTTAAGAGAGTTGGCGGCACTAAAGAAATGGATGTTGATGTCCGCATTATTGTTGCATCCAATGAAAATCTGCAGGATGCTTACCGTAAAGGAAAATTCAGGGAAGATCTTTATCATCGCTTTAATGAATTTTCTATCAACCTTCCTCCATTAAGAAACCGCAAAGGCGATATCCCCTTATTCGCAGATTTTTTTCTTGATAAAACAAACAAAGAACTTAATAAAAATATTGAAGGCTACGAAGATGATGTACACGAAATGTTCTTAAACTATAACTGGCCGGGCAATTTGCGTGAATTTAGAAATGTAGTAAGAAGAGCAGTTCTTTTAACTCCTGAAGGAAAAATTACTTCAAAAGTATTACCCTGGGAGATCATAAATTCATACACACATCCACAATCTCCGTCTCAAAAAACAGGAAGTGATACTACAACAGAAACCCCTATCCCAAAGGATCTTGATTTAAAAGATGCTGCAGCCAAAGCCGAGTATGATACTATTATGAATGTTTTAAAGGATGTAAATTTTAATAAAACCAAAGCAGCCGAAATTCTTAAAATAGACAGAAAAACTTTATACAATAAGATCAAGATCTATCAATCACTTTAAGTCTGTCTTAACCATGATTTGGGGAGATTTATTGGATTAATAAGATTATCCTTTTGATTTTGTCTATTCCGCTTAGTTTACATATTTACTTTTCCTTTTCATCAATCTAATCTACCCAAATTGGGGTTCAGAAAAGAGGTATAGATTTTGCCTCTATTATGGCATAATCATTTTAAAAGCCCTTAAAATTTATTTGTATGACTGAAACAAAAACTGATATAACAACAGATACAATTGAAACCAAGCCGGGAGAAATGACTACGGTTACTTCTGTGCTTGAAAAATTAAGAATTAAAAAACGTGACAAAGAATTTAGAATGACGCCTGAAGGTTTTACGGCAGGTACGGGAAAATATTACAATCCCGAAGATCTGAAGATCATAAAGACATATCGTTTTGAAGGCGAGTCTGATCCTTCTGATTCTTCAATTATTTATCTTATAGAAGCCAACGACGGCCTTATAGGCTACAGCATGGATGCCTACGGTGTTTATAGCGATCACGAAGATGA
Source organism: Chitinophagaceae bacterium (assembly GCA_036564845.1). GTDB lineage: Bacteria > Bacteroidota > Bacteroidia > Chitinophagales > Chitinophagaceae > Ginsengibacter. The sequence continues at coordinate 6,577 of DATCOF010000082.1, read as the reverse complement.
CGGCTATGATGATTTTATAAGAAAAATTAATGTTGAAGAAAGAGATGATCAACAGATTTTTCAGGAATAACAATGTCTGACGGCCCCCGTCTGACATTGTTATTTGTTTGCGTGATTGTCAGACGGGGACCGACAGACATTGTTGCTTTTCTCATGCATATATCCTTTGTACTGCATCACGGTATTTTTCCATAATCACTTTTCTTTTAAGGCTGAGCTTTGGTGTCATCTCACCCGTTTCTACAGTCCACTCATGTGGCAGTAATTCAAACTTTTTTATTTGCTCTACATGATTGAAATATTTATTAAAAGTTTCAACAAGGTCTTTGTAAAAGGCGATGACCTTTTCATTTTTTATTATCTCTTCATTTGATGTAACCCCAATATTATTTTCTTTACACCATTCCTGCAAATTAGCGAATGAAGGAACTATTAATGCCCCTGCATATTTTTGTTCAGCGCCAATCACCATTACAGTTTCAATATATTTTGATTCTTTTAGTTTGCTTTCTATTGGCAGCGGAGCAACATACTTTCCACCGCTGGTTTTAAACATTTCTTTTTTCCTGTCGGTGATCTTTAAAAATTTATTGTCCACCATAATACCGATATCACCGGTTTTAAACCAGCCATCTTCCATTACTTCAGCAGTAAGGTCGGGATGCTTATAATAACCCATCATTACATTTGGGCCCTTGCATAAAATTTCGCCATCATCAGCTATCTTAACTGAAACGCCATCTATCAATGGGCCCACTGAACCAAACATCCTGTCCTTTGCATCATACCTGTTCACGCTTATCACAGGCGATGTTTCAGTTAATCCGTATCCTTCCATTATCACAATTTTTGCGGCAGTAAAAATTCTTATCAGCCTTACCTGGCAGGCTGCGCCACCGGTTATTATTGCATTAATCTCTCCGCCTAAACCTTCTCTCCATTTTTTAAAAACAATTTTATCAGCAATAGATAATTGTATCTTATACCACAATCCTAAATTTTTATTTATCTCAAATTTTGTTGCAAGATCATGTGCCCAAAAAAATAATTTTCTTTTCACTCCTGTTAATTCATTTCCCTTTTCCATTATTTTATCGTACACTTTTTCCAGCAGTCTTGGCACTGTTGTAAACATGTGAGGTTTTACCTCTTTCACATTTTCGCCAATGGTATCAAGGGTTTCAGCATAATAAATTGAAATACCTTTAAATAAAAAAAGGTAACTAACCATCCGTTCTAAAATATGATTAAGTGGCAAAAAGCTAAGCGCTCTTGTGCCTGGAGGAAAACAGGATAACGTTGCCAGCACATTGGTGACAATATTTTTATGTGACAGCATTACTCCTTTTGGCTTTCCGGTTGTACCTGATGTATAAATTATTGTGGCAAGATCATCAGTGGTTATTGTATCGGCAATTGATCTTGCCTGCACTAAAAGATCTTCGTCTTTATTTAATATTTCCGTCCAATGTTTTACACCAGGTATTTTTTCAAAAGAAAATATTTCTTTTAATTGAGGAAGTTTATCTTGTATGCTTTGCACTTTTTCATAAAGCGCTTCGTCATTTAAAAAAATAATTTTTACTTCTGCATCCTGCAAAATAAATTCTAACTCATTTACACTTATCGTAGGATAGATTGGTGTAAGCGCAGCGCCTATCTGTTGTACAGCCAGGTCAACCATTAACCATTCCGGCCTGTTCTTAGAAATGATGGCAACCTTATCTCTGCCTTCCGGAGATCTGTCATGGCAACTTATTCCTGCTTTAAGTAAGCCGGCACTTATTTGGTTTACAGTATCCGCAACTTCCTGTGTACTGTATTTTCTCCAAATGCCGTTTTCTTTTCCGGCAACCATATCTTCTAATGGCGAATTCTGCAGGTGTTGTTCAATGCAGTCAAATAATCTTTGTGGCTCTGTCATCTGGAAGTAATTAATAACTTTTATAGCGAATTTTCTTTTCCCCTTTTTAGTTTTTCGTATTCTTCATCTGCAAGACTTTCCTTGCTTCCTCTATATGCTGCAAGGTATTGCAACACCAATCCTAATCCCCAACCCAGCATACACCATGCAGGCCAGTTTGTACCCATGATCATTTTATTTTAATGATTAAGAATTTAAATTAAACAAAATAAATAAAAAGCCGCTGTTAAAAGCGGCTTATATAAATCAGATGCATTATTTATGATAGTATTGCCCTGTTGGCAATTTAAATATCCTGCTTTTTTGAAAATTATTAAAGTCAGCATACTCTTTAGCATGCGTGCCTGTCCATGTTTGGTATGCCTGCAAATTTTCTGTAGCGCCAAATATCCACTGGTTGTATGCCGGAAAAATCCCTTCACGTAATAAGAGTTGATAATATTCAAAAAGCCTGAAAGGAAATTTAGCTTCATATTTCTCAAACCAATCCAAAACAAATCGTGTTCTTAACATGGTTAATGATTCAGCATTGATACCATTTTCTGTAACCGTATTTGCTTTGGTCATAGATTGTATAAATGCTTTTTCAAATTCATTTTTTCCTGTTAAGTTTTTTAGATCTTCCGTAAAGAATTTTTTATAACTATCAAGCAAAAGATTTTTTACTTCTGTTGTGCGTGCGGATAGCGGCTCGATATTTATAAATATTTCAGCATAAATTATGCTCCATATTTTATCAGTCGTAAAATAATAATACCTGGATGCGTTATAATAATTTAAAGAATAACCTGGGTCCATCTCAATTCCTTTTTCCCATTGATTAATGGCAGATGGGTTTTGCATTGATGATAACAGCTCGCCGTACTCACTATACAATGCACCGCTTTTAGGGAATTTCTTTATTGCCTTTTTATACATTGCATCGGCTTCCTTTGTCTGCTCCATCGCTTTATAAATATTTCCTGCAATTTGAAAACTTTGGTCATCAACATCGCTCCTGTCAAGCAATGGCTTTACTGTTTGCAATGCCTTTTCATTTTCTTTTTGAAAATAATAATTAAGCGCAAGGTCTTTCGCAATACTAAGGTCAGAGGGAGATTGATCCAATGCTTTAATTAATAATAGTGCGGCATTATCATAATCGCCGTTACGCATGTACGTCTTTGCATTTTCCTGTAACTCTTTTGAGTCCTGGGTTTGAGCAATGCTTGTATAACCTGATAAAAGTGCGAGAAATAAAAACAGTTTTTTCATTGTATATAGATATTGATAAAAGAGACACCTAAGTGCCTCTGCTACAAATTTAATAAAAATATACCGATAGCTATCGGGATCAAACTATCAAATGTGTTAATAATCCATCACGCAATTTAGGTTCGAACCATGTGCTTTTGGGAGGCATAACATTACCGCTGTCGGCTATATCAAATAATTGCTGAACACTTACCGGGTAAAAGCTGAATGCTACAGCCATCTCGCCGCTGTCAACTTTATTTTCCAATTCAGATAAGCCGCGGATACCGCCAACAAAATCTATTCTTTTATCTGTGCGCTGATCGCCAATGCCAAGTATGGGTTGCAATAAATTATTTTGCAGAATGGTAATATCCAGCACTCCAATAGGGTCATTGCTGAAAGTATTTTCTTTTGCAGTGAGCTTATACCAGTTATTATTTAAATACATTCCAAACGAATGCGGTTCGTTAGGCAAAAAAGCTTCTGTTGTTTTTTGTATGGAAAATTTTTCTTCTATTCTTTGTAAAAGATCCTGTTCTGTTAGGCCGTTCATATCTTTAACCACACGGTTATACTCCATTATTTTTACCTGGTCGGATGGAAAGAGAGTAGTTAAAAAATAATTGGCAGAAGTGTTGTTAGCTCCAAAGAAAGATCTTGCTTTTGCCGCCGAAGCCGCTCTGTGATGGCCATCAGCAATATACGTACAGGGAACTTTTTCTATAAATAATGATGAGATCTTTGTTATCGTTTCTTCATCATTAATTATCCAGATGGTGTGTTGTATAATATCATCCGAAACAAAAACGTAAACAGCGCTTCGTTCTTTTTTCCATTTATTAATTATTGCATCTATCTCTTCTACATTTTTATACGCTAAAAAAACATTGCCTGTTTGGGCGCCTGTAGTTTTTATATGATTGATGCGATCCTGTTCTTTTTCCGGACGTGTAAATTCATGTTTTTTTATAAGATCATTTTCATAATCATCCAGCGAACTGCAGCATACAAGTCCTGTTTGAATATGATCGTTGCTATTATTTAATTTATCGGGCATTACCAACTGGTAAATATAATAGCACGGTTTATTTTCATTGAACAAAACATTCCTGCTGATAAATGCATCAAGATTTTCCTTTGCCCTGTCATATACTTTTTGCGAATAGGGATCTGTATTTGCGGGAAGGTCTATCTCACTTTTGGTGATGTGTAAAAAAGAATAAGGATTGCCCTGGGCTTCTACCTTAGCCTCATTGCTGCTGAGCACATCATACGGTTTTGATGCGACCAGTTTTGCAAACTGGGCTTCCGGTCGTAATGCTTTAAAGGGGTTAATTGTAATCATGTAATCAGGGTTGCAAATATAACCAAAGAAAATTCAAAGAAATTATGAAGTGGGATTAGAACTGAAATTGATTAATTTTAAAAGATATTGAAACATACTTCTTACCCTGTTCTCCCCCCGAAAAAATTTATTATTTTGATACGATAATTAATTTAAAATATTTTGCAGGATAAGATATTATTACTTTCTCCGCTTTTAAAGATGCTTAAAGAAATTGAACCTTTAAGCAAAAAGATCTATCATGCGTTGATAGAAAATTTTCATGACCAAAAAATAAAAAAGGGAACTATTATTCTACATGAAGGTGATGTTTGTAAAAAACTTTGGTTTCTTGCTAATGGCTTACTCAGATCGTATCATAACATAGGAAATAAAGAAGTAACCTCCAGGATAATGTTTAAAAATCATATCGTAATTTCTCCCGGAAGTTTTTTTACGCAAACCGCTGCAACAGAATCTATAGAAGCCCTGGCAGACAGCACTATAGTTTCTATATCCTTTGCAGACCTGCAAAAGATCTATTCAAAATTTCCTGAATTTAATTTTCATACCCGCATTATAACCGAGCAATATTTTTACAAGCAGGAGCAAAGATTGTATATGTTGAGAAAGCGTGAAGCCACCGCTAAATACAATTTTTTTTTAGAGAATTATGAAGGCTATCTAAAATATATTCCTCAAAAATATATTGCGTCGTTTTTAAATATTGCACCGGAAACACTTAGCCGTACCCGCAGTAAATTATCAAAAGTAAAATAGCAGCTTATTTAATTTCTTGACTTTTGTCAAGATGCTTTGTTGATACCTCTTCTATCTTTAACATAATTGGTCCGAGACCAACTGCAAAGCATTATAAAAACACCTCTGGAAACCGTTTCAAAAATGAAGCGGTTTTTTTATTTATTTCCAAATTCTTTCATTGCATCTACCCAATGGGTTCAATAGGATTTGTGAGTTAGCAGCACTAAACACACATGGGTATATTAATTAAATTAATGACAAAAAGCAATGAACCATTTATAATAGGTGTCCTATTAAAAACACTCTGTATGAAAAAACTCCTTCTCATTTTTTTAGTGTCAATTCTCCTGGCATCAAGCTGCAAAAAAAATAAAAGCCCCGAAGAACAATTGCCGCCTGAAACCCAAACCGGCGCTGGCACTTTTGGTTGCCTGATAAATGGCAATGTGTTTTTACCAAAAGGCGATCCGTTAGGAGGACCAATATCATCAGCATCCTACCAATATCTAAACACATCATATTCTAAAGGTTACTTCTTTTCAGTTAGTGCAAAAAATACTTCTACAGATTTTGTAAAAGGAATATCTATTAACACTGACAGTCTTACAATCCAACAAGGGCAAACCATTGTTCTTGAAAAATATGGTAAAAAAGGAGCAGCTGGAGCTCAGTTTTCTATAATTGGTAATGATTTCATATTTCATGAGTACTTGACAACAACTTCTGAAATCGGGGAACTAAAAATAACAAAACTTGATTCAATCAATCGAATTGTTTCCGGTACCTTTTGGTATGATGCAATTAATTCCTCCGGTGAAAAAGTACAAGTCCGTGAAGGTCGTTTTGATATGAAATACACTCTCTAATAAAATTCTATAATTAACTCTTAAAACTAACTTATGAAATTTCTGCAAAACAAACTATTAGCGGCTATTTTACTGTTCTGCAGTCTTGCTCAAACACCTTATTTATTTGGGCAGGATGAAATTGATACAACTTTCAACAACCGTATGAATTATGTATTTGGCCAGTTAGAAAAAAACCGTGTGCCTAATGGTATGCTGCAGGATTATGCAATGGAACAATCTCATCAATATTCAAAATAAAAACATCATTATGAAATCCCAATCATTATTAATTTATTTTTTAGCACTTACTATTTTAACAGCCAGCATGTGCAGGAAAAAGCCTGTTGACCCTATTGACCAATTACCACCCGAAACACAAACGGGCGCTAATACATTTGGATGTTTAGTTAATGGAGAAGTGTTTTTGCCAGGGGGGTTACAACTGAGCGGAGGTTCTCTTAATTGTGTGTACCAGTATATTTA
>DATCOF010000081.1:0-32424 GCA_036564845.1 Chitinophagaceae bacterium | reverse complement strand
GTTGGCGCAAATTGCAAAACAACTTCTTCCTTTGGATGCATGTGAAGGGTAAGGCCATATTTTTCGGCAATGAATTTATTTCCAAAAACATGATCAAGATGGCAATGGGTGTTAAGCAGCATTTTTGGAATTAATCCGTTCTTATCAACGAATGCTTGTAGTTCCTGCTGCTCTTCAGAAAAATAGCAGCCGGGATCAATGATAAGGCATTCATTTTTCTCATTGTAAACAACATAAGTATTTTCCCGTATGGGGCCGAATGTGAAAACTTTAATCTTTAACATAACGTAAATTATTACTAACCTAATTTCATTTTATCGATTAACGGTAATCAATTAATTTTAGGCATAATATAAACCACAACATGCAATATCTAAAGAATCAATTGGCGAAAAAAATATTTCTCTTCATTTTATCTTTTATTTCTCTTTCGATTTCTATTGCACAGGTAAGCAGTGTTGAGTATGGAAAGAACCGTCTTCAATTTAAAAAATTCAATTGGCAATATTATCAAACCCAAAATTTTAATACTTACTTTAGCCAAAACGGGCAGGAGCTTGCAAAATATGTTGCGCAGGTAGCAGAAAAAGAATTGCCTTCTATAGAAAATTTTACTGAATACAGTTTACAGCGCAGGGCAAATATTGTTATCTACAACAGTTTTGATGACATGAGGCAAAGTAATATTGGCATTGGTATCGACTGGCAAAATACAGGCGGCGTTACAAAACTGGTGAACAATAAAATGCTCGTTTATTTTAACGGCGACCATAACGACCTGCGCAAACAAATAAGAGAAGGGCTTGCAAGAATACTTACAGAAAATGTTTTGTTTGGTGATGATCTTGGAGAGTTTGCCGGCAACCAGGCATTGTTAGATCTTCCGCTGTGGCTTACTGACGGCTACATTGCGTATGCAGCACAAAACTGGAGCGTTGCTTTGGATGATGATCTTAAAAATGAATTACTAAGTGGCAGGTACAAGAATTTTTACCAGCTTGCTTTTGACAAACCTTTGTTGGCAGGCCATGCTTTTTGGTATTACATTGAAGAAAAATATAAAAAAGAAAACACCACTTATTTATTATACCTGGCCCGTGTTTATAAAAATTTAAACAAGGCCTGTCTGCAGATCGCAAAGAAAAAATTTAAAGATGTGCTTGCAGATTTTATGGATTATGAAGGCACCCGTTATGATAACGATATTGCCCGTCGCAAAAATTATCCTAAAGGAACTGAGATCACAAGCGTTACTGTTGGCAAACGCACAGACTACTTTCATTTTAATGTAAACCCAAATAAACGCAATGGTTCGTTTGCTGTTGTTCAATATAAAAAAGGGCAGTATAAACTTCTTTTAAATGAAGAAGACCAGGACAAAGTATTGTTGAAATTTGATGTTCGCAGTAATGCCAATGAAATAAATCCCAACTATCCAATGATGGCATGGGATCCTTTGGGAAAAAGGCTTTCAGTGCTTTACAGTGAGAAAGGGAAAATAATATTATTTGTTTATGACGCGGTTATAAAAACCAAACCTTACGTAAGAGACCTCACTCAATATTTTGACCAGGTGCAGGATATTAAATACATGCTGGATTACAAAAGGCTGGTGATGTCTGCAGTTAAAAATGGCCACACTGATATTTTTACTTACGATATTGAGAACGATAAAGTAAAGCAGATAACCAATGATGTGTATGATGATCTTGACCCATCTTATGTATCATTGATGAATAAAGAAGGAATTATTTTTAGCAGCAACCGTCCTTCGCCTTATGCAAAATCTGCTGACACTGTTTTACCAAATAACCGTTACAATATTTTTTTGGTAACAGATTTTAATACCAACAAATCAGGATTACAAAGAGTAACACAGCTAACCAATTTAAAATTTGGCGATGCCCGCTACCCAACGCAATACAACAATTTACATTTCACTTTTGTAAATGATGAAAATGGTATTGGCAACCGTTATGCAGGCTTCTTCAGTTCACAAAGCGAAGGCCTTGACACTTTGGTTGCTATAGGCGATGATATTTTGCGCAACCCCACGGCTAAAGAAGTTGATTCATCATTAAGAGCTAATAAAAAGAAAGATGTTGATTCGATAGCTGTTGTTGCTGTAACCAGAGACTCTGCTTATATTTTTCCGTTAACTAATTATGGCAGCAGTCTTTTGGAAACAAGGATCGCTGGGGAGAATAACCAGGTAAGCGAAGTAACAAGACAAAGCGATGACAAGATCTTATACAAATTAAAAATTGATGATAATACATTAAAGCGCAGAAATGTTACTAACCCTCCTACTGCATACATGAAGCGGATATTGCAGATGGATAAAATTTCCCAGGGGCAGGAGGCGATTAAAAAAGATTCTACGACAAAAAAACCGGAAGATATTTTTCAAAATGAATTTGGTGATGAAAAGAAAGACAGTACCGGCAATTTAATAGTAACGCTTAATGGCAAGTCTGCTGCTAAACCAACTGTTCTGTCTACAGCAAAATTGTTTCCATACAAGCCACCAAAATATTCGATAGATTATTTGGTTTTGGGGTTTAATAATTCAGTCTTGGTAACGCCATACCAACTTTATCAGGGAGGTAATGGTCCAATACAACTTGCATCCAGCACGCCCTTAGATGGAATACTACGCGTTGGCGCTTCGGATCTTATGGAAGACCTTAAATTCTCCGGCGGCGTTCGTATAGCAACTAATTTAAAAGACCATGACTGGCTTTTTCAATTTCAAAATTTAAGAAAAAGAGTTGACTGGGGAGCTACTTTTTACAGAAATGTAATTTCAGCAACCAATGGTAAACTGATCGCAAATCTTTACCAGGCAAATATTATCTATCCGTTTGATGCAGTAAAAAGTTTGCGGTTAAATCTTGGAATAAGAAGAGACAGAGTGGTTTTTTATGCCTTTGATCCTGCAACGTTGAGTGTACCTGAAAACAAAACATTATACGGATTAATGCATCTTGAATATGTGTATGATAACACTTTAAACCCTGCACAAAATATATGGAATGGCACCCGATATAAAATTTACATGGATGTAAACAGAGGATTAAAAAGTACAGATACATCAGCAGCCATAAACAATAAATTTATTTTCAATGCCGGCTTTGATGCAAGAACTTACTATCCTATTTATCGCAATTTTATTTGGGCCGGCAGAGTGGCGGGAGATTTTAGCTGGGGCAAACAAAAACTTATTTATTATTTAGGCGGAGTAGACAACTGGCTTATGTTTGGAGACAATGCAAGAATAGACAGAACTACAGGCCAGGTAAAATATAAATATTTCAATCCTAATAATCCTCCTGATCCCGATAACAATTATGCTTTTCAATCTTTGGCGGTTAACATGCGTGGCTTTATACAAAATGCTGCCAACGGAAATAATGCTTTAGTAATTAACAGTGAATTCAGGTTGCCGGTATTTACTACACTATTCAGCAAGCCCATCAACAATGCATTTCTCAGAAATTTCCAGGTGATACAATTCATTGATCTTGGTACTGCATGGAATGGAAAATATGATGATCTAAAAAGACCTAGCATTGTTTATGGCACTCTGCCTGTTCAGATCAATATAAAAGCCGGGGGCATTGGTCCATTCCTTGGTGGCTATGGCTTTGGCGCAAGAAGTACCTTACTTGGTTACTTTATGAAAGCTGATGTTGGCTGGCAAATGAATGGTTTCTTTAAAGGAAAACCAATACTGTATTTTAGTATGGGATTGGATTTCTAAAAGACTATATATTTGCCAAAACTAACGTATGAGAAATATTCTTTTTTGTGTATGCATTTTTGTGATATCAAGTTGCGCATCTATTGTAAGTAAAAGTAGCTGGCCATTTTCAATACAAACAGATCCCCCTGGCGCTAAAGTTGTAATAACAAATAAAAGGGGGATTGAAATATTAAATAAAAGAACACCGACTGCATTACTTTTAAGATCCGGCGCAGGATTTTTTTCAAAAGAGTCTTATATAATAGCATTAAGCATGGATGGCTATGAAACAAAAAAAATAAATGTTGAATGCAAGATTAATGGTTGGTATTTTGGCAATATTCTTATTGGAGGTGTTATTGGAATGCTGATTGTTGATCCTGCAACCGGCGCAATGTATAAACTTGACAGAGAAGGCATTTCTGAAACACTGGTAAAAAATACGGTATCAGGCACGTCTTCCTTAAACATAATTAGTAAAGATCAAATCCCCAAGGGATTAGAAAACCACCTGGTTAAATTAAATTAGATTGAAAAATATTTTAAATGCCCTGTAGTAATGCAGGGCATTTTTTAGGATAAAGAAAGATTTTCAAATCGTTTTCTCAGCCACCCATTTCCACCCAAAAGCTGTACACGTTGTATACACAAACATTTGATAGAGATCATCAGAAACTGAATGCCCATTACGAACTACAGCCATATAAACAGGAACTAAAAAAGTATTGCCAAAAAAATTACAACTACACCCATAGCGGTTACAGGCAAATAGATCCATCCAAGTTTTTTAAACCAAATTTATTTCATTTATTTTTTTATTAATTTAAAATTAAGATGCATTAATTTTTTATGTGTCAGGTCATTTAAATGAAACCCATGGTTTTATAACAGAGATAGCAGCGATCTTCATTTTATAAAGTGTTTAATGAGAAATTTAATTTTCGGAAGAAAGATGATGCATCCTATTATAAAACTTAAGATTGATACAAGGCATACTGCACCTGCCGCAATATCTTTAACCTGCTTTATTACAGGATGAATTGATTCGGTTACAATATTTGAAAGTTTTTCAATAGCTGTATTTATCATTTCAAGACTTAAAACTAATGCAGAGCAAAAAAGTACAGCAAGCCATTCAGAAGCTGATATTCTGAAAACAATTCCTAAGAAAAAAGTTATTGCGGCAATAACTAACAGCATCCGAAAATTTTTTTCAGAAACAAAACAATGTTTTATTCCCTGCAACGCATATTTAAAAGATTTTAGAAATCTCATAGAATTTAATAATGATTAGCAACGGCAGTTTTTGCCTAATGCGTAAATAAATAAATAAAGTTACCAACAGTATACCTGAATAGCTCAGGCTTTTCTATCCAGACATTCAATAATAATATTGCATGCCTGTTTAATTTCTTCATTTGAAATTATCAATGGAGGTACAATACGTAAACATTGAGGAGCAAATAAAAACCAATCGGTAAAAATTGCTGGCGAGTTGTCAGACAACTGTAGCAAAGCATCAATAACTTTTTTATTTTCTTCTGCACTTTCAAATTCAACAGCGATCATTAATCCTTTGCTTCTTATTTTTTTTATTTTGGGATGAGTGAGAAGAGAAATAAATAATTGTTCCTTTTCTTTTACTGCATCAATTAAACTTTCATCAAGCAAAACATTCATTGCGGCCAGGCCTGCGGCACAACAAACCGGATGGCCGCCAAAAGTATTTATATGACCGAGAACAGGATTGTTGGTGAAGCAATCCATTAGTTTTTTATCCGCAATAAAAGCTCCCATTGGCATACCGCCTCCCAAAGCTTTACCCAACAAAAGAATATCAGGTACAACATCAAATTGTTCAAAAGTCCAAAGCGTTCCGTTGCGTCCAAAGCCACACTGAATTTCATCCAGCACTAAAAGTGTTCCTGTTTCATTACATTTTTTTTGTAACGCCTTTAACCAATTATTTTCCGGAAGAATTACTCCGGCTTCTGCCTGTATGGTTTCTGCAATTACACATGCAGTTTGTTTAGTGATAAATTCCAGATCTTCAAAAGAATTAAAATCCAAATGCAAAATACCAGGCAATAAAGGACGAAAAGCATTTCGCCAATATTCATCTCCCATTATGCTTAAAGAACCTTGGGTGCTTCCATGATAAGAATTTTTAAAAGCAACGATCTGTGTTCTTCCGGTAAAACGTTTTGCCAGTTTCATAGCGCCTTCTGTAGCTTCTGTACCGGATGCTGTAAAAAAAACTGAATTAAGTGATGGAGGTAAATTATCAGTCAGCAGTTTTGCATAAGCAGTTTGTGGTGACAGAACCAACTCTCCATTTACCATCACATGCAAATATTTATCAAGTTGATCTTTTATAGCCGCAATAACTTTTAGATGGCGGTGACCAACATTACAAACACTAATCCCTCCAATAAGATCAATATATTCTTTGCCATTCACATCCCACATTTTACAACCTTCGGCTTTTACAATTTCAAGACAAAGCGGTGAGTCTGATGTTTGCCCAATATGATTAAGAAAAAGCTGGCGGTTGCCCCCTGACCCCCTAAAGGGGGAACTTTGAAAATTGTTACTATTCATATAGACAAATGTCGTGAAGAAAAAAAGAAGCGAAGTAAACTTTTGGAAAGTTTTAAAACTTTCCAAAAGTTAGCAGGGGGAACTTTGAAAATCGTTGCTATTCATATAGACAAATGTCGGAGGGAAAAAAGGATATTTGTATTGAAAAAAAACATGCTCAATAAAGCTGAAAATGTACAAGTGAGTGACACAAGGATGATGCTATGGAAAGCTAATGTTTGTAACCAACAAAAAATAAAAAATGAGTTTAATACTTCCGGTAAAAGGTGTGCAGCCAAAGTTTGGCAACAATTGCTTTATTGCCCCCAATGCCACCATTGCTGGCGATGTTGTAATGGGCGATGACTGCAGCGTTTGGTTTAATGCTGTTATACGCGGAGACGTGAACAGCATTCATCTTGGTAACAAAGTAAATGTTCAGGATGGAGCTATCATTCACTGCACTTATCAAAAGGCGAAGACGGTGGTAGGAAATAATGTGAGCATCGGACACAATGCAATCGTACATGGATGCGTTATAGATGATAACGTGTTGGTGGGTATGGGCGCAATTGTGATGGACAATGCACACATCGGGAGTAATTCCATTATTGCGGCGGGTGCAGTGGTGCTTGAAAATACCATCGTGGAACCGGGAAGTATTTATGCAGGAGTGCCTGCTAAAAAAATAAAAGACATTCCTGAGGAAATGATAAGTGGAGAAATAAACAGGATCGCTAATAATTATGTGATGTATGCTGAGTGGTTTAAATAGTGAGTGGATAGTAGCGAGTAGCGGAGTGGTGAATTAACAAACTGTTGAGGCAACGATTTTTGCAAAGAAGTTATCTTTAAAAATATGAGACAAACACTTTTAATTGTAACATGTGCTTTCGTTCTTTCAAGCTGTTCAATTTTTAGAAAGAATACAAAATACGGTTGTCCGACAGACGGAAGAAATGTAGGAGCAGAAAAGCTTTTATCAGGCGATCCGAAATCTTTAAAGGCAGCAAAGAAAGCAAAGTATAAAGGAGGCAGTGCAGTTAAGTCAGTTTATTAATGATCAACAGTAAATCCAATAATTAAAACAACAACCTACCATGTGTTATCACTTAAAAACCAATTACGGCGGCACCGAAGCTGTGATTGATGACAACTGCGGCATATCAAAATTCTATATGATCGCTAATACGCTCACGGATGAATTGCATGTATCTTTTTTAAACCAGATAGATGATGCAGATACTTTAGACTGGGACTTTGAGTATAAAAATCACTACCTCACTTTGCACTACAATATTTTTAACGGAGTCTCAATTCTTCCGCAAAGTTATAAGGGCAAGAAAAAAGAGAATAAAGCAGTGATGGAGATCGCACATTTTTTAGAGAGCAGAGTATATTAACGTGAAACGTAAAAGGTGAAACGTGAAATTTATCACGTCTGCCATTTCACGAAAAATTAATCAAATTATTATAGATACTTATTCTACCACTTTTTTTCTTCTATAGTTTCAAGAATAGTTAAATAACTAACGTAACGGTCCGTTGCTATACCTCCTGAATTCACCGCTGTCTTTACTGCACAACCCGGCTCATTTATGTGCATGCAATTATTAAACTGGCAGTCATTTATCAAAGCAAGCATTTCAGGAAAATAATGAGAAAGTTCCTGTTTGGAGATATCCATTAATGCAAACTCACGCAGGCCAGGCGTATCAATAACTTTACCGCCAAAAGGAAGATCAAACATTTCTGCAAATGTTGTTGTATGAAGACCTTTGCCGCTCCATCCGCTAACATCCTGCGTTTTTAATTTCAGGTCAGGAAAAACAATATTTATAAAAGAAGATTTGCCAACACCGGAATGCCCTGACAGCAGCGTTACTTTATCTTTCAGCAATTCTTTTACTTCTTCAACACCAATATTTTTTTCAACACTCATCGCCATTACTTTATACCCGATAGCTTCATAAATATTTTTTACTTCTTCAAATTTTTCTTCTTCTTTTTTTCTATAGAGATCTGATTTATTAAAAACAATTATCGATGGAATATGATACGCTTCGGAGGTAACAAGAAAGCGATCAATAAAACCCTGTGAAGTTTTTGGATCTTTTAAAGTAGCAAATAAAAGAGATTGATCAAGATTGGATGCAACAATATGATGCTGATGTTTATTATGCGGAGATTGACGGGTAATGTAATTTTTCCTGTCAATGATTTTATTGATAACAACAGAACCTTCGCCTTCATTTTCCATTTCAATTTCCACGTGATCGCCAACAGCAATAGGATTGGTAGAAGTTATGCCTTCAATTTTAAATTTGCCTTTTATTCTTGCATTATAAATAACGCCATCCTCACTTTTAACTACATACCAACTACCGGTAGATTTGTAAACAGTTGCCTTCATGAACGCAAGTTAAAGAATGATATTTGAGACAAATTACAAATGACAATTTTAAATCTTAACCGCAGAGAAAAGAGAAGCAAAGTTTACGCAGAGGTTCTCAGCGAATCTCACTTAACTCTTTCCTTTGCGGTAGAGATTTTATTATGGGAATTTTTTAAACACAGTAAATTTTAATAACACTTCCAGGAAAAGAAATAATAATGCAGCAAAAACAAACGGGTAAAATTTTTCGGCGAAGCGGCTGAAAGTTGTTATCTGAACTTTTGATTTTTCAAGCTTATCAATTTCGTTATAAATATTTTTTAGGCTTGCATTATCCTTTGCCCTGAAATATCTTCCACCGGTTTCATTGGCAATATTCGTGAGCAGCTTTTCATCAATAGCAACTTTTTCGTTTTGCATAACAATACCCATAGGTGTGTTCACCGGTGTTGGTGCATAGCCATCAGTGCCCACACCGATGGTGTACACTTTCACATTAAACCGTTTTGCAATTTCTTTTGCAGTAGCAGGATCTATCAATCCGCCATTGTTTATACCGTCAGTTAATAAGATCACCACTTTACTTTTTGCCGTACTTGTTCTCAGGCGGTCAACACTCGTAGCAAGCCCTGAGCCAATAGCAGTGCCATCTTCCAGCAATCCGTTTCTTATTTGTTCTATCTGCGCTTTAAGAACAGCATGATCAGTAGTTAACGGGCATTGCGTAAAACTTTCGCCTGAAAAAATTACAATTCCTATCCTGTCGGTCAATCTTTGATCAACAAAATCTTCGGCAACTTTTTTTGCTGCTTCCATACGGTTTGGCGTAAAATCCTGTGCTGTCATACTTCCGCTAACATCAATGCATAAAATAATATCAACGCCTTCGCCTTCTGCATTCTGTTCATCATTTCTTGTCTGCGGACGTGCAAGTGCAAATATTATACAGGTCAATGCAAGCAAACGAAGCACAAATGGAATATGGCGAAAAACATTTTTCCACGAAGAAATATTTTGCAGTCCACCAATAGATGAAACATTGACAGATGCCTCCTGTGAGCGCCCTTTAAATATCTTCCACGCTATTAATAAAGGAATTAACATCAGCAGGTAAAAAAACTCAGGCTGCCCAAAATGTATATTTTTAAAATAATCGAATATCAATTTGTGTCGGGGTGTTGATCTGTGAAAATTAATTTTTCAATTTGTTCTATTACTTTTTTTGTATCTGATAAAGCTGTTTCACTTTCTTCTTTATGCGGATAAAACTTTGCAAACTTAACTGCATCTGCCATCCTTAATGAACCGGCAATTAATGAAGTATCATTTTTTGAAAGAAGTGTATCATTCAATACTATCAGTATTTCAGATGAAGTAAGATTGAGTACATTCTTCTCCCACTTCCTTGAAAGATATCTTTTAAAAATATCTGTAAGCTTTGTATGAAATGCTTTTACTTCTCCTTTATACAATAATTGTTCTTTTTGTAATTGATCAATTTCCAGCAGGGCTTCATCAATTGGAGTAAGTTTCGATTCAAAAATGGATGCCGGTTTTTTTCTCGATCTTAAATATTTTATTAAATAAATAATTGCGACAATTAATAAAATAAGAAGTGCAGCTCCTCCGATCCACATCCACAAGGGAATTTCATCTTTTACTTCGATGATCGTTTTTATATCATGAAATGTTTTGGTGCTGTCGAGCGGCGAATAAGAAATGTTTATGGGAATTGAATCTGTAAATAAACTTATAGCGCTATCACTAACAACAGGTTCAAGATTTACAGGCAATGCAGGAATGGTATACACACCCGAATCAAAACTTGTAAGTGTGAGTGTTTGCCTGTAAATTAATAATCCATTTTTTTCTATTGTATCGATCTTACCTCTTGTAACAATTTCGAAATGACTAAAACTATCGGGCACATTAAACCAGCCGATGCGATATGCGTTAACAGGAAAAGTGGCTTCTACATTGTATTTCAGCTGTTCACCAATTAATATCTGTCTTTTATCAACGGTCGTTTTTAAGGTAGGCGATTGTGCAATTGCATATTGCAGACTTAAGAGTAAAACAAATCCAATAAAAAATAAATTTTTTTTCATTCTCCTGTTATTAACCGGCTATCCTCTCTTAATAAAAAATTGTTGTAAAATTTTTACATAATCTTCATCCGTACGGATATGCAAAAGTTCAGCGCTGGCTTTTCTGAAAATTGATTTACAAACAGCGCTTTGCTCTAAAAAATGTTGCTGGTAATTATATTGAACCATCTTATCATTTGTATCAAGCCATTTGGATTTTCCCGTTTCAAGATCCTGCACCTGCACCATACCGATCTCCGGTAATTGCATATCCATTTTATCATACACTTTTAACCCTATCACATCATGCCTGCTGCCTATCACCCTCAAACTATCATCATACTTATCATCCAAAAAATCGCTCATTATAAAAGCTATACTTTTTTGTTTTGAAGAACGGTTAAAGAATTTTATTGCCTCACTAAGGTTTGTGCCTTTGCGCTTAGGCTGTGCTGTCAGCAATTCTCTTACAATATACAATGCATGTTTTTTACCTTTTTTAGGAGGGATATAATGCTCCACCTTATCACTAAAAAATATCACACCTACTTTATCATTATTATTTACGGCGCTGAAAGTGAGGACAGCGCCTATTTCTGTTAGCATGTCCTTCTTTCGCTGGTGTGTTGTTCCAAACAAAGAACTGGCGCTTACATCTACCAACAAAATAACAGTAAGCTCTCTTTCCTCTTCAAAAACTTTTGTAAATGGATGAGAATATCTTGCACTAACATTCCAATCAATAAACCTTACATCATCGCCGTGAGAATATTCTCTAACTTCTCTAAAGCTCATCCCACGGCCCTTGAAAGCAGAATGATACTCACCCGTAAACATGTGCGTGGTGAGCTTCCTGCTTTTTATCTCAAGCTCTTTTACTTTTTTTTGTATGTCGGCGATGCTAAGCATTATAATTTATCTGAACCATGATTTTTAGAATTAAAAGATTTATGAGATTAAAAAACTATTTCAAAAGTATTCTTCCCTTTTTTCTTTTTAATCTTACAATCTCCCCAAATCATGGTTCAGAATTTTTTTTTATGGAACATTAACCACTTTCAAAATTTCTCCAATTATCATTTCAACAGATACATTTTCTGCTTCGGCCTCATAGGTTAATCCAATACGATGACGCAAAACATCTCTGCAGATATTTCTTACATCTTCAGGAATTACGTAACCTCTCTTATTTAAATAAGCATACGCTTTTGCTGCTAACGCAAGATTGATACTCGCTCTTGGCGAACCTCCGAAACTTATGAGTGGCTTAAGTTTGGGAAGATTATACCTATCAGGATAACGGGTTGCAAAAACAATATCTAAAATATAATGCTCTACTTTTTCATCCATATAAACCTGGCGTACCAATTCCCTTGCGGTTAAAATTTCCTGCGTAGCAACAACAGGATTTATCGTTGCCTGTTTTAAACCCATCACATTTTGACGGATAATATTTTGCTCTTCTAATTTTGTAGGATAATCAATTATCACTTTTAACATAAACCTGTCAACCTGCGCTTCGGGTAAAGGATAAGTTCCTTCCTGCTCGATTGGGTTTTGCGTTGCCAGAACAAGAAATGGTTCTTCAAGATTGTAAGAATTATTCCCAATGGTTACCTGTCTTTCCTGCATCGCTTCCAATAATGCACTTTGCACTTTTGCCGGGGCACGGTTTATCTCATCTGCCAAAATAAAATTGGCGAAGATGGGTCCCTTGCGAACAACAAATTCATTTTTCTGTTGATTGTATATCATCGTTCCCGTAACATCAGCAGGCAATAGATCAGGCGTAAATTGTATCCTGCTGAATTTTGCATTGATAGTTTGCGCCAACGATTTTATTGAAAGCGTTTTCGCCAGACCGGGAACACCTTCCAGCAAAATATGCCCGTTGCTTAACAAGCCAATCAATAATCTTTCCACCATGTGACTTTGTCCCACGATAACTTTTCCTATCTCATCATGGATCTTATCAATAAAGGTGGCGGAGTGAGTTATTCTCTCATTTAGTAAACGAATATCTTCTGCTGTTTGTAGCATAATAAAAAATTGATGCGTTATAAAAAACTTGGGGTTGCAAAATACGAAGTCCATTAAACAAAAATGCTGCCATGGGGGTGGCAACAGGAAAAGTATGTTAATTTTAACGCTAAAATATATATTATGGTAGACCAACAACTAATTACAGCCAGTAACCAGCTTGAAGGTTACAAGATCACCAAACACTTAGGCGTGGTACGTGGCATCACCGTTCGCTCAAGAAGTATTTTCGGAAATATCGGCGCAGGTTTTCAATCTTTGGTAGGTGGAAAAATTACCATTTATGTTGAGCTGTGCGAAAAGGCTAGGGAAGAAGCTTTTCAGGCCATGATACAACACGCCAATGAAAGAGGTGCCAATGCGATCATCAACATTCGTTATGATGCCAATGAAGTAATGCAGGGCGTTACAGAAGTATTGTGTTATGGAACTGCAGTGCAGGTGGTGAATGTGTGAAATTCTAAACTTAAATAATTTGTGGAAACACTAGGCAAAATAAAAGATCGTTTAATAAAATTTGGGGAATTCAACACTTCAACAAATTGGTTGGAAGAGTTTCCAAATAATAATTGGTGTCTGATAATTCTGGCAGATGAAAAGAATAAGAATTATTTTGAAGAGATTATAGGGAAATCAATCGATAGAAATGTAGCTTATATATGTGCAGTAGGAAAACAATATGAATTAATTCATGATTTGGCGGATGAAGAAATAGTCTTCAGGGAAGTTGATATTGAAAATAATTATTTACCGAAACATTTAATAATAACTGTAGGAGAAAAGGATTTTGAAAATGGGATTTGGTTTGGCATTTATTCTACTCTAAATTCCGAATCAGAAATAAATGAAATAATCATTATTGATGTAACAAAAAAATATAGAAAAGATACTTTCGAATTAATAGAAAAATTTAAAAATGGATATTTTCCAGCTTAAATAATTTAAAGTCTCAAATTATTTCTCAACTCAAATACTTCCCAACAATAGGCACTCTTCTACCTACACCAAATGCATTTGATGAAATGCGGATGACAGGACAGAACCGATTGTCTATGATAACTTTTAAGTTACCTTTGTAAAAGTGACAACAGAAAGACAAATTATATTTCACGGACATTATTTTCAGGATTCTTACCTGAAGGCGAACGACAGCGTGAAAGAGAAAATCGGTTATGTATTTCGGGTTATCAAAACGGTTGAGAAAGTTTCAGAAAAGTTTCTGAAACACATTGAGCGAACAGATGGGATTTATGAAATAAGAATTGAAGCTGGTAATAACATCTACCGCATCTTTTGCTGCTTTGACAAGGGAAACTTAGTTGTATTATTTAATGCATTTCAAAAGAAAACACAGAAGACACCAAGACAGGAAATTGAATTAGCACAAAATCTAAAAAAAGAGTATTTCACTTTAAAAGATAAACAAAATGAAAAAGAACGAAGCCATAAGAAACGCTAAAAACTTCGACGAACTTTTAGACATCCGATACGGAAAAATCGGAACTAAAAAGCGTGATGAGTTTGAAGAAAAAGCACAGTATTTCGTTATTAGCGAAACCCTAAAAGATGCCAGAAAAAAAGCCAACCTTACCCAGGAACAACTTGCAGACAAAGTGGGAACTAAAAAAAGTTATATCTCACGACTTGAGAATGGCAAATGTGATATTCAACTTTCAACACTTTATAGAATATTTGAAGACGGACTTGGAAAGCGAATTAGTTTACTTATTGGATAAGTATTATTTCAAATAAATAATATATCTGTTTTATTATAGACTGCATAAGTCCTCTCTTTTGGAGAGGATTTAGGTGAGGTCTCAACTTAAATACTTCCCAACAATAGGCACTCTTCTACCTACACCAAATGCTTTCGGTGAAACACGAATGATAGGACAAAACTGGTTGCGCTTATATTCATTGATGTTCACCATTTTTAAAACACGGTCAACCAAAGCAGGCTCAAAACCTTGTGCTTTTATTTGGTCAGGGCCTTGCGTTCTTTCAATGTATTGGTATAAAATTTTATCAAGAACAGAATAATCAGGAAGGCTGTCGCTGTCCTTTTGGTCTGGTCGCAATTCTGCTGAAGGCGCTTTGCTGATAATGTTTGCAGGGATTATTTCTTTATCGCGGTTTATATATTTTGCCAGCTCATAAATCTGGAGTTTATAACAATCTCCCAAAACACCAAGCCCGCCAGCCATGTCACCATACAAAGTTCCATAACCTGTAGCCAGTTCACTTTTGTTGGATGTGTTGAGTAAAATATATCCGAACTTATTCGCAATGGCCATTAATAAATTTCCTCTTGTTCTGCTTTGAATATTTTCTTCTGCAATACTAAAAGGAAGATCTTTAAAAATAGGTTTCAGCTCATTTAAAAACTCTTCGTAAATATTTTTTATCGGGACGATGTCATAAGGATTGCCAAGATTCCTGCTCAGTATTTCTGCATCATCAATTGAATGTGAAGTAGAATATTGCGAAGGCATTAAAACAGCTCTCACATTTTCGTTTCCTAATGCAGTGCAGGCAAGTGCAATCGTAACTGCGCTGTCAATACCGCCGCTGCTGCCAACGATGGCTTTGCTAAAACCCATCTTGGTAAAATAATCTTTGATGCCAAGAATTAATGCATCATGAACTTGTGCAATGTTCAAAGTTTCGGTTAATTGTACCGGCTGCAACAATTGATCAGGCATGGTTTGAACAGGCTCAATAACAGGCGCATTAATTGTTCCGTCATCATTTAAAATTATTTCTTCAAGGTGTTCTTTGAACTGCGGAAATTGTTTCCACAGGTTTCCATCTTTATCAAAAACAAGCGAAGCACCATCAAACACCACTTCAGTTTGTGCGCCGATCGCATTGCAATAAAAAAGCGGGAGTTTATATTTTGTAACATTTGATTTTATTGTTGCTTTCCTGTCCTCATCATGTGTATAATCAAATGGTGATGCAGAAATATTTATCATCACGTCAGGCTTCTGTTCCATCAAAATATCCATCGGGCAAATGCGGTACAAAGGATTGTTACCTAAATTCCAGATGTCTTCGCAAATAGTTACCGCCAGCCGCTTTCCTTTAAATTCCATTACATCCCATGTAAAGGCAGGTTCAAAATAACGGTACTCATCAAACACATCATAATTGGGCAAACATGTTTTATGAGCAACCGCTTTTATTTCTTTTTCATACAAAAGAAAAGCGCCGTTAAAAAGATCTTTGCCTTCCCGTGCTGGGTTTCTGTCGGGTGCGCCAACCAACACACCGATGGTGTCAGCATGTTGTTTAATTACATCAATTGCATGGTAACATTTGTCAATAAAATCTTTGAACTCTAAAAAATCTTTGGGTGCGTAACCGCAAATGCTTAATTCGCTGAAGACGATCAGGTCAGCGTTTTGAGACTTTGCCTGTTCAATTGCATCAATAATTTTTGCAGTATTGCTTTCAAAATTTCCGATATGATAATTCTGCTGCGCAAGAAAAATTTTCATACTACAAAATTAACGATTAGCAGATTGTTTGATTGGGTATTTTTGTCTGATTAATTTGTCTGAACTATGATTTCTAAGATTAAAGGATTAGCAGGATTATTTATGTTTGTATGCATTTTTTTTTCCTGCACCAATAAAAATATCCCCGATGTCTCTAATATTAAAGTTGATCTGAAAGTGCAGCGGTTTGAAAAAGATTTTTTCGCCATTGACACCAATAATATTTTGAACGAATTACAGCGCTTAAGAATTAAATATCCTTCTTTCATGAATGACTATACAAGCCAGATACTTGGTTTTGATCCTGAAACTCCGCCAGACTCACTTACAAAATATCTTCATCTATTTATCAGGGATTATCGTTTTGTGAAAGACAGCACTGACAGGCTTTTTGGAGACTTTGAACCAGAGGCTAAAGAGATAAAAAAAGGTTTGCAATTTGTAAAATATTATTTTCCTGAATACAAAGCGCCTAACAATATCATCACATTCATCGGACCGTTTGATGGCTATAGCGATATAATAACTTCGGATGCATTTGCTGTTGGATTACAACTTCACATTGGCAGTAATTTTTCTTTTTTTAAAAGTGACATTGCGCAGGATCTTTTTCCTGCTTACATATCTCAAAAATTTACGCCTGAATACATTCCTGTTAACTGCATAAAAAATATTGTTGATGATCTGTATCCTGATAAGAGTGTTGGAAAAGCTTTAATAGAACAAATGGTTGAAAAAGGAAAACGCTTGTATCTTCTTGATAAATTTTTGCCTTATACGCCGGAGTATTTAAAGATCGGATACACACAAACACAATTAAAAGATTCGTATGCTAACGAGGCAGTTATCTGGGATTTCTTTTTAAGCAATGATCTTTTAAATAATACTGATCAGAACATCATAAAAAATTATATTGGCGAAAGCCCGAAAACACAGGAGTTGGGAGAAGGATCGCCGGGAAACATTGGTGCATTCAGCGGATGGCAGATCGTAAAAAAATACATGGAAAAAAATCCGAAAACTGCTTTACAGGAACTGATGACTAAAAATGCAAGAGAAATTTATAGTCAATCAAAATATAAACCGAGAGAATGAAATTTATTCCGGAATAAATTTCATTGAGATGGAGTTAACACAATGCCTTGTGTTTTTTTCTGTAAATCTTTCTCCAATAAAAACATGACCCAAATGTGCATCGCAATTGGCGCAAACAATTTCTGTTCTGCTTCCATCAGCATCGGGTACG
Organism: Chitinophagaceae bacterium; assembly: GCA_036564845.1. Lineage (GTDB taxonomy): Bacteria > Bacteroidota > Bacteroidia > Chitinophagales > Chitinophagaceae > Ginsengibacter. The sequence continues at coordinate 14,831 of DATCOF010000081.1, read as the reverse complement.
TGTTTTACAGCACCGGGAATTTCATCATCAAAACTTGGCCATCCGCAATGTGAATCAAATTTATCTTTTGAACGATACAATGGCGCATTGCACCTGCGGCAAACATATGTTCCTGCCTGTTTATTATTATTATACTCACCGGTAAAAGGCATTTCGGTTCCTTTGTTAACGATCACTCTTTCTTCTTCTTTGGTTAATTTATTATACTCCATAAAAATGTTTTAGTTAGTTACGTAAAACAATACGCATCGGGTTTTAAACAAACTCCTTAATAAAATTATAAAATAAAAATGTAAGGGATCAGTTCAACTTGAAAGGAACGATCATTTCGAAAGCAGGAATATTTACGTAAAAATTCTTTTTGTTATTTAAATTCTCCATAAAATAAGTACCATACATTCTGCCCAATTCTGTACGAAGATTGCAACCACTAATGTATTGATATTTTTCGCCGCTATTAATTTCCGGCTGTGCACCAATTACGCCTTCGCCTTCCACTTCACGATGTGTGCTGTCACTATCAAAAATGTACCAGTGCCTGCGCAATAATTTTACCGGGAAAGAATTGTTGTTCTCAATTGTGATACGATAGGCAAACATATATTCGCTGATCGCCGGGTTACTGTGATCAGGCTGATAAAAAGTCTCCACACTTATTGTTACACCTTCCGATATTTTTGATACCATGTTATTCACTATGTAAAACTAAATTAAAAACGGATAAACGATAAAAATGTTTCAGCAAATACTGTTATTTAATAAAATACCGCCAACAGGTAAAAGGTAACCTTTTTGTTCAGATCTTTTTTGCTTTTGCAAAGCCTTGTTTATTAAGCCATGTGAGTATCTTATCGCTATTATCTCCCTGGATCATTATTTCACCTTCTTTTACCGAGCCGCCTGTTCCACAAAAAGATTTTAGCTTTTTACCCAGTTCTTCAAGATCAGATTCTTTACCTTCAAAGCCCTGTATCAATGTAACTACTTTGCCTGCCCGTTGTTTTGCATCTAATCTTATCCGCAAATTTTGTTGTGATGGAGGAAGTGTTTCTATATCATTGTTATCCTCTTCGGGCAATTTAAAATTAGGATCAGTTGAATAAACAAGACCGGATAAATTTGATCTTTTCTTTGACATAGTATTTTTTTATTACACGAATTTTAATTCGTGCTATAATATTTGTGCTTTCAAACTTAGGTCAATACTTTTTGCCTGGTGGATAATGGCACCGCTCGAAATATAATCCACTCCAGTTGCTGCATACGCTGTGATATTTTCAAAATTAATTCCACCACTTGCTTCTGTTTCAAATTTTTTATTAATGAGTTGTAAGGCTTCGGTAATTTGTTGCGGTGTAAAATTATCCAGCATTATCCTGTTTACTTTTCCAACCCGCAACACAGTTTTTACATCTTCAATATTTCTTGTTTCAATTTCAATTTTCAGATCTAATTTTTTTTGTTGCAGATAAGTATTTGCTTTTTCAATTGCCTGCTCTATTCCTCCGCAATAATCAATGTGATTATCTTTCAGCATTATCATATCATATAAACCAAAACGATGATTGGTTCCTCCACCAATGCGCACAGCCTCCTTTTCAAGTAGCCGAAAATTAGGCGTTGTTTTTCGTGTATCTAAAAGTTTTGTATTGTAGCCTTTAAGCTTTTCAACATAGCTGTATGTTAATGTTGCAATGCCACTCATGCGCTGCATACAATTTAAAACAAGCCGCTCGCAGGAAAGTATGGTACTATCTTTTGCATGCACATCAAAAGCAATTTCGCCAAACCGCATCGTGTCTCCATCATTTTTGTATGCAGAAAAAACTGCTTCGGGTTCAATATATTTAAAAATAGTTTCTGCTACTTCAATGCCTGCTAAAATTCCTTGCTCTTTTATTTTTAAAATTGCTTTGCCTTTTGCATCAGCATTTATACAGCTTAGGGTTGAATGATCACCGTCGCCAATATCTTCTTCTAATGCATTTTTAATAAGGAGGTGGAGTTGCTCTTTGTAATTCATTGTAACAAAACTAAACAATGATCTTTTGTGATGTATTAAAAAAAATCGCGAATGAAAAACTGCAAAGATTATTTTTCAAATCTTAGTTCCTGCAGCAATTGTTTATCTCCTTTTTGTTTCATGTAGATAGTTGTTCTGTAGTCGCCGCTTTTTGTTTGCAGTGTACCAATAATAAATTGCGCTGCTGCATTATCTCCTTTATGCAATACCTCAAAACTCTTTACCACATTGTTATCAAAAAAATCTTTTAATACCAACTCCGCCTGGCTTTTGCTATACGTATTGCTTTTATCACTTACCGTAATTTCAATGGTATTATCAAAATATTTTGAAAGTTGTGTGGCGCTTCCGTTTTTTATTGCGTTTACAACATCATCAACAGAAACAAATGATGAAAGAAAAAACAACAATACAATGAAGCCATATGTAAGAATATTTTTCATGTGTATACGTTAGCTACTATCAATTTTGCGAAAAACGTGCCAACTAACTTTTTGATAGCATTTCATTTGATTCTAATAATTTAGCTTTGAATAATGGAAGACAAAAAAGTTATACTGATTATAATGGATGGATGGGGACTTGGTAAAATAAAATCAAGCGATGCCATTCAAAATGCCAATGTTCCTTTTGTTAGTTCGTTGTACTCAAAATATCCGAATACAACTTTGGTTACCTGCGGAGAAGCAGTGGGCTTGCCTGCCGGACAGATGGGCAACAGTGAAGTTGGTCATTTAAATTTAGGCGCAGGAAGAATTGTTTACCAGGAACTGGAAAGAATTAATGTTGCTGTAAAAAATGGCGAATTCAAAAAAAATGATGTGCTTTTAAATACCATCCGGTATGCAAAAAATAATGGCAAGCCTTTACATCTAATGGGGCTTGTAAGCAATGGTGGTGTTCATTCTCATATCGATCATCTAAAAGCAATAACAACAATTTGTAAAGAAGAAGGATTACAAAAAGTATTTATTCATGCGTTTACTGATGGAAGAGATACAGATCCTAAAAGCGGAATTCATTTTCTAAAAGAATTGCAGGAACATTTGCAAAATACAACAGGACAAATTGCAACGATTACCGGCCGCTATTATGCAATGGACCGTGATAAGCGGTGGGAAAGGGTTAAGATCGCCTACGATGCTTTGATGAATCGTGTAGGCAGAATTACAAATGATATTTTCGGCGCCGTTGAGCAATCCTATGAAATGAATGTTACGGATGAATTTATTAAACCGATCATTAATCAGAATGTAGATGCATCAATAAAAAATGACGATGCTGTGATCTGTTTTAATTTTCGCACAGATCGCTGCAGGGAGATAACACAGGTGCTTACACAAAATCCTAATCCTGATTTTGGCATGGAGCCTTTGCATCTTTATTATACAACAATGAGCAGGTACGATCATACATTTAAAAACATCAATGTCATCTTTGAAACGGATGATCTGAAAAATACTTTAGGAGATATTCTTGCGCAACAAAATAAAAAGCAAATACGCATTGCAGAGACAGAAAAATATCCTCACGTAACTTTCTTTTTTAGTGGCGGCAGAGAAGTTCCCTTCGAAGGTGAAAAAAGAATTATGATACCATCACCAAAAGTTGCAACGTACGATCTGCAGCCCGAGATGAGTGCTTATGAATTAACAGAAGCGCTTTTGCCTGAAATAAAAAATAAAACTGCAGATTTTATTTGCCTGAACTTTGCAAACACAGATATGGTGGGGCATACAGGCGTATGGGAAGCAGTTGTAAAGGCAGCAGAGACAGTAGATAAATGCGTAGAAAAAATTATTACTGCAGCGTTGGAGAATGGATATACAATTTTTTTAACTGCCGATCACGGCAATGCGGATTACATGATAAATGAAGATGGAACACCAAACACTGCACATACTTTAAACTTAGTTCCGTTCTTTATTATTGATAACAATTGGAAAGGAAATATAAAACCTGGAAAACTTGGCGATCTTGCCCCAACAATTTTAACCATGATGCATTTACCGATTCCGAAAGAAATGACAGGGAATGTATTAATCTAAAAAATTTATGAAAATCTTTAAAAGAATCTTACTTGTATTGTTGATCATTTTTATTGCGATCCAATTTATTCGTCCTGCAAAAAACCAATCAGAAGTAATAAGTGCAAATGATATCTCAACAAAATATCCGGTGCCGGATAGTATCCAGACTATTTTAAAAGTAGCCTGTTACGATTGCCACAGTAACAATACCCGCTACCCGTGGTACAACCAAATTCAACCCGTAACCTGGTGGTTAAACAGCCATGTAATGGATGGTAAAAGAGGATTGAATTTTTCGGAGTTCACAACTTACAGGATAAAAAAACAATTTCACAGGCTTGATGATATCAATGAACAGGTAAAGAAAAATGAGATGCCCCTAAGCTCTTATACATTCATTCACACGGATGCAAGATTAACTGAAAGACAAAAACTTGCTTTATATGCATGGACCGATGCATTAAAAGATACCATTAAGGCACATTACCCTCCCGATAGCCTGCTTAAAAAATAATTTTAGAAAATTGGTTTATTAAGCCCCTCAAAATATCTGTTATATTTTCAGGCGTAAGCAGCAATTATTTATAATTATTTGTCCTAACTTGAGGGTTAAAACCAAGCAAAATATATGACAGAAGAGCTTATGCTTCACGGCTGTCTTAATAATGTCGCATCCGCACAGGAGGCACTATACAGCCGTTTTAGCCCTCGAATGTTAGGTGTATGTTACAGGTTTGCCCGCAATCGTGAAGATGCAGAAGATATGTTGCAGGAAGGGTTTATAAAAGTATTTACTCAAATATCACAGTTTCGCGGCGAAGGAGCATTGGAAGGCTGGATAAGAAGAATAATTGTGCATACATGCATAAATATTCTAAAGAAGAATAAAAAGTTTATCGACAATGTTGACCTGATTTATGCAGGCCGTTTGTACCTGAACGAAAATAATATCCCTTCCATACTGGAAACAAAGGAAGTGGTAGAATCTGTAAGGCAACTACCAATGGGATACAGAACAGTTTTAAACCTTTACGCAATTGAGGGATTTACGCACAGAGAAATTTCGCAAATGCTGGATATAGAAGAAAGTACAAGCAGATCACAATACACAAGAGCAAAAGCAATGTTAGAAGAGATATTAATTCACAAAAAAATTTTACACAAATCAAAAGAAAAGGCACGTCTCTTGATTGGGGCTAAATAACCAATACCAATAAACCAATAAGAAAACAATTTACGATTACGCTACTGAAATTTATGTGAAATGGAAAGAAATTTTTACTCAGAGAGTTTTGAAAACCTTCTTAAAGGACATGCTGATAAGTTTAAGATGACACCTTCAAAAAAGGTATGGCATGGTATCTATAATGATCTTCATCCGGGCAAAAGATGGCCATCGATTGCCATGAGTATGATTATTATTTTCACACTGGTTATTATAGGCCACTTAAATACTAACAATGGACACACTATTCCATTGTATAAATTAAATTCTTTACAGGCGGCTTCCAAACTTATTAAACCTGTAAAAACTTTAAATGCAGTAAAACCATCTGCCAATCAGCGTATGATAACGGATAACACCGCAGAAAATAATCCCGGCATAAATGATCCTTCTAATACAGCGCTGCAATTACCTGTCATAAAAAATATTCAGCCTTCTTCAAATAGAACAGCTTACCAGCCGGTTGTAAATAACAAGCCCAATTTAGCTATCTCTGAAAATAAAAATGAAACTCCTTCAGGTAAAATTGAAAATAGCGTAACTAATACTGTAAATAAAATTTCAAATACAAATGATGCTGTAACTAATTCTTCACTGGATTTAAATAATGTTGGAACCGAAAAAGAAATAATAAACTCAACAACAAATATCAATAAAGAAATAAGCTCATCTGCAAAAGTAACTACACAAAAAACACAGCCTGAGACAAAAAGCGAAAGTATCCGTAAGCCACATAGGGTAAGCAATGTTACCTGGACCTATTACATTACGCCATCGTTCAGTTACAGATATTTATCTGCCGATATAAATAATTCTGTAGCTCACAGGCCAAGGATAGGATACGAGGCAGGAATTGAAATGAGCTTTAAGATTTTCAAAAAGCTGGAATTTATATCTGGCTTGCAGGTAAATTACTCAGGATATAAGATCGAAGCCAATAATACCCATCCAACTTTAGCTACCTTAACATTAAATAGTGAAACACCAGCCCAATACAATATTTATTCTTCCGTATCGCATTATGGTAACAGCACAGGTAGTGAGTTTACAACATTAAAAAATTATAGTTTGCAGGCGTCTTTTCCAATTGGTTTGCAATATGTGTTTGCAGAAAATGATAATGTAAAATTTAGTGCGGCTGCAACTTTTCAGCCTTCACTTATTATTGCCAACCAATCGTATCTACTTTCCACCGATAAGAAAAATTACCTAACAGCTCCGGAAATAGTACGCAATTGGAATATGAACACAAGTTTTACAACATACGTTTCATTTTCATCAAACTTATTTAACTGGCAGATCGGGCCACAGGTTCGTTACCAGCTTTTATCAACATATTCAAAACGATACCAGGATAAGGAACATCTTGTCAATTATGGTATCCGCGTAGGTATCAGCAAAATCTCAAAATAAAATTGCAATAAAACTAAGTGCAGACCGTTATATACAAACTATAACTTTCTGTCACAAAAGCCGTTGCCTCGTACCCTGTGCAGCGGTTTTATTTATATCAAATAAATTTTTTTTTAAAGTATTTTTGAAAATGCATCTAAGGTTTTTATCAGCAGTTATTTTTATAGCATTCTTGTTTGTTGGCTGTAAAGAACAACAATCGCAAACTCCGCAACAAACAATAAAAGATTCTATAGAAGAATCAGCTTTTTTTCCTGTAACAGAATTCATCCTGGGGGAATTGGCGCAGATAGATAGCCTGCCGGTTACTCCATTAAAAATAATAACTGTTGATGGAAAAGAAGATTCAATATGGATGAAGAAAAAGGATATAAGAAATTTCGCACAAACATTTCTTCATCCAAGAATTGATACATCAAATCTTAAAGATTTATTCACTGAAAAATCTTTTTTAGATCAAACTATCAATGCGTTTACTTTTTCATACGACCCGATCTCAACACTGCCCGATACGATGCAATTAAGAAGATGGGATGTTTATGTGGATGCTACAAAAAGTAAAGTAAAAAGAATTTACATCGTAAAAGGGATCAACGAAAAAAATGCGGCAACAAAGCAAACGATACAATTAACATGGATGGCCGGGCATTGGTGTAAGATAACTACCATCACTGAGCAGGGAAATACTCCACCTAAAATAAGAGAAGAAAAAATGATATGGGATTTTAATGTGCCATAATCTCTTCGTTTTTTTAAAGCCGTAAATTTGCAGTTGTATGACTGCCGAAACTTTTCAAAATATCATAAAAACACTTCCGGTTAATCCCGGCATTTATAAATATTTTGACGAAAAAAATGAGATCCTTTATGTAGGTAAAGCAAAACACCTGCGCAAAAGAATAAGCTCTTATTTCACAAAAACTTTTACCGGTTATAAAACGCACGAGTTAGTTCGCCGCATACATCGTATTGAATTTACAATTGTTGATTCGGAGCAGGACGCCTTCTTACTGGAGAATGCATTGATAAAACAATTTCAGCCAAAATTTAATATCAATCTTAAGGATGATAAATCATATCCTTACATTGTTATTAAGAATGAGCCATTCCCACGTGTATTTTTAACCCGAACAAAAATTAATGATGGCTCACAATATTTAGGGCCATTTACATCGGTAGCAAAAGTTAGAGAGTTGCTTGATTTTATAAAACAAAATATTCAGCTACGCACCTGCAAACTAAATCTTACGGAATCGAATATTAAAAAAGGAAAATTTAAAGTTTGTCTGGAATATCATTTGGGCAATTGCAAAGGGCCGTGTGAAGGATTACAATCTGCAGAAGATTACGGCTACGGATTATCGCAATTAAAAAATTTAATGAAAGGAAATCTTTATCCCGTTATCCAGCATTTTAAACAGGAGATGCAGCAGCAGGTGGGAAAAATGGAATTTGAAAAAGCAGAGTTCATCAGAAAAAAAATAGAGCATTTACAAAATTATCAATCCCGCTCGCAGGTAGTAAACGGGGTTGGTAATCTTGATGCGTTCTCTATTTTAAAAGAAGGCGACAATGCTTATGTGAATTACCTGATGGTAAGTAACGGAACAATTGTAATTACTAAAACAATAACGCTTGAACAAAAATTGGATGAAACTCCGGAAGAAGTTTTATTGTTTTCCATTGCACAATTAAGAAGCACTTTCAACAGTGAAGCAAAAGAAATAATTGTTCCTTTTGAAATTATTTATCCTGAGCTGGACATAATCGTAACAGTTCCCAAAGCCGGCGATAAAAAGAAATTATTAGATCTCTCAGAAAAAAATGTAAACTATTTTAAAGAAGAATTGAGCAGAAAAAAAATGTTGCAACTGGAAGGAAAAAGTGATAGCGAAAAAAAGAAAGCGCTTGAACAATTACAGAAAGACCTGCATTTACCAGCTATTCCGTTTCACATAGAATGTTTTGATAATTCTAATTTCCAGGGTAGCTACCCTGTTTCAGCAATGGTATGTTTTACAAATGGCTTGCCTGATAAAAATAACTACCGGCGGTTTAATGTAAAAACTGTACAGGGCATTAATGATTTTGCAACCATGAAGGAAGTTGTTTTAAGAAGATATAAAAGACTGGCTTTGGAAAATCAACCGTTGCCGCAGTTAATAATAATTGATGGCGGTAAAGGACAATTAAATGCCGCTGTTGAAAGTATAAAGGAATTAGGGCTGCAGGGTAAACTATCAATCGTTGGTCTTGCAAAAAATGAAGAGGAAATATTTTTTCCCGGAGATCAGCAATCGATCAAATTGCCATGGAATAGTGAAAGCCTTAAACTGATAAGACGCATACGGGATGAAGTCCATCGCTTTGGAATAAATTTTCATCGCAACCAGCGCAGCCGTGGCACATTTGTAAATGAGCTTGAACAAATAAAAGGTATTGGCAACGCAACTACAGATATTTTATTGAAACAATTTAAATCAGTAAAAAAAATAAAAGAATTATCAGAAGAAGAGTTAAGCAAAACTATTGGAACTTCAAAAGCAAAAATTATTTTAAACTATTTCTCCAATGTCAATCCCATTAATCCCACAAATCTCATAAATCATGGTTCAGACAATTAATAACTCCACAAATTTTGTTCGTAATTAAATATTTTGTCTTTAATGGTTTCGCCTTCCAGCAATTGTAATATTTTACTATCTTTTAAGCCCCCATATTCTGATAAAAATTTGTCGTATGGATTATCCATGGTACTTTTAATAATTCGACCGTAAAACATCCTGCTTTCAAATAATTCTTCCCAACTCATTCTTGCTCCAAAGTTCTTTCCATTATACACTTCATATTTGGCAAAGATGGGCCTCATATCTGGATAATACACCCAAAACAATTCTGATTCGCCAAGGTTTACACCTTGTGATGTGATAACATTTTTTACGGGGGCAATGCCCAATATTCTCCAAAACAACCTGGAACTTTCTTTGTCGAATATCACTTCTTCTTTAATTCTGAATTTATAAAAAGAATCAAGATTTACTTCGGCAGTAACATTTTTTGTACCGGTTACATTTCCCAATGAATCATAAATAGGCACAGAGACTGTTCCACCAGAAATTTTTTCTGCAACCTGTGATACAGTTAATGGTGTAGTGAACCTGTCGTCAACTGCATCAAAAACAGTTACACCACCATTATCCTCGCCATCCTGTATTGCTTTAAATAATATAGAAATGAAACGTTGGTTACCATTATCCTCATTAGCTGAATACCGGAAAGGCAAATTCATTTTCTCACGTATGTCTATTTCTCTCCAAATTTTTTCGCGATAAACTGCATCATCCTCACGCAAATCTTCGTATGGTAAAGGGATCCTGTCTTTTACAAGATTTCTTTGTATTGCATCGTTTGAACGCAACGATTTTTTTACGATCGGGAAAGGCAAACTATCTATTTTAGGCGGAGCCACAATAGCAACCGTATCCTTTTTAGCTGGCTGGATAGTTGAATTTGTTTTACCATTGGTAGTTCGCTTTGCAGTCGTACGTTTTTTTACTGTACGCTTTGCCTGTGCTTCACACATATTGGTGACCATTGCAACGCAACCGGCCAGTAGAAAATATACAAAAAACTTTTTCATCGCATTCATGTGTTTTATATTAATAGAGTATGAATCCCGGCCCCTGAATAACTCTTACAGTTCCATCGGGTCCCTGAACTTTTACATTATCAAATGTTACTGATGTCCCCGGAATACATTTAGCAAATTGTGCACTTAACGGTGCTAAATTTCCACCATTAAGTGGTGCAGGGGTAACATTAGGAAAGTTTGCTCCTGAAAAATACACTGTTGCACTAACTACAGTAAACCTTGCATCAAAATCAAAATTTTCAAGATCAGCTCTGCAGAATTGTTGGTTCTTAAAAACTACTGATTGCATTCTTCCGCCTTTGCTTGGGCCTACCATGAATACCGGATCAGGAATTCTTTTAACTCTGAATTCATAAGTACTTGCTTTACCATCAGCATTTACAGTGATAGATGTTTTGCCAACAGTACTTGCGTGAACTATAAATTTACCTGCACCGCCAGCTGGTGTTAAGGTTATACCTGCTCCCGGAGATACATGAGTTTTATCCCATCCGGTACCAGATGAAACTGTTATAGGATTATCAACACCTATATAAAATACATTCATTTTATCAAGCATCACTGCTGCACCACCTGGGGTACCAACTGTGTATTTAACCTGTTGATGAACCGGTACAGGCTTTCCATCTTCTCCTATAAAACTTCCATTAACTTCAATGGTATGTTCTCCTGCGCCGCTTACAGTAGTTTTATATTCTCCCTGGCCTGCAGTCATACTTATCGGACTACCATTAACTGTTATTGAACTTGAAGTAGTAGAACTATATGCACCTACGCCGGCAGTAACAACTAATTCCTGGCCTGGCATTAAATAATTAGAGTTTTGTCCTACAAGGATATTTGTTTGATCCATATGAACTTCAACTGCACCAATTTGATTGTGACAAAAAGTTACTATCTGGCTTTCAGCATTCTTTACATTGTTTTGAAATTTGCTGAGCATGGTTAACGCTGCAACAGTTGGTGTCATGTGAAAGAATGAAGTAGTAAAATCTTTCTTATCACCTTCCTGAGAAGGAGGAGGATCAGTTGTTACAGGGAAATTGTTTGCAAACTGATCCTTAATTTTTGGATCAAGACTAAGCATTGCATCTTTATATTTTTCCAGCCTGTCTTTTAATTCAGGACCCTTTCCTTTAGTTTCAAAAAGTCTTGTTGATGCATCAAGATTATCTTCTTTAAAATCTTCTACCATCACACCGTCCTTTTCAACCATTCTTAAGTTAGCACCTTCCTTTAATTGCGTTTTAAGATCATTAATGTAGGCGTCAATATCACTTGAAAGAGCTTTTGCTTTTTGGGCTTTATCATTCCACTCTTTTACTTTTTCCTGGTTTTGTTTTGGATCGTTTAATTTATCTGCTAACGATTTATATAAAGTTTCGTTAGACAGTTTAATGTTTTCATTAGAAGTTATAAGACTTCTGTCAACAACTTTAAACGCATTAATAACCTCGGCAGAAACATTTAATGCTAAGATGGCTGTTAGTACTAAGTACATAACATTTATCATCTTTTGCCGGGGCTCTCTAGGTAAAGCCATAATATTTTAATTTACTTTTTATTTAGATTTTTGTTTGGATATCGGTTTTATTATCTTCCCTGCATTGCACTTAGCATGTTGCCATACACCTGGTTTAATTTGCCAAGGTTATTTGCCAAAACGCCAATTTGTTCTTTTGCTTTTGCTGCATCGTCAACTGTATCAATCATAACCTGGCTTGCTTCAGCCATTTTACCGTAAAAGCTATTAAGTGTTTTTAGATGGTTATTGCTTTCATTTAATTCCAGTTCATAAATTGTATTTAATGAACCAAGATTTTTTGTAAGCACCTGCACTTGTGTATGAAATCCTTTAGCGCTGTCAGCAGCATCATTAAAGTTGCTCATTGTATTTGCTGATGTGGTATAAGCATCTCTTAAGCTGCTCATAGCAGAAGTAGCTTCTTTTGTTTTAGCAGAAAAATCACTGGTAGATTTTACAACATCGCCCACTTCACCAATATTTGACACGGTAGTACCCAGCTTTTGAAAATTATCTCCAAGTCTTTTTAAATTAACCGGAGTGATGTCAGCTTCCATAAGCATTTTGTCCATTGATTGTAATGCAGGGTTTCCTACAACAACTTCTTCAACATCGCCGGGCTGAGCATCTTCTTCATGTCTTTTTGGTTTAACCCACTCAATTATAGCGTACACTAAAAATATTGCAGTTTCTGTCCACATACCAATCGTAAGCATTTTATCAGCGTAAGATTGATGGGTTAATTTTGCCCATGCGGCAAATATAACTACGGCAGCGCCTGCGCTTACCAAAACATCGATGAGGGTTAAAAAGGTTCTTTTTCTGTGAGCCATGATAATAGATTTTTAAATTTTAAAGTTTTTGTTTTCGTTTATTGTTTGGGGTAAAAAAATGGCAATGCCAATATCTTTATGAGATTAAAAGCAGTAAATGTTGATTAAAAAATTCTTTCGAATAAGTAGTATTGAGGTTATGTTTTACTTCCTTCCTTTTTTACCAATTGTTGGTGGTAAATCGATCACGGTTCTGAAGCCAATATAAGATTTGGCAGTATCCTGGTATTCGTAATTTCTTGTACTTGTCTGTAAAAAGTAAGCAACATCTTTCCAGCTTCCGCCACGGATAACTTTACGTTTCATACGTGGAGGATCCTGATCTTTTGCATTATAACGGATATCGGGATTCATATCATGTTGAAAATTGTAACCACCTTCATAATACAATGAAGAGGTCCACTCTGATACATTACCGGCCATATTATATAAGCCGAAATCGTTAGGCCAATAAGCATCGGCTCTTACTGTATAAAAACCTCCATCTTCAGGATAGTTTCCACGACCCGGCTTAAAATTGGCAAGTAAACATCCTTTTTTATTTCTTAAATAAGGACCGCCCCATGGATATGGAGATTGTGAACGTCCGCCTCTTGCAGCATATTCCCATTCGGCTTCTGTAGGCAAACGGAAAGGAGATTCTGTTGTTCTCTTTTTAGAAACTAAAAATGAATTTAGATAATGCGTTCTCCATTCGCAGAAAGTAGTTGCCTGTTTCCATGTAATACCAACTGTAGGATAATTTCCAAAAGCAGGATGACTGTTATATTGTTTTGCCATCGGCTCATTGTAAGAGTAAGAAAAATCTCTCATCCATACTAAAGTATCAGGATAAACAGGAACATCTGTTTTTACAATAAATTGAGAAATTGGTTTGCGTGCGTTTTCTCTTCTTGAAGCTTCTTTAAAATCTACTACCTCTGAATGGTAAATTATTTTATTTGGATCAATTGCCTTTACACCGTACAACCTGTTATCAGGTGTAAGGATCATAGCATCAATTTTTTCAATAACAGTTCTGTCGCCATATTTAATAGCCTCTGCTTTTTTCCAGTCAATAGCTTCAACACCATTCGGATCCTGCTTTACATAAGGCGCACCCAAAAGTTTGGCTGCTATAGAATCAGTAACCCATTTGGTAAACTGGCGATATTCATTATTGGTAATTTCAGTAGCATCCATCCAAAAGCCACTAATAGAAACTGCTTTATTACGGGCAGTAAAAGCATAGTTAACATCTTCATCACTCGGTCCCATGTGGAATGTGCCAGGCGGAACATATACCATGCCCGGAGGTTTTGGAGGAGTATAACGGGCAGAAGGCGCTACACCATGTAACTGACCATCATTTGGCAAGCCTTTAGATTTGGATTTACCCATTTTTCCACAGCCTGACAAAGCAGCGATGGCTGCGATTCCTATTACACTTAACAAGTGAGTCTTCATGAGTTTAACTTTGAGGGTATACGACAAATGTATAATTATTTTTTATTAAACTAATCATCCGTGCTTTTCTGATTTCTTAAAGTTTTGTAAACAATTACGCATAGATTTTACAAACGGTTGAACAAGTTAAATATTGTAAGTGACTAATTAAATTTTGGATTGTTAACAATTCCCTTAATTATTGATGGTACATTATCCACAGGAACCTGGCATGTATAATTACGACATAAATAAACAAATGGTTGGGTAGAATTATTTTTTTGTGATAATAATGGGTACTCATGATCTTTAGGACTGTCGGTACATTGAAGTACCTTATTTGGAATGAAATAAGATATCAATTCATCTCTTAATTTTTCAAATCCATTCCCACAGATCGCTATTTCATTTATACCGGCAAACACATCAATAAGTAAAGATGCCCAATTACCAAAAGAAGTTGGATATTTAATTATTAATTCTGATAAGTTGCTTAAATATGCTGCTGCTTTTTCTTTCCATTTTGCATTGTTAAAAATTATAGAAAGATAAAAAAGATTAAAAGCCATAACAGAATTTCCGGAAGGCACAGCGCCATCATAAATTTCTTTTTTTCTTACAATAACATCATTTTGTTTTTTGCCTGAGTAATAAAAAAAATCCTCTTCGGTAGAAGTAAAATTTTCCAGAACATACTCTGTTAGC
>DATCOF010000080.1:0-1525 GCA_036564845.1 Chitinophagaceae bacterium | reverse complement strand
ATAAATTGTAGGAAATTCATCGAATATCAAACTGCTTTTATTGCAATCCTTTTTATTCATCATTCTTGTTATTGCTGTTATGTAAAGAGAAAGGACGGCGCCATATGTCAATGTTTTTTGAGGATTATTTCCCATGCATACGATCTTTGGTTTTTGAGGATTATTAATATCAAGCGTGAAATCATTACCGGAAAGAATATAATATAATTGAGGTGATGATAATTTCGATAAACTTATTTTAGCGCTTGCTATCTGTCCTTCCAGTTGTTCCTTAGCATTATTGAGATATGCTGTGACAAAAGGATTTATTAAAACTTCTATTTGCGGTTCTGCTCTTAAGATAGAAAATAATTTATCATAATTTACCTGGGCCAGTTCAATAACATGTGCAAGCGAACAATATTTTCCATTTTTATAAAGGCATAAAAACCAAATTAAAGCAGTTACAAAATTGATCGGGGATTCAACAAAAAAATCTCCACCTTTCTTAATCCATTCCTGGTTTAATCCCAGCATTATTGTTCTGGAAGATTCTGCTGCATCGGTAATATCATGCATGGTAGAAACATCTAAAGGATTGCAACGATGGGAACGGCTTAAGTCATCAAAATTGATAACATAAAATGCAGGTGCGATCTTATACTTATTTTTATTTTGAAGAAACTGGTTGTAGGCGATTTTGGTTAAATCATCAAACTTAAAATCATATACAAACATTGAAAATCCTTTTTGAATGTGTTGCTTGATGATATGGTGAATAACAAAGTAGGATTTACCACTGCCGGGCGAACCCATGATAAGCACACCTCTGAATGGATTGATGATATTTATCCAGCTTTTCCGCATCCTGCCTTTTAAATTATACATGGCAGGAAGATTTATGGAATACTCATTATTTAGTAATCTTTCTTCCTGCGGAAAAGTTTCGTTGTGAGAATTAAAAACGCTCTTGTTTAATTTTTGTTTGATTATTCTTGAAAGCAGTGTGCCACCACTAAGAAATAAAATAAAGCCGGTGGTTGTAATGCTTATGTATAAAACAGAAATAGTTTGTTTGCTTTGATTTACATATAAAACTGCTATACTGCTGAAGTAAAGTAAAGCGCCAATGCAGAGGCAAGCAAAGGCCATCTTATAATTCGCTTTTTCATCTTTCTTTCCTCTTGCACCCAGTAGCGAAATTAACAGGATGGCAAGCGCAATCAATTTTGATTTATTAAAGCTGCTGAATAAACCTGTATTAAAAACATTACGCAATAACCTATCCGTGATTTGCGAACTGAATTCCCATTGCATAAAAGCCCCGTAACAATAATAATAAAAATGGATAAGTAAGATGGCAATACTTATCATCCTGGTCAGGTCAACGATCTTTCTTAACCCCTGTTCATTCTCTCCCGTTTGCATGATTTATATTTTTTTAGTGTATTAAAATTTATCTTTTCTTTTTTTTCTTTTTTAGATTATATGGCACATACGAAAATTCTTCGGCAGGGTTAATAACAATGTCAATTGCTTTGCTCAG
>DATCOF010000079.1:0-3236 GCA_036564845.1 Chitinophagaceae bacterium | reverse complement strand
CTTTTGAAGTTTGCGTCATTGGCCAATGCTTTCTTCTATTTTTATTTGTTTTGGCGATGACATATAGTGATATATTATTTAGTCCAAAGATAGACAAAAAAATCCAATAAACAAATATTGGACTAATTATTTATTCACATTGGTATAAAATATAATATATAGACATTTTTAATTTTAAAAATGCTGCATATAAATAATAAAAACTGCCCCGTAATTGCGGAGCAGTTTTTATTATTATTTAAATTAAGAGTATATTATTTTTTAGCTGCAGAAGTTGCAGTTTTAGCCGCGGCTGCAGGAGTTGCAGTAGTTGCAGCGCCAACAGGTGACTTAACCGTCGTCGTAGCTTCTTCTTGTTTTAACTGACGTGTTAATGTAACTGAAGCTATTGGAATACGTGGTGAATTAAGTACTTCCATATTTTCTGCCTTTACATCCTGAACGCGGAGATTATCATTAAGCTCAAGATGAGTTATATCTATTTCAATATTCTCACGCAAATGTTTTGGGAGCGTTTTTACTTTAAGCGATTTTATTTTAGTCACTAATTTTCCACCTGCTTTTACACCAGCGGGAACTCCCTTAAACTTTAATGGAAGTGTAACTGTTACTTTTTTGTCTTCTACCAATTCCAAAAAATCTACGTGAATTAATTGGTCACTAACTTTATTGAATTGCAGATCTTTTAAAACACAATGATAACTGGTACCATCTATGTTAAGTTCTGCCAGCATAAAGTCAGGTGTATAAACTATATTCTTAAATGCAGTTGCAGGGGCCGAAAAGTTTATTTCTTTTGCACCGCCGTAAATTACACCTGGCACTTTTTCCTCAGAGCGAAGTTGACGGGTGGCTGCTTTACCAAATTCGGTCCTGAGTTGTCCTTCGATTGTAATAGTGTTCATTATTTTATAATTAAATTTTGAGGCGCAAAGGTAGGGGAAAATAATTTGTCTGAACCACGATTTATGAGATTAATTGGATTAATGGGAGATCATTGAAATTTTTAAATTGATAATATCAAAGCGGTTCTTATCAATTTATTTCTTTGTTATTTCTTATTTCTTATTCATCATTTTGCTGCGAAGGAATAAACTATTTATACTTTTATTTTCAACAGCATTACGTATCGCAATCGCAAATAGATCTGCAACTGACACAACTTTTATTTTTGGAATCATTTTCCTGGCAGGAATGGTATCACAAACTACCAGTTCAATTAAATCACTCTTTTCGATATTTTCATAAGCATTACCACTTAATACAGGGTGTGTACAGAATGCTCTTACACTTCTTGCGCCTTTTTCCCTAAGCAATCCTGCGCTTTTTGCTAATGTGCCACCGGTATCACAGATATCATCTATTAAAACAATATCTCTGTCAATTACATCACCAATTAAAACCATGCTGCTAATTTCATTAGCTCGTTTACGATGCTTATCACAAATAACCATCTCTACTTCAAAATAACTGGCTATTTCCCTTATCCGGTTTGCGCTGCCAACGTCAGGAGCAGCGAAAGTTAAATTTTTTAATTTCAGATCTTCTATGTACGGAATAAAAATAGCGGATGAATCCAAATGATCAACAGGAATATCAAAGTAACCCTGGATTTGAGGCGCATGCAGATCCATGGTTATTACCCTGTCAGCGCCTGCTGCAGTTAGCATATTGGCAACCAGTTTAGAGCCGATCGCCACTCTGGGCCTGTCTTTTCTATCCTGCCTTGCATAGCCGTAATAAGGCATCACTGCAATTACCTTGTATGCTGAAGCCCGTTTTGCTGCATCAATCATAAGGAGTAATTCCATCAGGTTATCAGTTGGCGCAAAAGTGCTTTGCACTAAAAAAACAAATTGCCCTCTTATACTTTCCTGGAACTCTACACTAATTTCTCCGTCGCTGAATTTTTGAATATTTATTTTCCCCAGGGGCTCACCAAACTTTAATGCAATTTGATTTGATAGATGTCTTGATCCGGTACCTGAAAAAATTTTTACGTTTGTATGCATCATTAATTTATTTAGTCCCTATAAAATATGCAGCGAAATTATAATTTATATTGTGATGAATTAACATGCAGGTATGAAAAGTTTAAACAACCCTTCCACTTCTATTAAAAACTGGGCTTTTGACGACAGGCCGAGAGAAAAACTTTTTACAAAAGGAGCTTCGGTTTTAAGTGATTCAGAATTGTTGGCAATATTAATAAATACCGGCAGTAAAAATAAAAGTGCTGTTGAACTTGCAAAAGAAGTTTTGCTTTTAGGCAAAAACAATTTAAATGAACTTGGTAAATTATCTGTAAATGATTTAATGACAATTAAAGGAATTGGAGAAGCAAAGGCTATTACATTGGCTGCTGCTTTGGAGTTGGGAAGAAGAAGACAAGCCTCTTCTTCTCTTGTAAAAACGAGTATAAAATCAAGCAACGATATTGCAGAATATTTAAAAGCAACTTTAAAAGATTATGCGTACGAAATTTTTGCAGTTGTATTTTTAAACAGGGCTAATAAAATAAATCATTTTGAAATTATCAGCAAAGGCGGCATAACAGGCACTGTAGCTGATCCCAGGATAATTTTAAAAAAAGCTTTAGAGCAGGATGCAACAGCAATTGTATTATGTCATAATCATCCTTCCGGTAATTTAAAACCTAGCAAGGCAGATGAAGATCTTACATTAAAAATAAAAGAAGCTGCAAAATATTTTGACATCCGTATAATGGATCACATCATTGTAAGTGAGGATGGATATTATAGTTTTGCTGATGAAGGAATACTTTAGTTCAGAGTTCAGAGTTCTTATAAAATAAATTAAATTTTATGGCAACAATTAATAATTTTGAAGATTTAAAAGTATGGCAGAAGGCGAGAGATTTATGTAAACATATTTTTGCTGCTAAGCTGGCGGATAAATTTTCAAAAGATTTTAGCCTTAAAGATCAAATCAACAGATCCTCCAGTTCAGTAATGGATAATATTGCCGAAGGATTTGGAAGAAAAGGAAATATGGAGTTTATAAATTTTCTTACTTATTCAAATGGATCAGCATTAGAATGTAAGTCACAATTGTATAGAGCATTTGACAGAAATTATATTACATCGGAAAAGCAACAGGAATCATGTACGATCATTGATGAAATAACCAAAATGATAACATCATTTATCATCTATTTGGGAAATTGTGAACTAAAGGGAATAAAGTTTAAAGCAAGAGAAAAAAATTCAAAATGA
>DATCOF010000078.1:0-10420 GCA_036564845.1 Chitinophagaceae bacterium | reverse complement strand
TTTGTTTGCAACAAACGATTTGTTTTCTGCTGTGATTATTTCTACCTCGTTATCATCCCATTTTATTTTTTTTGCGATAACATTTAGGTGAATGCTACATCCATTTTGTAAACAATTATTTTTTAAACGATCAAGCAGCGGTCCATAACCGCCTTCAATTTTGTATTGTTCCGAATCATCTCCTTTTTCCCATTCTTCTTTTAAAGCCAATGCACTTGCATAGTTGATGTCTGCAGCATCGTAGCCTTCCATATATTGTTGCAATGACTTTTTCATTGCAGTATATTTCTCATCATCAAAATATTTTTTTAAAAGTTCAGCTATACTCATATCATGATCAAGCTCTTTTAATTTTTTCATCAACTGATCTGCATGTTCTATAAAATCTGCTCTTTTAATAAGTTTATTATTTTTTACCTGCCATAATTCTCCATCTGTTTTATGAAATTGTATTCCTGCTTCTTTTAATAAATTTATTGTCAGGTCAAGATTGCCGTGAATAAATTCTCCTCCTGCTTCTATAGGCTTTGAGAATCCATTCTTAAAAAAAGTATGAACCCGTCCGCCGATGCGATCCCGTGCTTCAAGAATACAAACATTCTTTTTTGCTTCGCATAATATTTTTGCAGCCATCAAACCTGATGCTCCTGCTCCAATAATTATTACATCAAATTTTTTCATTTTTTAAATGTATGCAATTGTTTTGCCAGAACATTTTCTCTTTACCTTCATGCCTCTACAATTATAAAATATGAAAAAAAATATTCTGCTCTCAATTCTTGTTTCGCAATTTTATTTGTTGGCATCTGCACAGTCAATTGCCTCTTCTTTTTTTAATAGTATGAAATGGCGAATGATAGGTCCACACAGGGGAGGAAGAACTGTTGGTGCAGCGGGTGTACCACCACAACCTAATATTTTTTACATCGGCGTAAACAATGGCGGTGTTTGGAAAACGACTGATTATGGCAGAACATGGGATCCTATTTTCGACGATCAATCTACAGGTTCAATTGGTGCAATTGCAATTGCGCCATCTGATCCGAATATAATTTATGTAGGAAGTGGTGAAGGCCTGCAACGCCCCGATCTTTCAACAGGTAATGGAATTTATAAATCTGTTGATGCCGGCAAAACATGGACGCACCTTGGATTACTGGAAGGTCAACAAATTCCTAAGATCGCGGTGGATCCAAATAATCCTGACAAAGTTTTTGTTGCTGTGTTAGGTCATCCTTACGGGCCAAATGCTGAACGTGGAATTTATCGCTCAGTAAATGGCGGAAAAACTTTTTCAAAAGTTTTGTACATAAATGAAAATGTTGGCGGCGATGATGTTGACATTGATCCTTCTGATCCGAATACAATTTATGTAACCCTTTGGGAATCGCGACAAGGGCCATGGGAAAACGGCAACTGGGTTGGAACAGGTGGCGGCATTTATAAATCAACAGATGGCGGCAACACGTGGAAAAAATTATCAAAAGGTTTACCCGCCGATCTTGTTCAGGCACACATTGCAATCGCTCCTTCTCAGCCCAAAATTTTATTTGTTGCATTGAGTACACCAACACCCAATGAATATGGAACGGGTAAAGGAATGGGATTTTACAGGTCAGATGATGGAGGTGAGAATTGGAAAGCAGCCTCAGAAGATGGAAGGCCCGAAGCAAAAATAGGTGGAGGTGATCTGCCTGAACTTGCAGTAGATCCTAAAAATGCTGATGTTCTTTATACCACCAGTATTGTTGTGTGGCGCTCTGTTAACGGAGGCAAATCATGGACGAGCATTAGAGGTGCGCCGGGAGGTGATGACTATCAAAATATCTGGATCAATCCATTGCACCCTGAAATATTTTTATTGACCGGCGACCAGGGAGCAATTATCACGGTGAATGGCGGGGAAACTTTTTCTTCATGGTATAACCAGCCCACAGCACAATTGTATCATGTAAGTGCAGACAATGCTTTTCCTTATAATCTTTACAGTGGCCAGCAGGAGAGTGGCTCAGTCGGAATTGCATCAAGAGGAAATGATGGCCAGATAAATTTTAGTAACTGGCATCCGGTAGGCGCACAAGAGTACGGATACGTTTGTCCTGATCCCTTGGATCCAAATATTATTTATGGCGGTAAAATAACTAAGTATGATAAACGCACCGGGCAGGTTCAGCAGATATCTCCGGGGCCTATGGGAAATATTAAATATCGTTTTGTAAGAACAGCGCCTGTTTTGTTTTCCCCTGTAGATAATAAAACTTTATTCTACGCCGGAAATGTTTTGTTTAAAACTTTAAATGGCGGAATGAACTGGCAGATCATCAGCCCTGATCTTTCAAGAGAGAGCTGGGACATCCCAGCAAATGTTGGAATTTATAATTCTGATGAAGTAAAAAAAATGCCACGCCGTGGCGTAATTTATACAATTGCGCCTTCGCCAAAAGATATTAATATCATTTGGTGCGGAACAGATGATGGGCTTATTCATGTTACAAAAGATGGCGGTAAAGTTTGGAAAAATGTTACGCCTGCTACCATTACTTCGTGGAGTAAAATTTCTTTAATGGATGCCGGTCATTTTGATGTGAACACTGCCTACGCTGCAGTTAACAGGATAAAGCTTGATGATATGCATCCGCATATTTATAAAACACATGATGGAGGAAAAACATGGAAAGAAATTGTAAATGGCTTGCCAAATGATCCCGTGAATGTTGTAAGAGAAGACCCACTTCGCAAAGGTTTATTATTTGCAGGAAGCGAAACAGCGGTGTATGTTTCGTTTGACGATGGTGAGCACTGGCAATCGTTACGGCTGAACATGCCGGCATCTTCCATTCGTGACCTTATCATAAAAGATAATGACCTTGCTGTTGCAACACACGGCAGAAGTTTTTGGATACTGGATGATATAACTTCTTTAAGACAGATCACCAATCAATCAGTTAATAAAACTGCAACTCTTTACAAACCTTCAAATGCATACAGGGTGCGATGGAACATGTGGACTGATACACCAATTCCGCAGGAAGAACCTGCAGGTGAAAATCCTCCTGATGGCGCCATCATCGATTATCATTTAAATGCAAATGCAAAAAATGTTTCTTTGGAAATTCTGGATACAAAAGGAAACAGTATTCGAAAATATTCCAATTCAGATACACTGTATTCATTTAAGGAGGTATATATCCCAACCTACTGGATCAGGCCACAGCAAATACTTTCAGCAGAAACGGGCGCGCACAGGTTTGTCTGGGATATGCATTACGAACCAATAAATCTTCCGCCATCATACCCGATAAGTGCAAGTTATAAAAACACGGCGCCGGCAGCAACATCGCCATGGGTTATGCAGGGAACATACATTGCAAAACTTACTGTTGATGGCAAAACATTTTCTGAATCATTTGTTGTAAAGATGGATCCAAGAGTTAAAACTTCTTCAACAGATATTCAGCAACAACATGATCTTTCATTGATAAGTTATAAGCATCGGCTGCAAATTATGAATGTATTAAATGAAATACATGAGCTGAGAAAAAAGATAAAAGAAAAATTACCCGATGCAACAGGTGCTGCCATCACTGACCTTAATGCATGTGATGCACAGGCTGCAACTTTGGAAACATCGCCCAGGAACAGCAACCAGGCAAGCTTTGGAAGTTTAAACTCTTCATTTGCCTCTGTATTTGGCACGCTGCAGGAAAGTGATACCCCTGCAACATCGCAAACAATTGCATCAGCTAAACAAGCGGAGGATTCCTATAAAACTTTATGGGCACAATGGATTGAAGTAAAGAAAAAAATAAAAAATTGTTTAGGAGAAAAATAATTTGAAAAGACCTTGAAGGTTTTAATAACCTTCAAGGTCTTAGTGCAGGCAAAGCAATCTTATGAAAATTTAGGGATTACCGGCTTGAAGTAAAAAGAATTAAAAGTTGATATCTTTTAAATTATCTGTGCCAGCGGCCACTGCGCCAGCTAAATCCATTGCCACGATTTTGCCATGTACCGGCCTGCCATTGGCGGTTTCCGCGTTGCCTGTCCCAGCGGCCTTCCTGCCACATATAATTGTTATTCTGGTAACGCCAGTCGCCATCTATCCAGATATACCCCACACCCGGAGAAAGAGGACGTTCATATACAGGTTGATTAGGGCGATTAGTTACCACATAACCAGAACCACTGCATGAAAGCAAACTTATACTAACATACAATAACGGAATAATTAATAGTTTTTTCATATAATTAATTTTATGATGATTACAATAATAATATATTCATATACTATGCCAAATACATTTCTCTCATTTTTACTTAATACATATTTCGGTAACATATTTGATGAGTATATATTTTAAATCTTAAAAATGTATGATTATGAAAATTCTAAAAATTCCTTTATTGACAATAGCATTATTTATTTGTCTGCAGGGAAAAAGCCAGCAAAAAGAAACTGATAAAATACAGGCTGCCAATAAGGTACTTGTTGAATTCAGTAACATGAAAGAAAAAATTCCGCAGAAACTTTTCAGCGTTACTGAAGGGATTATAATTGTTCCTAAACTTTTAAATGCAGGTTTTGTTATCGCAGGTAAAAGAGGAAAAGGAATTGCAATGGTAAAAAATGCTGATGGCACATGGAGTGATCCTGTTTTTGTAACTATAACCGGCGGCAGTATTGGATTCCAGGTGGGTGTGCAATCTGTTGATCTTGTTTTAATTTTTAAGAACAGGGAAACATTGCAAAAGATAGGAACAGGCAGTTTTACTTTAGGCGGGGATGCTTCAGTTACTGCAGGTCCTGTCGGCAGAAATTCAAGTGTCAGCACCGATTATAAAATGGATGCAGAAATATATTCTTATTCAAAATCAAAAGGTCTTTTTGCAGGAATAAGCATAAGCGGATCAGCATTGGATATTGATGAAAAAGCCAACAGTAATTTTTATGGAGAGGCTGTTGATGCCGAAACTATTTTTGGTAACAATAGATCATCGTCGGCTGATGTTATTGCAATAAAGCAAACTCTTTCAAATTTATTCAGGTAGAAAAAACAGGTAAATAATTTTCTCTAAAAATAACAGGTATTGAAAACAAAAGGCCTCGAAGCTTAAAAACTTCAAGGCCTTTTACTTTTTACAAATAATTATTTTACTGCAAACATTTTCTGCATAACAACTGCATCACGCCTGTAAATATCATCTCTAAAATTAAGCAAACCATTTTCATCAACCCAAGCTGTGTAGTAAGTAATGAATACAGGAACCGGATCTTTTACTTTTACAAATTTTTCCACGCCGCTATTCATGGCTTCCACAATTTTATCTGTTGTCCATTCACTGTTATCTTTTAATAAATACTCCGCCATTTTTTGTGGCTCGCTTAATCTTATACAGCCATGACTGTATGCACGCTTATCCTGGTTAAATAAGCCCTTGGCAGGAGTATCATGAAAATAAATATTAAAACTATTCGGAAATAAAAATTTTACTTTTCCAAGAGAATTTTCGCCACCGGGTTTTTGTCTTATCCCTCCATCAGGCGTTCGTTCCATGTTATTCTTTTCAAGATAGCTTGCATTTTTAGCGATCGAAGATTCTATCTCTTTCTTTACAATACTTGGCGGAATATTCCAGTAAGGACTAAACACAACTGTGCTTAATTTGCCGGTAAACATCATTGTATTATGTCCTTCTTTTCCAACAACAACATTCATATCAAACACTTTATTTTTTCCATCAAAAAAATGCAAAACAAACTCCGGGATATTCACAAGGATGAGCCTGCCCTCTGGTTCCTGTGGCATCCAGCGCATACGGTTCATGTTAATTAAAATATTTTCTATCCTTTTTTCTACAGGAACATTAAGATCTTTTAAAAGTGCTGCTCCTAAAATTCCGTCAGGCTTATAACCAAAACTTTTTTGCGCCTGTTGAATTCCCTGCACTAAAGAATCGTTGTAATTTTTTGAAGAATCTCCTTCAGGCATATAACCAGCCAACTGCAATCGTTTTTTTAATAACAATATCGCAGGGCTGGAAGATCCTTTTCTAAATTGCTTTGCATCGCCTGTGATCGTTTGCCAGCGTCCATTCTTTGAAATAGAAACATATCTGCCCAATTCATCTTTTAATAATTTGTAGGCGTTATTTACATTTTCAAAATATTTATCGTCTTTGTGTTTTTTAGTTAAGAGAGAATCTGCAAGCGTTATTGGATCTTCTTTTTTTATCGGGATAAATTTTTCCATTTCTTTGCGCTTAACATATCCTTTTTCATAATTGTCCAAAGTATATCTTATAAAATACTCTGTCAGCAATAGTTCTGTTCCGATCATTGATCTGTCAGATGCGTTCACAGTAAAGTTTGAATCCTCTACCATACCATCCATCTTTTTTTGAAGCGCTGCATTTTTATAAGTTGTATCACCTGTAGATGCTTCGTAATTATGGATGTTCCAGAAGGTGAGCGCCTGCTCTGTT
This sequence comes from Chitinophagaceae bacterium, assembly GCA_036564845.1. Lineage (GTDB taxonomy): Bacteria > Bacteroidota > Bacteroidia > Chitinophagales > Chitinophagaceae > Ginsengibacter. The sequence continues at coordinate 3,937 of DATCOF010000078.1, read as the reverse complement.
AATCCCCGCGTAGAGAACCATGCAAACTGGTAGTTGCGTGCATTGTAAAAACTTCTTAACCTTCTCGATAACGAATCCGGAACTTTATTGTCAGCAATAAATTTTTCCAGGTTACTGCTGTCAAGAAAAATATCATTGTATGCATTTTCTTTAGTAACACTAAAGTCTCGTTTGGAAATCTTTTTTTCTTTTTCTGAACTGCTGCCATTGCTGTCATCATTAGCTGATGAAGATGACGAATTTGATGAGGTGGTTTGCCCGTTGTTATTGCAGGCAATAAGTAAGCTGCAGATAATTAAAGCAGAGGTAAATAGTTTCTTCATATTTTTTTGAGATTTATTTGCAAAACCTATGCCTAAGGTTTAGATTGTTGGGTTTACATTTTTTATCTTGCACTTATGAGAAAGCCCGAAGATACGTATCGCCATAAAGGACTGCGAAAAAAACTGATTGATTCAATAAGAGAAAAAGGAATTACTGATGAGAATGTGCTGGAGGCGATGATGAATATTCCCCGCCATTTCTTTCTGGATACAGCTTTGCAGGATATTGCTTATGAAGACAGGGCTTTCCCTATCGCAGAAGGGCAAACAATCTCACAGCCTTACACAGTTGCTTACCAAACACAGTTATTGCAGGTAAAACAATATGATAAAGTTTTGGAAATAGGTACAGGTAGTGTATACCAGGCAACTGTTTTAGCAGAAATGGGGGCACAGGTTTTTACTATCGAGCGGCAAAAAAATCTTTATGAAAAAAATAAGAATTTCATCTTCAGGTCAAAATATCATAACATAAAATTTTTTTATGGTGATGGCTTTGAAGGATTACCAACCTATGCACCCTTTGATAAAATAATTATTACAGCTGCAGCGCCGATCATCCCACCCAAATTATTGAGTCAATTAAAAGTAGGTGGTAAAATGGTAATACCCGTTGATGAAGGAAAATTTCAACGCATGCTTCGCATTACAAAAACTGAAGAGGATTTTGAAGAAGAAGCTTTTGAAAATTTTTCGTTTGTACCGATGTTAAAGGGGAAGAATTAGTTGGCTTGTCCTAACCCGAACTGGTAGAAGGTGGATGATGAACAAAAAGAAGGATAAGGTTTTCTTTTACTATTTTATTCTTTCAGGAATGAAAATTAAAGAAATAATTAGAAGTGAAATTCCACACAAAGACACATAGTATAGCCAATGCTTTTGCAACATAGAAAGGAAATTTAAGTTTACTGTTAAACAAAAAAAGAAACACATTATTTAAAATTAATCCTACAACTGCAAATAAGATAAACTTAATAAAATCTATATTTATATTATTGTCATTTTTGTGGAAGGTCCAATAATAATTTAAAAAAAAATTATTCACTACGGCAACAGAAAATCCAAGAGAATTTGCTATATATTTATTTATCAAAAGCCTCTCTTTGCATATCCAGGTAATAAAAAAATCGATTGCCATTCCTGACAATCCAACTATTCCAAATTTTATAATTGTTAAAAGAGGCTTCATGAATATTTAATGTTGTAATTCAGTTTTCAAATCTTTTGGTATTAAAACTGTTCCTTTCCAATGTTGAAGCCTAAAGACAGTAAAGGTCCTGCAAATTTTACCAGCCCTGTAAGTGTCAATAGTAGTAAGCGAGTCAATTTGACCATAATAATCTTTATAAACACTCCTTGCGTCATAATACTCATTTGACGGAACGATGCAATACGATTTTTCCATATTCAAGCCGGCAAGTTGGTATTTATTTAACCAGATATAATGATGAAGATTAAAAGGAGAGCCAACACCAATTAATTTAATACTGAGCTGTCGGCAAAAATAATAATCTTCATGAGCTGCCGGAAACCAATTGTGGCATACAACCGGAGCATCAGGTGGCATTATACCTGTTTTTTGTTCGTCTATATAAATTTTTCTGAACTTTTCCGCTGCCTGGCTCCAACCAAAAATATCAAGACTAAAATCAGTTGTTCCCATTTCTTTGCCATTATTCTTGCCCATGGTTCCCGGATAATAATTAATTAAAATTGGTCCTATTATTAATAAAATGAACATAAGAGATATTGACCACCGCAACAACTTTGGGAAGATTACAGATGGAAATTTTTCAGTTAAATAAACTGCAGAAACAGGCAAAAGAGTAACATAGGCAGGGCCGCTCCAATGTGGCAATGTATCACCCAATAAAGAGATAATAATAAAAATACTAATCATCGGAATAGCTATAAAATTTAATAATGCCAGAGGCCCACTATCTTTTATTCTGCCCTTTCGCCAGCTTATTAAAGCTGAAATAATAATGATCATGCTAAAGGGATTGGTGTACAATATCTCTCCATATATTTCTCTTGCAAGTCCCTGGAAATTCAAAGAAGATAAAGATGAAATTACTCTTTGACTATGAAAACGGTAAGTAATGAAATCATTTGACATATTCCAAAATAAAATTGGACTAATAATCAAAGCGGTAATAAGTACTGAAAAATATAGTTGTGGTAGGGCAAGAAAATTTCTTTTCTTAAATAAAATATACAATCCAAACCCAAACCACAAAAACACTCCATGCACTTTGCTCATAATGCACAAGCCGATGCAAATACCCAGCATTATCCAATAGACCCAACTTTTGGGAAAGCTTAATATCTTTATTAAAAGAAAAAGACTACTACACCAAAATATCATTTGCGGTGAATCAGGTAAAATAAAAACCCCAGTTATGATACTGGCATATACAGAAGCATTGTATAAACACGCAGTAAACCATGCTGCTTTAGCAGAATGAAGAGTTTTTACCAGATGAAAAAGTAACCATGTAGAAATGGCACAACTAAAAATACTTCCAAGGCGAATAAAAAGTTCAAATTTTTGCAAACTCATATTAGCTGTAAATACTCTTATCCAAACTGCAACCATGGGAGGATGATCAAAGTAATTCCACTGAAGGTGTTTCGCATAGGTCCAATAATATACTTCATCATTCCCCAGTTCAGTAAAAGAAGCGCCCAACAAACGCAACACTGCTGTAATTATGATAAGCTGCAAAAGTTTTTTTGAATACGGAGTTGGCATATAACAGTTAAAGGATTTGATTTTTTTCTTCTTTATTTATTGGTGATTAGGTAAGAAAATTTTATGAGGTTGCTCTCAATGATATAACCAGAATTATAAAGAAACGTATAAAGATCATAATAAAAAAATTTTGTTGAAAACAAAACAATAAGACTCAAAGCAGCGAAAAAAAAATCAAAATTTTTATATTTCTTTGCAGGTTTTATAGTAGATATCCCGGTTGCTGTTTAAGGGTAGTTAAGCGTTGATTGGCAGTTGATGATATATTCAACAAGTCTTCGACAAGCTTAGGCCGACATTCATTCATTTATCATTTTCCCAATAAATTCCCCGGCAATAATGCAGCATATTGCTTTGTATAAAAAACCGCTACAAAAACATACCATCTAAAGTCGGGGTAAAACTTCTTCATAAATTTTGCATGATTCTTAATACTTGTCTTTCTTATTGAAAGCAGCTTATCTTTTGAAGAACTTCCTTTGTGTATGTGCATCACTTTTGCATCAGGCAAAAAATGAATTTCATAGCCAAGGCTTTTGAAATCCCAGCACCAGCGCACATCTTCAGCATACATAAAAAAATCATCTGCCAATTTATTTCCTTTCAGTTCGCTGATTATTTTTTGGGGAAAGAACATATACGTTCCCCAAACCCAATCGCATTTCATAATGCTTTTGTGATCAAAATAATGATGAAGCATTAATGCCTCTCTTTTTCTTTTTGGCAAGAATAAATACAATGGAAATATTTCCAGCAGTTCCCAACCTATCGTTCTAAACCTCCGGCAATTGTATTGAAGTTTTCCATCGGGGTAAGAAAGCTGTGCAGTTGTCATTCCAACTTCAGGATGTTGCTGCAT
>DATCOF010000077.1:0-14951 GCA_036564845.1 Chitinophagaceae bacterium | reverse complement strand
CTGCCTGCATCATCAGTGAGCAGGTGGCAAAAAATATATTTGTATATCATGATTAACAGAACACCAAATGATACATCGCTAAGTGAAGTTCACGAAAGTATAGACACTAAAAAACTCATCGGCTGGAGAAGGATATTTTCTTTTTTCGGTCCTGCATATTTAGTGAGCGTTGGTTATATGGATCCCGGCAATTGGGCAACCGATCTTGCAGGCGGAAGTAAATTCGGTTACTCACTGATATGGGTTTTATTAATGAGCAATTTTATGGCATTGCTGTTACAGGGATTGTCAGCAAGATTAGGAATTGTAAGAGGCCGTGATCTTGCACAAGCCAACAGGGAAGCGTATCCCAAGGTTGTAAACATAATGCTTTGGATACTTGCAGAAATTGCAATTGCTGCATGTGATCTTGCAGAAGTTTTAGGAATGGCGATCGGTATTCAATTACTCAGCGGCCTTCCTTTGATATGGGGTGTATCCATAACGGTGTTGGATACTTTTTTACTGCTCTACCTTCAAAGGCTTGGCATGCGTAAAATGGAAGCCTTTATCATTACGCTTGTTGGTATCGTTGCTGTTTGTTTTTTAATTCAAATAATTTTAGCAAAGCCTGCCATGGGAGAAATGGCTATGGGCCTCATTCCTACTTTGCAGGGCAAGGAAGCATTATACATTGCCATTGGTATTATCGGCGCCACTGTAATGCCGCACAATCTTTATCTGCATTCTGCTTTGGTACAAACAAGAAAAATAAACCGCACAGATAAAGGTATAAAGCAGGCATTAAAATTCAGTATGATCGATACAACTGTTGCGCTTAACATTGCATTTTTAGTTAATGCTGCTATCCTCATTCTGGCTGCAACCGTTTTTTTTAAAACAGGAAATTCACAGGTTGCTGAAATAAAAGAAGCACATAGATTACTCCCTGGATTTCTTGGAAACATTGCGCCTATTCTTTTTGCTGTTGCTTTAATTGCAGCAGGACAAAGCTCTACCATTACAGGAACGCTTGCCGGGCAGATCATCATGGAAGGTTATTTGCGCCTGAGGATAAACCCGATATTGAGGCGGCTGATAACAAGGCTGCTGGCTATTATCCCGGCTTTACTTGTAATAATAATTTATGGAGAACATAAAGTAGATGCATTGCTTGTATTAAGCCAGGTTATATTAAGTCTTCAATTAGGTTTTGCAATCATCCCTTTAATTCATTTTGTGAGCGACAAAAAAACGATGGGCATTTTTGTTATCAAACCCATAATAAAAATAATAGCATGGCTCATTGCTTCTATTCTTATTTTTCTAAATTGCAAGATGCTGATGAATGAAGTGACAACAATATTTGGCAGTGCATTGCTCTGGCCCAAGATACTTGTTGTAGCAGCCGGTTTATTATTTTCTGCATTACTTCTTTACATATTCATTCATCCTTTCCTAAAAACAAAGAAAAAACCTTCGTCAATAAAAATACATCCTGAAGCAAAAAGTATTGCAGATCTGCCAATTCCTTATTTTAATAAAATTGCTGTAGCATTAGACTTTACTGAGAATGATAAAAAATTAATTGCTTATGCATTGGGGCAGGGCAAACAAACCACGACATATTTATTTATCCATATTGTTGAAAGCGCTTCTGCAAATTTATTAGGAAAAGAAAGTGATGATTTTGAGACAAGAAAAGATAATGAGCAGATGGAATTTTACATTCAAAGTTTAAAGGAAAGAAATTTACAAGCCGAAGGAATAATTGGTTTTAAAAACAGGGCTAAAGAAATTATTAAGATCGTAAAAGAACAAAATGCTGACATGCTCGTAGTAGGTGCACACAGGCACACAGGGCTGAAAGATTTTATCTATGGAGAAACAATTAATACTGTAAGACATGAATTACAGATACCAGTGCTTGTGGTAAATCTATAAATAATCAATGGTCATTTGTCATTGGGTCCATTATTGAGTACAGACTTTCGATCGTTCTTTAATGACCATTGACAATTGACTTAATGACTTAAAGAGTTATTGAAGTTTTCTCATTTCAAGAGCAATTTTATCATTCCATTTTAATTGCACTTGCCTGTTAATACTGTGATTCGTTTCTGTGTCATACTGATCTTGTAACGCAACATTTTCACTGTACGATTTATCAAAAACTGAATCCAGTACTTTATTGTAATTGTCTTTGGTGAATGTTGCATTCACTAACTCCCTGATAAAATTTTCTGCGCCAAGCCTTGTTATATCGAAATGCACCTGCTCATGTAAAAGATGATAATCTGAATTTATACTCGGCTTTTTCCAAGAAAGACTTTTGGTAAAAAACACAAACACACCTACATTAAGATAAATGATCTTACCCTCCATTTTTATATCAGCATCAAATGCATAGCCTGACGCAGTAACAGCGCCGCCGAAATGTTTTGTATCAGGCACTCCTTTAAAATCTATCCATGCCAACCGATTTTTTACATCATGATAAATAGTATCACTTGATGCCGGAGCAGATCTATTTTCCATAAATACCGTAACCAAAACCTTTTGAGAATAGCTATTGCTGCAAATAATAATAAATAAAAGAAAGAAAAATAATTTTTTAAACATGCAAAAATATTAGGACTCTTGCAAAAATGGCAACAAGATTTGAAATAAAAAGTTAAAGGGCTATTTAATTGTCTAAACCATGATTTGGGGAGATTTAAAGAATTTTAATTATTTGTTTCAGAATTTTTTAATCTTCCCAAATCATAGTTCAGAATTCTTATTAATCTTTTAATCTCCCCAAATCATGGTTCAGAAGAATTTTTACCTGCTCAACAATATCGTTTATAGATATTTTTTCCATGCACTTAAAATGACCAAGAGGGCATTTGTCATAACCAATTTTACTGCATGGCCTGCACCACAATTTTTTTACATCAAATATTTCATAATTGGTTTGATAAGGATACATTCCAAAAGAAGGAACTGTATTTCCCCAAACAGAAATAATATTTTTTTTAAAAGCCGCTGCAATATGCATCAGGCCTGTATCATGGCTTATTATAAGCTTTGCACGCCTTACAAGATCTGCAGATTCAGCAAGATTAAATTTACCACAGGCATTATAAATTTTCACAGTATCAACAGAAGCGATTTGAGTTGCAGTAGAATAATCTTCTTTGCCTCCCAATAAAATAATTGGATGAGTGATCTTTGAACACAACTCTTTTAATTTATGAAGTGGTAATTTTTTTGTGTTGTGCGCAGCGCCAATCACAATCCCGATATATCCATGCAAATGCGAAACAGGAATATCTTTTTGCGCAACAACATCTTTATCATGAATAAAATAATCAAGGCCGAGCCCATCATTAACCACACCTAAACTCTTCACTGTTTCCATGTAACGGTCTACAATGTGTACATCAGGCATTACATTCATCTTAAGATTTACAAATACCCACTTCTGAATATTTAATTTATCAAAAGAAAAAGACTTCACATTTTTTAATGCCTGCTTTATGCGAAGCGTACGCAGATTGTGATGAAGATCGATGATGTAATCGAAGTTTTCAGTTTTTAATTCTTCTATCACCGCATCAAGGTTAGTGCTTAAAACGTGTACTTTATTTATGTAAGGATTTGTAAGAACGATCGATGCAAAGGATTGTTTTGTTAGATAATGAATTTGGGCATCAGGGATTTTTTTTCGCAGACAACGTACTACAGGCGTGGTAAGTACAATATCACCGATAGAAGAAAAACGTATGATAAGAAATTTCATTTTGCGATGTTAACATGGTCTAACCGCCCCGGTCTGACCACTCTTATTTAATCAATAATTGTCAGACGGCGACCGTTAGACAATGTTGGAAACTTCTTCACGGCAGACTTAGAGGGGTTTCACCTTCAACATAATTAAGATCTTTATGAAAAGTTTCATGAGTAAAATAATAAGCGATCAATGTAATGAACATTACAATTGTTCCGGTTACTATTCCACTCTTTATAATTTGCCAATGCAAATTCTTCTGAAAAAAATCAAGGAATAAAATATTTATCAATGGCAATGAACCTCTAACCATATTTGGAATTGTAGTGGCTGCTGTTGCCCTTAGGTTAGTACCAAACTGTTCTGCCCCCATGGTAATAAATATTGCCCAGAAGCCGGTGCTGAAGCCAAGTGCAGCGCATATAAAATACATTGATACATCAGAATTATTGATGCTGCTAAAGAAAATAAATAAACAAATGATACAGATGATGTAAAATATCAGCAACGCTCTTTTCCTGCTTTTAAAATATTGGCTTACGAGGCCGATAGCAATATCACCTATCGATATGCCAACATAAGCAAACATAATTGAGCGCCCCGAATCCAATGTGCTGCTTCCAAACATTGCTTTAGCAAAACGGTCGCTTTGATTTACAAGTATACCGATAACATACCATGTTGGTAACCCTATAAGAATGGCTAACAAATATTTTTTAAACCGTTGCGCATTGTTGAAGAACATAAAAAAATTTCCTCTTGAAATATTTTTTTCTTTTATCATTTTAAACATACCGGATTCCACAACACTGATACGCAAAAACAAAAGTAAAATCCCAAGACATCCGCCAATTTTATAACACAATCTCCAGTCGCCGGTAAACTGGTAAGTGAAGTATGCGATAATTGCGCCACTTAAGCCTATTGCAGCAACCATCGATGTTCCAAGTCCTCTTTTTTCTTTGGGTAGTAACTCACTTACTAATGTAATGCCTGCCCCTAATTCGCCCGCCAATCCTAATCCTGCAACAAAACGGCACATCGCATATTGATCAACAGTTTGAATAAAGCCGGTAACAAAGTTGGCCAAAGAATATAAAATGATCGAGCCAAATAAAACTGAGAGCCTCCCTTTTTTATCACCAAGAACACCCCATATAATTCCTCCTAAAAGCAAACCCACCATTTGCCAGTTAATTACTTTTGTACTGTCTGCAAGCATTTTTACATCAGTAGATCCCACTGCAAGCATGCTTGGCTTTTTTACAATGGTAAATAATAACAGGTCGTAGATATCTACAAAATATCCTAATGCAGCAACTATTACAGGTAATGATAAAACGCCAAGTTGTTTTTTATTCATAATTGTTCATCAACTTTTTGGGGAACAGTTTCAGTTTTGGATTTACTTAAAAATACTTTCCAGATAACAGGTAATGTTGTTATCACTACAATTCCAATCACAATAACTTCAAGATGCTCTTTAAGATCAAATTGAAATTGCCTGTAAATAAATGTTTGCAAAAAGTGGCCTGCAATAAGCATACTCGCCACCCATGCCATACATCCAAGAATATTAAAAAAAACGAATTTCTTTTTATCCATTTCAACAATACCTGCTACAATGGGAGCAAATGTGCGAATGAAAGGAACGAACCTTGCAACGATTATTGCACCGCCACCATTCTTTTCATAGAAGTCATGAGCTTGTAATAAATATTTCTTTTTGAAAAAAAATGTGTCCTTCCTGTGAAACAAAAATGGACCGCTTTTTTTACCAAACCAATAACCAACAAAGTTTCCTAAAATACCGGCTGTACTTATAAGTATCCATAAAATAAAAAGATCAATGATGGAACTGTTAGTGATGAACAATGCACCTCTTACAATTTTATCACTCAAAATTCCAACTACAAACAGCAATGCATCACCGGGAAGAAAAAAGCCCACAAATAATCCTGTTTCTGCAAATACAATGAATAGTACCAACCATAATCCTCCATGAAGTATATAAAATTCCGGATTAAACAAATCTTTCCATTCAAACTTTTTAGTTACTTCAACTCTTTTGTTTGTCCTGGCATCTTTTGTTGCTATTGCTATTTGCTTATAACCGGCAACCTCAATTTTTAATGAATCGGCCTGGATATTAACAAGAGAAATAGCACCCTTACTATCAGTAGTATATTCTTTGCCATTCACAATTATATTTGTTTCTTTCAGCCTGTTGTGATATTGGTTATGTATAAAAATAGAATCAGGAACTTGTGAAAATCCGGAAGCACAAAATAAAACAAGGCCTAAAAAAAAAATAATCTTCATGTAGTAAACTGATTTTAATTATTTACGAGCTCACCTTCCCATTTGCTAACCACTGAGGTTGCCAAAGAATTTCCTAACACATTTGTTGCCGTGCGCAACATATCGCAAAAATGATCTATCGGTAAAATTAACGCAACTCCAATTGGCGGAATCTTAAACATGGAGCAGGTAGCCAAAACCACTACCAGAGAGGCTCTTGGAACTCCTGCAATTCCTTTACTGGTTATCATTAAAACAAGCAGCATGGTTAATTGCTGGGGAATATCGTGTGCGATCGGCACATTATAAACCTGTGCAATGGCAATGCTGGCAAAGGTCATGTACATCATACTGCCGTCAAGATTAAATGAATATCCTAATGGCAAAACGAATGACACAATTTTATCTTTGCATCCATATCTTTCCAGTTCTTCAGTAAGTTTTGGAAAAACTGCTTCGCTGCTTGTTGTACTAAAGGCAATTAAAAGAGGACTACCGATGCGCCTTAATAATTCTTTCATCCTTCCTTTTAATACAATAAATCCCACAGAAATTAAGACAGCCCACAGAACAGCAATCCCAATTAAAAAGAATGAAAAATATTTTATGTAGAATTCAAAAATACCTAATCCCTGCAAAGCCACTACTGCAGCGATTGCTCCAAAAACTCCCAACGGTGCAAAGTTCATTACATAGTTCACAATTTTTAAAATAACATGAGATGCAATATCAAAACCTTTGATCAAAGGCTTTGCGTAATCACCAAGAGATGCTGTTGCAACGCCAAAAAATATTGAGAACACTACCAATTGTAATATCTCATTATTTGCCATTGCATCAAACGGGCTTTTTGGAATTACATGTTCTATAAAATTTTGTATTGAGAAAGTAGTTTGCTTACTCATAAGGTCTTTAAGGCCTTCGGTATCCTGCTGAGACATTGTAATATATTGTCCCGGTTTAAAATAATTTACAAGAACCAAACCAATTAAAAGAGATACCAATGATGCAGTTACAAACCATAAAATGGCTTTGCCTCCAACACGTCCAACAGTTTTAAGATCTCCCAATTTTGCAATACCAACAACCAATGTTGTAAAAACCAAAACTGAAATGATCATCTGTACCAACCGGATGAAAATGGTACTTAAAAGTTTTATGTTGTTGGAAAAAACAGTTATAGTTTCTTTAGAAGAATAATTGTGAACAAGATAACCCGTTAACACACCAGCCACCATTGCAATAAGAATAAAAGCAGTAAGACGGTTCTTGTTAGCAGATTTCACTTTCATCAACGGTAATTAGTTTTGCAATATAATATTTAAAATGAGTTAACTGCGGTTACTCAATAAAATAAAAAGCTGTTGAATGTTTTAAGATTTATTTGCTTATTTTTCCACATAGTTTTCTTAACATCAAAACCCAATACAATACAACCATATGAGTTTATTTATAAAAAAACCAATCAGTGAATTAATGGCTGAGAGTGGCGATTCAGAAAAAGGACTTAAGCGTACACTAAGTTCTGCCTCGCTTGTAGCTCTTGGTATAGGTGCTATAATCGGAGCCGGATTATTTGTAAGAACTGCTGCTGCGGCAGCTCAGAATGCAGGCCCATCGGTTACTTTAGGCTTTATTGTTGCAGCGATAGGTTGCGCATTAGCAGGCCTTTGTTATGCTGAACTCTCTTCATCCATTCCTATCTCAGGAAGCGCATACACTTATACATACGCAACAATGGGAGAATTTATGGCGTGGATTATTGGTTGGGATCTTGTACTTGAATATGCAGTTGGTGCTGCAACAGTTGGAATTGCATGGAGTGAATATCTAAATAATTTATTGGTAAATGTTTTACACGTTTCAGCAATTCCTTATCAATGGTGCCATTCTCCTTTTGAGCATTCTGTTGATGGAATAAATGGAATAATGAATCTTCCTGCCTTTGGGATTATTGCATTACTAAGTTTACTATTAATAAAAGGGACAAAAGAATCTGCATTTGTAAATGGTATAATTGTAATTGCAAAAGTTGCTATCGTTGTACTCATCATTGTATTAGGATGGGGCTTTATTAACTCTGCAAATCATACACCTTACATACCTGCACCATCTACCTACACAGATCACCAGGGCATTTCCCATACATACGGAGGAATAATGGGAATACTTGGTGCTGCCGGAGTTGTATTTTTTGCCTTTATAGGATTTGATGCGGTTAGCACTGCAGCACAGGAAACAAAGAATCCGAAAAAATCAATGCCAATTGGAATTTTAGGTTCACTTGCTATTTGTACTGTTCTCTATATTTTATTTGCACATGTTTTAACAGGCCTTGCTCCTGTTGAATTTTTTAGAACAACCGGAAAAGAAGCTTCTGTAGCGCAGGCGATTGAAACTTTTATGCCTGGCTATTCATGGCTTGGCAAACTTGTGACAGTGGCTATTCTTGCAGGTTTCTCATCTGTAATATTAGTTATGCTTCTCGGGCAAAGCCGCGTTTTCTATTCCATGAGCCGCGATGGTTTAGTACCAAAAGTTTTTAGCGATGTGCATCCAAAATTTAAAACACCTTATAAAGCAAATCTTATTTTCTTAATTGTGGTAGGCGCATTTGCTGCATTTATTCCCGGTGATATTGTTGGAGATATGACGAGCATTGGAACTTTATTTGCGTTTATGCTGGTTTGTGTTGCAGTAATAATTCTTAGAAAAACAGATCCGGATATGCCGAGAGCTTTTAAAACTCCTCTTGTGCCTTTTGTTCCAATTCTTGGTATCATTGTTTGTGGCGCTATGATCTTTGGATTAGGATGGACAAACTGGCTGAGATTAGGAGGATGGTTGCTGATCGGCTTTGTAATTTATTTTGGGTATAGCAAAAGCCATAGCCTGTTACAAAAAGGAATCTCAGTAAAACCCAAAGATCCTGTTGATCCTTTAAACCCTCTATAATAATTATTAAACTTTTATGATAATACAAAACCGTCTTTTGATAAGGCGGTTTTTTTATTTAATACTGATCGTTAGGTGCAAATAAAAAAGACGACAACAAATGTTATCGCCTTATAAAACAAATGAAAAAGATGTAGAATTTAAAATGGAAGATCATCGGCAGGTTCCGATACTTCGCTCATACGTGTTGGTGCATTAGATGTTACTGCATCTGATGTAGCTATAGAATGATTACCGCCATTACCACCTGGGGCAGCATCACCACCGCCTAATAATTGTAAATTTTGTACTCTCATCCTTAAAGTAGCAGCAGGCTGATTTTCTTTATTTAAATAACCATCGGCTTCAGGCGAACCTTCTGCATAAATCATCTTACCTTTTTTTAAATACTGTGCAACAGCTGTTCTATCCGTCCAGTAAGCACATTCAACCCAGGTTGTACGCTCTTTCTGGATGCCTTGAGAATCTTTAAATCTTTCAGTGTGTGCTACGCTGAAATTGATAACATTTTTGCCGTTAATTTCTTTAACGATGCAATCCTTACCAAGGTTGCCTACAATTTGTAACTTGATCATAACTGTGTTTTTTAATTGTTAATCGATGTATCTGTACGGCCGCATTCTAATTGTAAGAATGAAGCAAAATCATATGAATGTTCACAAACCTAGTTCATTTTTTTGGCCATATTACTTACCTGGTCCTGTAGGTTATTAACAAGATTTGCCAAAGCATTTACATCCCATCTTTGTTGCTGTGTAACTTTATTTATAATTGCCTGTGCCTGCCACATTTCAAGTATATCATGTGCATTTACCTGGTATGGCTGGTATGCAGGATTATCACTTACTAATGTTACTTTATTTTTAACTTTATTACTTTTTACCACTCTCTTATAAACTATTCCTTCATTTTTACTTACCACTATATAAGCAAGATTATTTTTAGCATCCTCCAGACTTTCTACCTTCTCACCAACAATAATACTTCCGGATGGTGTTGGCATCATACTATCACCAATTATTTCAAAAGCACGGTAATTGCCGCCTGATAACATTGGTAATGTAAAAGTATTTAGCTCATCAATGAATTCACTGTCAGCATATCCTGCAAGGTACCCTGCTGCTGCTTTTACCGGAACAAAATGAATAAGATTTCTTTCTATATTCATCATTTTTAACTGGCGTCTTTTTGCAAGGTAATTACTGCCTTGTGTAACACTCAGATCTTTACGGAATAACTCATCTAAAGTCACCTTAAACATATCACTAACTATCTCAAGTACTTCCAGTCGGGGTTCAGCTCGCTCTTCTTCATAAGCTCCAAGCAGAGAGCGCTTAATGCCCAACTTATTAGCAAACTCATCCTGTGTCCAGCCTCTGAGTTTACGTAGGTATTTTAGATTTTGTCCTGCAACGGCCATTTCAAACTAATTTGCTTAGTGTAAAAATACTAATTTTTTTAGTTTAACCAAATTTTTATCAACTTATTTTTATTAAGGGCATGGTTTATGCATTTTATACAATTACCTATGTTATGCTATACGACAAGTAATTATTTATTTGCGCAACAGTACCATAATTTAAATATTGTAAAACAACAGCAAAACACCAATGGCATCTTAAGAGCAAATAATATTGCGAACACCAACGCAAAAATTCATGCAAACAGCAATAGTGTTTTTGGAACAAATAACTCTTCCGCTAACTATAATAAGAAAAATCAACCCAAAAAAGAAGAAGGGAAATCTGAGGAAGAAACGAAAAGGAATAATAAAGTAAAGAAACAAAAAAAATAGTGGATATACAGGGCACAAAAAATCCTGCCGAAGCAGGATTTAATTTGTGGAGGTAAACGGATTCGAACCGATGACCCCTTGCATGCCATGCAAGTACTCTAGCCAGCTGAGCTATACCCCCAACATATTTAAGTATTTTATTTCCCTAAACACTGAGATGCTAACGCACTCATATGTTCTTTAGAAACGTTTCCCACATCTTTTGAATTTGGATATTCACTCATTAATTTCTTTAACATACAATCGCAATAACTATTTCCACCGCTGGCACCTAATGTTTTACTTGCACCGGGCGTACAATTATCCATAAATTCATTCTGATCAGCGACAGACCAGCTTGACGTGTTGTTATAATTATTTGAATTATTTGATTGATCGTTAGAAGGATTGTTTTGTGTAGAAGTATTTGGCAAACATCCTGTTCTCATAGTTTCAATATCCGCAGAGGTAAGGCTATTATCTACCGTATTCTCATTAGGATATTTTGCTTCTACTTTTGTAGCCATACAACTGCAATAACTGTATGCTTCTGATTGACTAACTTTTTCTGATGCTTTGGTAACACAACCTTCTATAAATTTATCGCGATAAGTTTTTGACCAACTACCACTGTTTGAATTATTCGAATTATTCGAATTATTCGAATTGTTTGAATTGTTTTTAAGATCGCCAATATCAGGCATCTTCAATCCTTTGTTGGATGAATTTGTGGAATCGGTTTTAATTTGCAGTGATGATTGTGATTTTGGTTTACATCCTGCCAAAAAAATAATTGCAATGATTAAGATAAAAGATGTGCTTCTCATTTTTGTTTAGTTTTATTTTGATAATAATTTAAAAGACAGTATAAGGAAATTAAAAGTTACATCCTTTTAAAAAAATAAAAATATATTATTCTCCCCATATTTCATCTTTCCCTTCTAACCATAATTTTACCTGCGCATTGGTTATTGACTTTGGCCTTTCAAGAGGAAAACCAAAAGCCCTGTCCCAGCATAAGCTTGCCAATACACCTAATGCTCTTGATACGCCAAATAAAACTGTATAAAATTCATATTCCTTCATTCCATAGTGAACCAATAATGCGCCGCTGTGAGCATCTACATTTGGCCATGGATTTTTTATTTTTCCAAGAGATTGCAATATGGGAGGCACCGCTTCATAAATATTCCAAACGGTTTTAACTAATGGATCATCCGGCATATGCTTTTTACCAAATTCCATTTGTGCAGTAAAACGCGGATCAGTTTTGCGCAACACTGCATGGCCATAACCGGGTACAACTTTTCCTTCCTGCAAAGTTTTTTTAACGTACTCAACAATTTGTTCTTTAAATGGAAGTTCAGTTCCTAACTGTTCTCTCATTTCATATATCCATTTAATAACCTCCTGGTTTGCCAGGCCATGTAAGGGGCCTGCAAGCCCGTTCATACCAGCCGCAAAACTTAGGTAGGGATCACTTAATGCTGATCCCACCAAATGGGTGGTATGTGCAGAAACATTTCCGCCTTCATGATCTGCATGAATCGTCATGTACAGCCGCATCAATTCTTTAAACCCTTCATCTTCAAAACCCATCATGTGAGCAAAATTGCCAGCCCAATCAAGCAGTCCATTAGGTTGAATATGATCACCGTTTTTATATTTACGGCGATAGATATACGCTGCAACTCTTGGCAGGCGTGCAATAAGATCCATCGAATCATCAAACACAGATTCCCAATAATCTTTTTTATTAAGGCCTGCAGCATATTTTTTTGCGAACTGACTTTCGGTTTGTAATGCCATGATGGCTACAACAAACTGCGTCATTGGATGAGCAGTAACAGGCAATGCTTCAATTGTTGCAAATACATGATTGGGAACATGACTGCGCCGCTGCCATACACTCGTAAGATATTGCACATCCTCATCCGTGGGCAATTCACCAACTAACATCAGGTAAAATAAACCTTCGGGTAAAGGTTCTGAACCTTTAGGAGCTTTTGGTAATTTTTGTTGCAATTCAGGAATTGAATATCCACGAAATCTTATCCCTTCCTGCGCATCAAGCAAAGATGTTTCAGTAACAAGGCCCGTAATGCCACGCATACCCTGGTAAACCTGTGATAATGTAACCTCTCCAATTTTTTTATCGCCATGCTGTTTCAAAATGTCTTTCATCTCTGCAGACATGCTATCAGCCTTTTCTTTGAATTTATCTTTGATGACACCCATAAAATTATTTAGCGGTAAAGTTAATAGAGAATGGTCAATCATCAATCGTCAATGGTAAATAGTATATTTTTAATTCGATGATCAATTGACTTAATGACTTCGTTTTATTTGGGAGCTTTACGATATAGAACGTATGCCAGCAGTGCGAAAAAAATATTAGGTATCCATGCGGCCAGAACAGGATCAAAATTTCCCTTCATTGCAAATACGGAAGAAAATCTTCCAACCAAAATATATAATACACTTATTACAATTCCAATAGCGAGGTGAAAGCCGCTGCCGCCTCTTATTTTTCTTGAAGCAATGATAGCGCCGATCATAGTGAGTATTAAAACAGAGGGTGGGCCTGCATCCCTTGAGTTCTTTTCCAGCATCAATGAATTTACGGCTTCTGACCCCCGAAGTTTTTCAAGCCTGATATAATCATTCAATTCTTTAGTAGTTAATTTATCTTTCATGTATTCATCTCTCTGCAGATCGCGTGGTTTAAAATTATACTGCATCTGCATAACAGGAGTTTGTTTTAATTCTTCACGTATACCATTTATTTTTCTTTCCAATATCCCGTTAAGCCGCCACTTTTTTGTTGCCGTATCCCACGTAAGCGTCTCCGCTCTTAAATTATAAACAAGCTGGTTATTTTTAAAAGTTTGTATAAAGAAACTGTTGCCTGTGCGGTTTACCGTATCATAATAGCGGATGCCGGCATAAGAAAATGAATCTAACCTGAAATAATAATTATTAAAAAAAGATTGGTTGCGCACGCCTGCATAACTTTCATCAATATATTTTGCTGAAAAATTAGCCCACTTTGCATTCGCCTTTGGCAGAAGGCTTTGATTACACCACCAAAGAAAAGCCGACAAAAATAATCCGCCAATAAAATAAGGCCTTAAAAACCTTGGGTAACTTATTCCATTGGCGAGAATAACAATAATTTCCGACCGGCCAGCCATTACAGAAGTAAAAAATATTACCGACAGGAATACGAACAATGGAAAAAGTAATGCGTCTATCCTGGGAATAAAACCAAAATAATATTCTGTAATAATTGTCCACGCAGGAAGTTTTATTTTTGCAAAGTCATCCGTTCTCTCACTAAGATCTATAATTAATGCAATGGCTGTAAGGGCAAGCAGAAAAAATAAAAAAGTGACAAAATATTTTTTAAGTATGTACCAGTCGAGAATTTTCATGATAAGCTTTGAGCGATAAGCTTTGAGCCGGGTGTTTAAAAATCAAATGTAGTTTAAAAATAAAAAACGGTAAGAAGTAGTATGTATTAAAAGTGTTATTTTTTTTTATTAACGAGTGCATAAGAATCATCAACGAATTGTATCAACTGATTTTTTGTTAAGGTTCCATCTACTATTATTGTATTCCAATGTTTCTTGTTCATGTGATAGCCGGGCAGTATGCAGGCAAATTGTTCTCTCAATTCAATTGCCAAATCAGGGTTGCATTTTACATTGAATTGCAATTTTTCAGTTGTAAGAGGAAGCAATAAAAATACCTTGCTGTTTACTTTGAAAACAATTACATCATCACCAAAAGGAAATCCTTCAGTAACATACAACAACGATAATGCATGCAAACGCAATTCTTCAATGTTCATAGATGTATTAAATTAAATATTTTTTTTGGCGGGATGTAAAATAGGGGTAATAATATTGTTACAAAACGGCACCGTAATGATAAGAGCAGTAATTTAATTTTATACAAATATGGGAATCAATTACCAGATTTGTATAAGATAGGTTATAAAAATATCCTGATGAACAGGATTAGCCTTTTGCAAAAAAAAGTTAGTACTCCCCTTGATTAATATTGCACCGCTTACCTTGTAAATTTCAAATTGTATTTGACATTTACAAGGATGAAAGAAATGAAGCAGTTTGATAAGATTATCATTTCTGGTTTACTCTAAAAGGA
>DATCOF010000076.1:0-4990 GCA_036564845.1 Chitinophagaceae bacterium | reverse complement strand
AATATTATTTCTTAACAAGCGCACCATTGTCATGTAATCTTCATAACCAATTGCAACATCTAAAAAGTTTTCAGGATCAGTAACTTTGTATGGCCCTGCCTGCTGAACAAAAATAGTTCCGTCATGATTTCTAACGTTTGTTGTTAAAACTGCAACAGCACCTTCCGACGCTGCCAATGCTTTTAATGAATTCAAAAAAACCAGTGCAGCTCTTCCTGCCCCAAATTGTTGTCTGCGTCTGCGATTTGCAGATGTATCAGCGGGCTTCATTTGTATGTTAGCCATAGAATCTAATTCTGCGTCAGTGTAACGTGTTGCATCCGGTTTAAAACTCAGCTCATATTTGTCAGTCCGGTCCAACAGTAAAATTTTTCCTTTAAGTTTCCCCCTAAAGGCATCTAAACCCGCAGAATCTTTTGCAGTTATTAAAAGTACGTCTGCATTCTTCAAACCATTTGTTCCGCCTGTCCATACTTTAGGATAAGCGGCTAAAGATTTATACCATGGAGCCGTCATGGCTACATAAGATTTTTGCAACTCCCAGCTCTTGCCAAATTCACCCCACGGATCAAGCATTGCATTTACAAGGTTCCATTGTGTTAATTGATTTTTTGCATAGTTAGCAGCACGCATAAAGCCGGGTGATGCAGTAAGCCGCGGCCCGCTTACTTCTGTAAGATGAAAAGCAATATCCATTACTTTGGAATTTTGCATTCCTTCTTTTCTGATTTGCTGCATTACATTCTGATCAATGTTTTCTGTTTGTGCATTTACAAATAATGGAAATATAAAAACTAATAAAAGTGATAATATTTTAATAGATCTCATGTGTGTAATTTTTTTGAAAAGTTAAGTATTATTGAGTTATGACAGGGTTACTTTTTGTAAAGAAATGTAAAGAGACCGACGCAAAGAAATTTCTTCCGGCTGCTGCATTATAATAGCGTCCGCCAAAACCATTGATATCATTTCCTAAACTATATTTTTCATTTAATAAATTTTCTGTACCAACAAATATTTTATACTCCAGTTTTTTGTTTGCATAATTTTCAAAGCCAATTTTTGCACCGAGTAAATGATAAGCATTTGCGTATTCGCTGTTAGCATCATTCAATGCGATCTTATCACTGTAATAATAGGTAAGTGTTGCAAGCAACCCGCTGTTCATTGAAATATCTATTCCTGAAGAAATGGTGTGCGGCGCAACTGATGGCAAGCGGTTACCCGAAAAATCATTAGTAAGCTGTTTAAATTCTTTGTAGTGAAAGTCATGCCAGGTATGGCTCAGCCAAACTATCCCGTTCTTTAATTTATGTGAAGAAGAAAATATCGGGTAACTAAAATAGCTCTCTATACCATGTTGTTTTGTGCTGCCGGCATTTATATAAAAATCACTGCCCGCTGCATCACGCCTTTGTACAATTGTATTTTTTAAAGAAAAGAAAAATGCATTTATATCAACATACAGGTCTTTAAAAAAAGTTGCTTTCATTCCAACTTCATAGTTAGTTCCTTCTTCTGCATTTAATCCAAGATTGATCGCACCACCTGTAGGCAATAATTCAGCAGTGGTTGGCGGAGAAAATCCTTTTGCAATACTTGCATAAATATTTACCTCGCTAAATTTTTTCATTATTATAAAGCGTGGCGCTACCTGGTTATTAAACTTTCTTTCTTGCTTGCCTAAAGATGCCGGCGCAAATCTCTGAAACCTTATCCGCAATGTATTCCAACTTGCACCCGCTATCATCGTCCAGCCTCTTAAATACACAGAAGTTTGTGCAAATACAAATTGCTGGCGATTATTTATGTCATCATTTGTTCTTAAGGAATCTGCATTGCCACCAACATTTTTATAGATCGATACTATTGCAAGGCCTTCCTGGAATTCGCCTCCTGCATCTATATTCAACATTACATTATTTATCAAACGGCTGTATTTAAAAACTGTTCTTCCGCCAACATGTGGCTCAGAATTTTTACCATAACTGCTGATAGCGGGATTACGCAATTCAGTAAACATGCCGTACAAAGTGCTTTTATTTTGAAGGTTTGATATGATGGGTTGTGTATAAGATGCGCCTGCTAAAAACATTGTTTGATGAATGGAAGCATTAGCAGAAACAGCGCCGGGAATAGCGCCAGTTGCCGGTCTTGCAGCTTTTGGATCGGCATCAAATTCTGCTTTCGTTAATGCACCGGGAGTTTCATAAAAAAGATTTCCATACAAAAATGATGTTTTCAATAACCTGTTTTCTCCCAATCGAAAAATGCCATTCCAGCTATGAACATCGCGTTTTAATTTGCTGTGATTCCTGTATCCGTCACTTGTCTGATGTTGAAAACCAACCCTGCTTACTGATTTATCTGATGAAGTTGTGATTGAGCCATAAACATTTTGCAGATCATAACTTCCTGTTGAATATTCAGTAAAAACTCCGGCCTTATCATTTTCATTCACGCTTTCTATCAACATTACGCCGCCTGTTCCTGCGCCATACAAACTGTTGTTAGCGCCTTTAATTATTTCGAGTGAATTAAAATTATAATAACCAAGCTGGTTGAAATATGATTGTCCTCCCGGATCAGTGTATGGAATATCATTGTAATAAATTTTTACATTTCTCACACCAAAAGGAGAACGAAGAGAACTGCCCCTGATATTGAGCCGATAGCTTCCCGGCGAACGCTCTTCCATTCTAACACCGGGGGTTGAATTGATGGCAGAAACAATTGAGTTAGTACCAAAATGTTCCAGCGTGCTTTTGCCAATATAATTTACTGCAGCAGGTACATCCTTTAATCTTTTGTTTTGCTCAAATGCTTTAATGATCACTGATGGCAATGTAATTTTTGCGCTGTCGGCATCCTGGCAATATCCATTTATTAAAACAAAAAATAAAACAAAAGTTAGAATGCTCCTTAAATAAATCCTGGAATTTGTTATCATGATTAACATTGAGAATTCACCGCAAAATATTAACCAAAACTATTTTGCAAAACGTTGATGCCCGTTTCCAACCTTTAGCTGCAGAAGAAAGTTGCCAGCTTTTTAAAAAAATATATTTTGTAGAAGGCAGCAACAACATCACCAGATTAATATCGCTTTGGGATTTTATACGCTGATGGCTTAACCATTTTTTTATTAAAGAAGATAATAAAGGGCTGAGTAAAAAATACCAGGTTAAGATCAACAACAATGAACGTAAAAAAATTTGCAAAAGAATTTGTGATGGAAGTAATGCCCTGCCTATGTGAAAATAAGATTGAACAAAAAGTAAGATCAAAGCGATCCAGATAAAAATAAAAAAATATTTTATTTTCTTTTTTCTTTTTGTTCCTGCCGGTTTTAACAGCTCATTATTTTCATTTGAATATGGTATTAAATATTCCTCATGCAAAATGCTCCACGATTTTGATTGCCAAACAATGCTCCCGGCAAACACGCCAACCATTAACCCGATAAAAGCATGCAACATAATATAACCGGTGGCAACCATTAAACTGTAATTGGTTACCGATTGTTCATTGGTAAGTTTTCTTATAAATTCATTTAATGCATTCCAAAAATTATTTCCATATAAAACGGTTACCACCAAAATACGCTGCACAGCCGATTCAACCAATGCCAGTACAGCAAGTAAAATGCAAGACACCCTGAAAAACCTACGGTTAAAAAAAAGAATTTGCCCCATCATTCCCTGGAAGAAAACAGCAATGTAGGCAGTAGGCGGAGTGTGAGGGCTAAGCATCATTTTAAAAATAGCAACGATGATAGTTGCTTTTAATATTGCGCCCTTTTGAGGAACGTAATAAGCTATCAGTGAAATACAAATAACAGCGCCACTGCTAACGATGATACCTGTGAAAGGAATTTTAACCGCATGCATCATGCCGCCCAATATACCTTCACACAAAACCCATAGTGCAATGAGCCTGTAATAAATTTGCTTATCAAAGGATATGGTATCTTCCGCGATCATTTATTCAATTATAGTAACTTTAATCAACAACTAAAAATAATTTTGATACAATTTATTCTTAATGATAACGAAATCTCAACTGATCTGCCGCCCGGCGAATTGTTGCTTGATTTTATCCGCTACCACAAACACCTCACAGGAACGAAGATAGGTTGCCGCGAGGGAGATTGTGGTGCCTGCACAGTTTTAATTGGAGAAATTATTGACAACGAATTAAGATACCGCAGTGTAACATCATGCCTTACTGCTTTGGGTAATATAAATGGCAAGCACGTTGTTACAGTAGAAGGATTAAATCTTGCAAACGAAAGAGAAGATGCTGCAAAATTAAATCCTGTTCAGCAGGCCATGTATAACGAAGGCGCCACCCAGTGCGGCTTTTGCACACCGGGGTTTGTAGTTTCTCTTGCAGGTTTTTGCCTTAGCGACACCGAAAAGAATTATGAAAATGCAATTGCTTCCATTGATGGAAATATTTGCAGATGCACAGGATACAAATCAATACAAAGAGCAGCAAAAAATATTGCTGACATAATGCAAAAAAATAAAGGGAATGTTATTGAGTATGTTACTTCCAATTCTATTCTTCCCGAATATTTTGTGAGCATTAAAAAAAAATTGCTTGAATTACATACAAAAAGTAACGGGATAGAAAAAGAAAATACCGGTTCAGAAAAACATTTGGGTGGCGGAACAGACCTCTACGTTCAGCAACATGAAAAAATGGTGAAGGCAAAAATTAATTTCTTATTCAATAAAAATGAATTGAATGGCATTAGCAAAGATGGCAACAAATGTATTATGGGTGCATCAGTAACTGTTACTGATCTGATGGAATCAAATATTATTAAAGATGCATTTCCTGATTTTAAAAAGATCAGCAAACTCGTTTCATCCACTCCTATTCGCAACATTGCAACTATTGCGGGCAACTTTGTAAACGCTTCTCCCATCGGCGATTTCACAATTTTATTTTTAGCATTGGATGCAAAAATTATCCTCACCCC
>DATCOF010000075.1:0-15881 GCA_036564845.1 Chitinophagaceae bacterium | reverse complement strand
AACCTGTTCCTATTTCTGGCGGCATCCAGCTTCGTGCTCCTTTTGATGTTGCATCTAAAGATCTTATGTTGGCATCGTATACTTTTAAAGATGGATTGCCTATTTGTATTTCATTCAGCACATCGCTAAGGCTCCTTGGTTGCGAAGAAGCTGCTATAAGCAAAAAACAAAATGCAACAGTTGCTATCAAATATTTTTTCATGTCTTAATGTTTTAACCTCACCATTAATCCTTCTCCTTCAGAGAGGGAGACCAGGCTATAGATTTAAAATCAACATTTGTAATTAAGCATTTCCACTTGTATATCTAATGTTTCACTTCTGATACTTCTAACTTTCCTTTCTTTCTTAACTCATATTCTTTTGTCATTAAAAAAATAAGTGGCGTTACCAACAAAATATGTGTGGCAGAAGTTAATACACCACCGATCATTGGCAGCACTATAGGTTTCATCACATCACTTCCTACACCACTGCTCCATAAAATGGGAATCAATGCAAACAGTGAAACCGAAACAGTCATAAGTTTTGGTCGTAATCTTTTGGTTGCTCCAGCAATTACAAATTCACGCAGATCTTTATTGGTAATAGTTTCTTTTGAATTGCCCTTTAATGCAATCAATTGTTGCATGGCGTCATTCAAATAAATTACCATAACAATTCCTGTTTCCACTGCTAAACCAAATAACGCAATAAATCCTACTGCAACAGCAACAGATAAATTAACTCCCCAGAAATAAATGATGAGTGCACCTCCTATTAAAGCAAATGGTATTGAAATTAAACTGAAGAATGCCTCTCTTGCAGAATGAAAAGCAAAATACATTGATATAAAAATGATGAGCAATACAACCGGCAAAATCATCATTAATGTTTTTTGGCTACGGATAAAATTTTCATATTGTCCGCTCCACTCAATAAAATAACCTTTGGGTAATTTTGAAATCATTTTATTCAAATTTGCTTTTGCCTCATCCACTGTGCCGGCAAGATCCCTGTTGCGAACATTAAATAAAACAGTGCCCCGCAACAATGCATTTTCTGAAATTATCATTGGCGGCCCTTCAGCAAGTTTTATATCTGCAACAGCTTCTAAAGGAATAGGACCGAAATTCGTTGTCTGCACCTGCAATCTTTTCAGAGATTCAAAACTGTTGCGAAAATCCTGGCCGAATCTTACATTCACAGAAAAGCGTCTTCGTCCTTCCACAGTTGTTGTTATTTCCATTCCTCCCAAAGCAGTTTCAACAATATTATTTACATCATCTACACTTAGTCCATATCTGCCTATCTCATTTCTTTTTATTTCTATATCAATGTATTTCCCTCCGGTGATCGGGTCAACATACAAATCATTTACACCTTTAATTCCCTGCAACGCTTTTTTTATCTGTTGTGCAAATACATTTATTGTATCAAGGTTTTGTCCGTAAACTTTTACCCCAACATCAGTACGTATACCTGTTGAAAGCATATTGATACGATTAATGATTGGCTGTGTCCATCCGTTTGTTACACCGGGGATTTGCAATTTTGAGTTGAGCTCATTTATGATGTCGTTCTTTGTAATTTCGGCACGCCACTGAGATTTTGGTTTTAAAATAATCATCGTTTCAATCATGTTGATAGGCGAATTATCCGTTGCTGTATTTGCCCTGCCGGCTTTACCTAAAACATTTTCAACCTCAGGAACTGACTTTATAATTTTATCCTGCACCTGCAATATTCTTTTCACTTCTGCATTTGAAACATCAGGAAGTGTAACAGGCATAAAGAGAATAGAGCCTTCATCAAGAGGCGGCATAAACTCCCTCCCAAGGCTCATTACAAGAGGAATACTAATTAAAAGAGCGATGATATTTATTGCAATTGTTGTTTTTCTCCATTTAATGCAACTGCGTATAACAGGTTCATATATTCTTTCTAAAAAACGGTTTAAGGGGTTTGAATTTTCAGGCCTGAATCTTCCTTTCATGAAAAATGAAATTAAAACGGGAGCCAATGTTATAACAAGAATGGCATCAATAATCATGATAAAAGATTTGGTATAAGCTAATGGACCAAACAATTTTCCTTCCTGCCCTGTGAGTAAAAACACAGGCAAAAAAGAAGCTATAATAATTATGGTTGAAAAGAAAACTCCTCTTGAAACCTGTTTGGAAGAACGCTCAATAATTGCCATGCGAACATCTTCTGGAATAGGTTTATAATTTTTTTTGCCAAACCAACTTCTTTTATTTTTATTGTTTTCCATATTATTTATTTGCAGGATTATTTTGCCATTCCGATAAATTTCTATAAGAATTTTCTGACATGATAATTCCATTATCTACTATCACACCTATTGCCAATGCGATCCCTGTAAGCGACATAATATTGGAAGAAATACCAAACGCATTCAATAAAATAAAACTGATGGCTATCGTTATCGGAATTTGAATGATAATACTTAATGCACTACGCCAGTTAAAAAGAAACAGGATAACAATTATGCAAACGATAATAATTTCTTCTACAAGTTTTGTTTTTATGGTATCAATGGAATCCTCAATTAAAGTGCTTCTGTCATAGGCAACTTTAAAAGATACTCCTTCAGGCAAACCTTTTTGCACATCTCCCATTTTTTGTTTTACGGCAGTAATAACTTTGTCGGCATTTTCTCCAAAACGCATAACCACAATACCTCCCACTACTTCGCCCTCTCCGTTCTCATCAAAAATGCCTAACCTTGTTTCGCCACCCATCTGCACAGATCCTACATCTTTTATTCTTATTGGAATACCATTGTTATTGGCGATTGAAATATTTTCAACATCTTCCACACTCTTAATATATCCAAGCCCGCGGATGATGTAAGACATATCACTCATTTCAAATTTTCTTCCGCCAACATCATTGTTACCGGCTTTAATTTGTTTCATCACATCCATTAAAGAAAGGTTGTAGAATTGTAATTTAACAGGGTCAATTACCACCTGGTATTGTTTTTCAAAACCACCGAACGATGCCACCTCTGCAACACCGGGAACGGTTTGCAGCGCAAATTTTACATACCAATCCTGCAAAGCTCTTTGCTCACCTAAGTCCATTTTCTTTGCATCCAGTGTGTACCAAAATACATGCCCTACACCGGTTCCATCCGGTCCGAGAGAAGGAACAACATCAGTCGGTAATAAGCGCTGTGCAAAACTTAATCTTTCCAATACTCTTGTTCTTGCCCAATAATAATCTACATCATCATCAAAAATTATATAAACGAAACTCATCCCAAACATAGAAGTGCCACGAATATTTTTAACCTTAGGAATACCCTGCAGATTGCTTACCAAAGGATAGGTAACCTGATCTTCCATTATCTGCGGGCTTCTGCCTGACCATTCGGTAAAAACAATTACCTGATTCTCCGACAGATCAGGTATAGCATCTATAGGATTTTTTTGAATGGCAAATATTCCCCATACAAACAATACTGCCGCAATCAACAAAACGATGTAACGGTTGCGTAATGAAACCTCAATAAATTTTTGAACCATTATTGGTCAATTTATAATTTACACTTCATAACCGAATTATAATTGCAGCCATTGGGAAAATTAATTGCTGCAATTATATATCCGAAAAAAAAATTGCATTTATGATTTACAACATCCCATGTCTTTACATTCTGCCATTTTTTTACATGTCTTATCATCACACTTGTCATTTTTACCACATGCTTTTTCCATGCAGCCGGCCATTTTTTGACAATCCATTTTTGACATTGATTTTTCAATCAAAGTTGTACCTGTGCTTCTTTCATACTGGCAGCAGGAAGCAAGCTTATTATAAGCGTTGTCATCACCTTTAAAATTTGGGGTATCGTAGCCGGATGCTGCTATTGCTTGTTGTATTTTAGTGGAAGATGTTTTTGCACCATCATAGGTTACTGCAAGTATTTTTGATTGAGTATTCCAGTTGGCTGTTTTTGCGCCTGCAGAAAGTGAGGCGGTTTCAATATGCTTTTTACAGGTTTCGCAGTTACCCCAAACTTTAATGTTTTCTTTTCTGTCGAGGACGTTTGTTTTCTGTGCAAAGGAAAAATTAATTGCGAAGATGCTGAACAATAAAGCAGCATAAATATTTAGCGTTTTCATTTTATTAAAATTTAATTGATTTAAGAATATATAACAAAGCATCAATAGCAATAACTATCGATGTATAATTCTTAGATCAATTCTAAATCCGAAAAACGCTGTTGAGAATACAAAGAGAAATGCCTTGTGATATAGGCGGAGAGTGATTATTAAAAAGAGTAACTACTTGTGCATTTTGAAGGTCTGTATCAAAAATACTTTTTGAATTATCTATGACGGCAACTGGTGTAACTATATTTATTTCGTTGCTGATGATCTTATGCGAGTCAGTAAGTTTTACAATTTTAAATTTGTCATTGCAACAACTGTTTTTGCCGGTCTTCATTCCGCATTTGCCGCACTTGTCATTGCTATGCATCAATTCTACAGAAGAAAACTTTCCCATGCAATAATGAATGTTCATTGCAATGCCGCTGGAAACACCGAGATAAATAATTGCGAGTATGGCTACTGAAAGCTTTTTCATTTACAAAACAAAAGTAAAACCATTCCATTGATTAAACAATACATTGCGTTTCTTTAACAGATGATACTCGTCAGGGAAATAATTAGTAATCCTTAATCTTTAGCTTTTTAAAAAAATCAATTTCATCTAACTCACGCACTGCGCCAGCTTTCAGGCCATCCAGCTCAAGGTCTTCAATACTTATGCGAATAAGTCTTTTGCATTTGTGGCGGATGGCCGCAATCATTTTACGTACCTGGTGGTACTTGCCTTCGGTTATGGTAATGAGCAACCAGGTGAAGGGAGGCCAGGCAGTTAATCTTTCACCAAGGTCATATAATGTTTCAGGATTGGTTACAACACTTACCTGGCAGGGAGCCGTGGTAAATTGTACACCGGTTTTTATTTTTATGGCGACACCGGTTTGCAGGCGTTGCAGATTTTCCGGCGATACGATATTATTAACCTGAACCAGGTAAGTTCTTATGTGCGGCTCATCGCTTAAAAATAAAAGCCGGGTTACTTTTTTGTTGGTAGTTAAAAGCAACAGCCCTTCTGAATCATTATCGAGGCGCCCAATGGCATGTGTGCCTGCAGGAAAATCAAAATCAAGATGGCTAAGCAATTGTACTTCGTGCGTACTTACAAACTGCGAGACCATGTTGTAGGGCTTGTTAATGACGAAATATCGGTACGGAGATGTGTGCATGAAAACCGGAAATCTAAATGATTTTTTTATTTAATTTATGCCTGTTAAAACCATTGTAGGTTTTAGTTGATTATCAGTTTACAAAGTTCCACTTTACACCAAACCTGATAATTAATCCCGGTGTTGGATAATGCGGGGCAGCAAAATTGTTATTGGTAAAATTAAAACCATTGGCAAAATTGGCGGTATTAAGATTCTCTAATTTTACCATGCCTGTAAAAGATTTTATTCTGAAGTTAAAGAAGAAAGACACATTCGGAAGATTGCTGATAGTTGTTGAATCCTGCGGAAAGAATTGTCCCATCACAGGTGAATAATTATTTGCTTTGTAAGGCGTATTATAATTTACATCAAAGCCTGTGCTTAGATTTAGATTTTTATAAAACACACCTTCAAATGCAAACCGCTGCCTTGTATAAAATAGAGGAACTCTTACAGGAGAATTTGCCCCTGTTTGCTGAACGATAAAATCGCTGTAGAGAAATAATTTATTTCGTAAAAGTTTAAAATGAAATTTTTTAGATGCCTGTATCTGTGTAATATTTATGAGCGAAGAATACTGATCTGTCTGGTAATAATTTTTAAAGTATGCATAGTTTGTAATGGAAATATTTCTAAACCAAAGTTTGAATTTAGGATTCTCAGCTTCAGCAGAAAGAACAGTAATATTCTCTTTTTTTGAAAGAGATTTATTCTTAAAGTTAAACGATGACTGATCTTGAAAAATATATGAAGGCGAACGATTTATATTCTTAAATCTAACCTGTATATTTCCAAATTTTTCATTCAAAAATCTTGTGAGGCTTGCATTGGCAAAGTAATCTCCTGCATTAAAACCAACGGTATAAAATTCTCCGTTTAAGAGTGCGTCCCACTTTTTATTCTTTGTTTTATTCCGATATTCACCATGCACGGCAACATTGTAAAAGTTCTTTGAGCCTACAGCAAATGTTCCTTTTAAATTTTCAATTCGCAAACCCGCTTCAATAAATTGTGCAGTATTTTTTGTTTCAGGAAATTGCTTTATTGAAAAATCATTCGAGAGCACCTGCCATTTATCCTGCACAAAAAAATTCAATCCAAATTTTGCACTTATTGATGTATCATACCACTTTTTAAAAATTGTTGAATCATACACAGCACCTGCAATTTGAAGAATTGTTAAGGTATCCTGGAAATAATAAGTATAAGTTGTGTAAGATATTGTATGTTGAAAACGAAACTTAGGATAGAATAAATATTCTTTGGTGCTGTCATTTATTTCTATTGAATCTCTTTTACCAAGATCATAACTCTGCCGAAGGAAAAAAGTAAAGTCTTTATAAGTATTTCCTGTTGCAATTTTGGTAGAGAATGGGCTAAACGAATTGGACACATCACCTCCAAGCGTGACAGGAACAGAGACACGATTTTCATGATTGGGTGCGTACAATAAACTATCATTTTGTATGCCTCCATTTTCTGATGCTGCAATTTTATTTCCATTTAAAACAAAATATGCAGCATATCTTTTTTTATTTCCCTGGTAACTGCTAAAGAACCTGTAATTATTATGCCCTGTATTTTGTGATTGAAAAAAACCGGGAGCAGATATCAGCCTGTATTGAAAACCGAAGTTCCAGTTGGGCTTTATATTTTGTGTATGAAGAATATTTATGAATTGCTCCTTGCCCGATGCCAGCAAATATGTTATCTGCGTAAAAGGCCTTGTTGTTTTATAAAACCCTGTATTCTCAATGGTGAACCTGTAAATGTCGTACGCATGAAAACCCGCATCCCATCCCGCTTTTAAAATCGGGGTAAAAAGCACAGGGTATCCTGCACTACCATTATTGCCAAGCGTAACATAATTAGCAGGCACAGAAAAATTTTTATTGAAATCATTTATTGAAGAATCAATCCTGATACTTCTTAATGAATCCAGATACCTGTATGATATCGTGATTGAATCTGCCAGATCATCTCTGTGTTTAAATCCTATAGTTGTATCGCCGGGTTGTGATGGTTGTGATGGTTGTGATATATTTCTCATCCTGTCTTTAGCACCTTCTAAAATTTTGCCCGGCTGTGCAAATGACGGATGATAAAAAAACAAAAATGCAAGGATGAGAAATCCTGCATTGTACTTCCGGAAAAAATCATAGTGTCTTATCATTCTTGTTTTCAAATACGGCTAAAGCAAAGCTATTAGTTCTTTAAAAATACAGGCAAGTTTTGGTTCTGCATCCCTTGCCGCCCGCAGTACTTCTTCATGCGTAATTTTATTTTCTTCACCAATACCCAGATCGGTAATTACGCTTATCGCAAATACACGCAAGCCCATATGCACTGCTGCTATCACTTCCTGCACAGTGCTCATGCCTACTGCATCTGCGCCTAATAAATGTATCATGCGGTACTCGGCTTTGGTTTCAAAAGTTGGGCCTGTTACTGAAACATACACGCCTTCTTTTACATCAATATTATTTTTAAGCGCAATTTGTTTTGCTTTATCAATAAGCTCTTTTTTGTAAGGCTCACTCATGTCAGGAAAACGCGGACCAAGATTTTCATCATTCTTTCCGATCAAAGGGTTTGGTGTAAGCAGGCTGATGTGATCGTTGATGATCATAATATCACCAATTGTAAAAGTTTCATTTGTAGCGCCTGCTGCATTACTCAGCAGCAAAGTTTCAATTCCTAAATATTTAAAAACCCTTATGGGTAAAATAATATCATCAGTATTATAGCCTTCATAATAATGAAAACGCCCCGCCATTGCTACCACTTTCTTTCCGCTTAATTCACCAAAGATCAATTTACCGCTATGTCCTTTTACAGTGCTTACAGGAAAGTTGGGAATGTCTTCGTACGCAATTTCTTTTTCAATTTTTATTTCATTTGTAAAACTTCCCAGGCCGCTGCCTAATACAATACCAACCGTTGGCCTTTCAGAATAAATGCTTTGGATGTATTTTACTGTTTCATTTATTTTCTTCATGTCCTTCAAAAAAAAATTAAGCCGCTAAGATAAGCCAAGATATTGTTAGCAGAGTTGTAAAGCAACTAATATGGATAGCGGTAAAAATCGCAATCGGCTTCATCACACAAAAGTTTTTTTAAAATATTATCTTTAAAAACGTCTACATAATCCATTGGCTTTCCATTTACATAAATAGTTCGATAAACCAAACGTATACCATGACTGTAATCAACCCACCAGTTTATGTGTCCCGTGTACAAAGGCTGAATTGGTTTTCCATCCGGCTTGTGCCAGCCATAAATTGCTTCATGATTTGGTTTATCTCTTGATACTTTTCCTGAAAGCACAACATCTTTTTTTATACCGGCAATTAATCCTTTGCGAAGTTTTCTTTGTCCTTCAATAATTAAATGATGCTGGTACATTGTAATAGTGCTGTCACGAAAAGCATACATTGGTACTGGTTCTAATTTTACTTTTGCGGCCAGGTAAATATCGTCAACCATTTTTCTTGTAGGCAAAAAACAATGAAAGCTGTCTGCAATTTGTTGTGCTGCCATTGGCGATAACGGAACCCTTGCCCAGTCTTCATTTGAGCCAATGCTTACATAATCAGAAGTTACATAATAGATCGCATTAAAAGCTTTACCCAATGAATCTTTTATAGATGTATGAATCGCAACAAGAGTTTTTAAAAAAGAAGGAATATTCCCTGCGAGAATTTCTTTGAGAGCAAACGAGTCTCTTTCATGCCAATGAAAGGCAACTGCTTTTTTGTAGAATTCAGTTCCGGTGATCGCAGCATTATTTCGTTCCGGCACAAAAATTTTTTTTGATTGGGTACAGGAAAATAAAACCAAAATAAAAAGTGATCCAACTATTTTTTTCATCAGAACAATATAATATAAACACGAAACCAAAAACTACCAACCACAAACTACAAACTTACTTATCTTCGCCGCAAAATAATTACAATGAATCTTCACGAATATCAGGCTAAGGAGTTACTAAAAAAATTTAATGTTCCTGTACAGGAAGGAATTGTTTGCAGCAGCGCACTACAGGCCGAGGATGCTTACAGGCAGATACATTCTCAATACGAAAGCAGGTTTGCCGTGGTAAAGGCGCAAATACATGCAGGCGGCAGAGGTAAAGGAAAAATTGCCGGAACGGAACAACGCGGCGTTGCGGTTGGTAAAAATGCTGAAGATGTAAAAACAATTGCACAAAATATTTTAGGGGGAACGCTGGTAACAATTCAAACAGGGCCTGCAGGCAAAGTGGTTAATAAAGTTTTAATTGCGCAGGATGTTTATTATGAAGGGCCAAACCCTGTGAAGGAATTTTATTTATCCATTTTACTGGACAGAACAAAAGGAAGAAATGTAATTATGTACAGCACAGAAGGCGGAATGAATATTGAAGATGTGGCGCATGATACGCCGGATAAAATTTTTAAAGAATGGATACATCCCGGTGGCGGCGTACAGGGTTTCCAGGCAAGAAAGATCGCATTTAATTTAGGATTAACAGGCGAGGCTTTTAAAAATTGCGTAAAGTTTGTTGGCAATTTATACAATGCCTATGTAAATCTTGATTGCAATATGGTTGAAATAAATCCATTGTTTAAAACAAGTGATGAAAAAATAATTGCTGTTGATTGCAAAATGAATGTTGATGATAATTCATTGATGCGCCATCCCGATGTTGAATCAATGAGAGATGTTTCAGAAGAAGATCCAACAGAAGTGGAAGCAGCTAAATTCAATTTGAATTTTGTAAAACTTGATGGTAACGTAGGCTGTATGGTAAATGGTGCAGGGCTTGCAATGGCAACAATGGATATGATAAAACTCAGTGGTGGCGAGCCTGCTAACTTTCTTGATGTAGGTGGCACGGCGAATGCACAAACTGTTGAAGCCGGTTTCAGAATAATTTTGAAAGACCCAAAAGTAAAAGCTATTCTTATAAATATTTTTGGCGGAATTGTACGCTGCGACCGTGTTGCGCAGGGAGTGATTGATGCATATCATTCTATCGGCAATATTGAAATCCCCATTATTGTTCGTTTACAGGGCACCAATGCAGAGATTGCAAAAGAATTAATTGATAACAGCGGATTAAAAGTACAATCGGCAATTCTTTTAAGTGAAGCTGCAGAACTTGTGAATAAAGCTGTAGCGTAAAAGGATCTTTTCCCGATCTACTTCTCATAAAAACTTTTTATTTTTTACAGGCTGCCAGTGTGCAGCCTTTTTTGCTGCGAGAATCTTTTCATATATTGTGTGTAGTTATTCTTCTATAAGATCTATTCTATAATAATTTTAATTAACCGAAACTAAAATTTATTTTATGCAAACATCAATGGAAACAAGGATGGCCAAAATGGAAAAGTCCTTACGGTTTTATCGCAGTATTTTTTTATTATCTATAGTATTTATTGCTTTTTTGATAATAAGTTCTTTCAAGGATAAACAATCAGCGCCTGAAAAATTACAGGCAAAAACTTTTGAAGTAGTTGATGACAACGGAAATGTATTGGTAAGATTAGGCGCTTATAAAAATGCAGGTGTTATGACAACTTATACTGACATGGGAAAAGAATTAGTGGACATACTTAAAAATGTTGATGGCAATGGTGCAGTGATAGGGTTCAACAGTTCAGAAGCAATTGCATACAGGCTTAGCGCAACTACCAGCGGCGGCGGCGTGTTGGATATTTATAATGCAAACGGAAAAGAGGTTGTTTATGCAGGGCCTACATCATCAAATGGAGGACTGATCACAATTTATAATGAGTCGGGCAACCAGATTGTAACAACCGGGCAAACGGCAGAACAAAATGGTGTAATTAATATTTATAACAAAAATAACAACAGGATAAATGCAATGGGTGGAGATGGTGATAATAATGGAGTTTTTAACGGATGGAATAATAGTGGCACAAAAACAGTTCAGCTTCCACAATAATTAAATAAATAATTAAACAGATCTTCATCACGTTTTAATCAATGGTGAAGATCTTTTTATTTTTTACAAGATCATTTTATGTAAAAAAATCCCGCACTTGCAAGATTTTTTTTATCACTAAAGGGTAAGAAATATTTTTATGCTTTTGGCATTAAAACTTTATTCACTACATGAATAACTCCGTTACTTTGATTCACATCTTTAATTGTTATCTATGCAACGCCAGCCGTGGCATACCGGGCGCGATGGCTGGATGATGAAAGAATTTAGCCCAGCCCCTAAAGGGGAGTAATTTGCATCACTTCATACACCGGGCTAAAGAGATAAAGTTTTTTGGTAGCTACCTCCATACACTTAAACCGTTTTCTTATTCTTTCTCCTTTTTTAAAAATTGTACCATTCTTTATTTTAAATAAACTTCCTTCAGGCAACTCTTCAACAAAAAAATAATTTTCTTTTTTAATATCGAATTTTTTTAATGCTCTTGTTAAATGAGGCTCAGAGCAGGTTGTGGCTGCCGGGTTGTTTAAACTAAGTACCAATAATTTTTCTATCTCCGCAGGAAAAATCTTTTTAGGGATGAACTCACTTAATATCTTTCCATATTCATCCTTCCATTGTTTGCCATGTGCAAGTATTCTATGCCCATATTTTTCATGTGCAAGTAAATGTGCAAGCTCATGCAGCAAAGTTATCAGGAAAGAATATTTATTAAGATTACCGTTAACACTTATGCGATGATTTTTATCAATTACTTTGTTACGGTAGTTTCCCAAAATAGTTTGACGCTCCTTGCTAATGGTAAGATGCACTTTGTAATGTTGAAGGTAGCGGGCAACTTCTTCAAAAGAACCTTCCGGTAAAAATGAGCTGAGGGCAGCAAGAGGTGATTCTTTTTTAGGCATTTTTTTTAGTGCGGACAACTTTCATTAATGCAGTTACTTCTACAACTGTATAAACAACATACATGCCCATTGCTGTAAATATCCCGGGCTTATTTATTTTATTTTTGAATAAAAAAACATAAACGAGTACAACTATTATTGTGATAAACATTTTAAACATCATTGATGCATACATACCGCGTACAAAAGCCTGCGGGTTGGGCGATTGCAATCCTTTACGCTGCAATAAAAAACCACCGATGCTTATAAAAAGAAGAAAAAGATTTGCCCATATTAAGAATTCCCTGTCAAATCCATGAGTTTCTAAAAAGATTTTAAAGGTTAATATTACCCCGTTGAAAATAATAAACAACAATGCAATTGGCAGGAAGGCTTTTCTGTTTTCTTTATTCATTTTTTTTTGATGTGGCTTTAATCAGTTTTGCTATAAAAGCAATTAAGATCAGCAAAGGTAACAACCATACAAACAATGGAAATTTAAAATTCAGCCATTCATCAGCCTTTAATCCCAAAAAAACACCAATGCCTAAACTCACTAATATCTGCCCTCCTATCCCGGCATATTGCATCAATTGTTTCTTACTATTCTGATTGATAGACATTGTTAATTATTGACCATTGACCTACATCAGTCATTGCTTTTTTCTACTTCTTTTAATTTCAATTTTGTAGTATCCTGTTTTATAACTTCCCCTTTTAATATTGTTTGAATATTATCGATGTATTGCTGTTTGTACAATAACGTTCTTTCAATTGAATCTGCTTTTACTTTCAGGCGCTGAAATTCCTTTGCCTGCTTTGCATCACCAAAACCTGGAATGTATAATTTAAGTGGAGTGAATGCAATGAGTGCAACTGTTAATCCTACCAACACAATAAATAAAGTGCTTAAGGCAATGTACACGCTAATCCTGCTTAATTTAAAAGCCACTATTTCCTCGTAGGTATCCTCGTTCATAACCACAAGCCTGTAGCGATTTCTCAAGCGGCGCAAGGTGCTATTGGCTTCTGGTATGGCCATTGTTTATCTGTTTATTGGTTTATCTGTTTATTTATTTCAAACTTTATACCTGTTAACTTATTAACTGATTAACTTTTTATTTCGGCTTGTTAAAAATAACAAAGCATACTCATTTAATAGTACAATAGCTTAAAATAAACCGTATTTTTAAAATATTTTTGTTGAAAAGTAGTTTTACAATAATTAGAAACTAACCGTATCACATAGTTATTAAAATCTTTATTACCACATGCGCTGCCTGGCCTTAAGATCATCCATTTTATTATTAATTCTTTTTTACATTGTTCCTGCCTTCAGCCAGGTAGGCACTATAACTTTTGACCTTCAAAAAGACAAGCCTGAAAAATTTAAGAACAAAACTTTAAAATCGGAAACTACCGGCGATAAAAAATTTACATTAAAAAGACGCATCTCGCAAAACATAGTATCGCATTACAATTATTATTTTAATGCAAACAATAAACTTAACGAAGTAATTGAAAGGGCAAGGATGTCAAATAAAGATGATTATGGCAAACTGCTTCCTTTTTATGGCTACTCATTAAACACAACTGCTTCTCAAAAAACCGAGCTTGATTCAGTTATTTACAAAGCAACCGCAGGAATATTATTGCATGATCTTAGAAATGACTGGGTTGATAATTTATATCTTCTCATTGGCAAATCTTATTTGTTTCAAAAGCAATTTGATTCAGCCGCCATGACTTTTCAGTTCATTAACTACAATCTGTTTCCAAGAAAAAGAAAAGATGATAATGATTTTGCAAAAACAGTGGGTACAAATTCAAGTGCCAGCGGCAATTCAATAAGCATTGCAAGTAAAGAAAACAAATCCCCGGTTTATACAGCTTTTAACAGGCCGCCCAGCCGCAATGATGCACTGGTTTGGCAGATAAGAACTTTTATTGAACAACAGGAATATACTGATGCCGCAGGATTGATAAACACATTGCAGAATGATCAAAATTTTCCTTCACGGTTAAAGCCGGACCTTGAAGAAGTAAATGCATATTGGTTTTACAAACAAAAAATATATGACAGCACAGCTTCTCATTTAGAGAAAGCATTATCAGCAGCAGAGGATAAAGAAGATAAAGCCCGCTGGGAATATTTGCTTGCGCAACTTTTTGAAATTACAAAGCAACCTGAAAAAGCTTCTCAATATTATACCAAAGCCATGCGGCATACTACTGATCCATTAATGGATATTTATGCAAACCTGAGCAATGCCAAAATATACAGGAGCAACGATCCGAAAGAATTTAATAACACGATAGATAATTTAATAAAAATGGCAAAGAAGGGTAAGTATGAATCTTACCGCGACATTGTTTATTATTCAGCAGGAGAACTTGCGTTGCAAAAACCTGACACGGCTGCTGCAGAGTTTTTGTTTCATAAAAGTCTTAGTTACAATGATATTAATTCGGCGTATAAGAACAGGGCTTATTTGCAATTGGCCGACATTGCTTTTAATAAAAAAGATTATAAAAAAGCATCCGCTTATTATGATAGTTTACAACTAAGCGATGATGTTTTAATTGACAGAGTTAAAGAAATTACAGACAGGAAAAATGCTTTATCAAAAATTGTAGAAAAAATAAATATCATTGAAAGAGAAGACAGTCTTCAACGCATTGCAATGCTTTCTCCAACTGAAAGAGAAGCATACATAAATGATCTCTTAAAAAAATTGCGCAAAGAAAAAGGGCTTAAAGACTATGATCTAAATTCATCAAATCCTTCTTCAGCATTTGATAATAATCAAAATCAATCTCCCGATCTTTTCGGACAAAATGAAATCAAAGGCGACTGGTATTTTTATAATACTTCAATGAAATCAAAAGGGTTTGGCGAATTCAAAAGCAGGTGGGGCAACCGTTTGAACGTTGATAACTGGCGCAGAAATTCTGCAGTCAACTCAACTATTAATAACGTAAATACTGTAAACAATAATGTATCAGCACTGGATACTAAAACTACAGCAGTGAATACTGACCTGAGTTTAAGCGGTATGATGGACAACCTGCCGCTTACTGCTGATAAAATAAATACTTCAAATATTTTAATTTCTTCCTCCTTATTTGAGTTGGCAAAATTGTATCAAAATAATCTTGAAGATTATGGTATGGCAGCACAAACGTATGAAATATCTTTACTGCGCTTCCCCAACAATTTGTATAATGGTGAATTGTATTTCAACTTAATTTATTGCTACCAAAAGTTGGGCAATCTTTCTAAAGCAGCGTACTACAAAAATTTGCTGGTCACTAATTTTAAAAATACAAAGTACGCACAAATTGCAATTAATCCACAAGCTCAAAAACAAGGAACAAAAGATCCAGATGCAACCAAACGCTATGAAAATATCTATAACCTTTTTATAGAAGGGAAATTTGAAAAAGCAGTCGAAGATAAAAAAGCTGCCGATAGTTTATATGGAAATAATTATTGGAGCCCGCAATTACTTTACATCGAATCAGTGTATTACATAAAACAAAAACAGGATAGCCAGGCAATTGTTACTTTGAATAATATCATCACGCAGTATCCAGGTTCTCCGTTGAAAGAAAAGGCCGCAACAATGATCGATGTTTTAAAAAGAAGAAAACAAATTGAAGGATATCTCACCAATTTAAAAGTAAAACGTGTTGATGAGGATAAGATGATCGTTATAAATGATGATCCAACGCAACAAAAAACTGTTACACAACCAACCAAAACTGAACAACCAAAA
>DATCOF010000074.1:0-18617 GCA_036564845.1 Chitinophagaceae bacterium | reverse complement strand
TTTTTTCTTCTAATTGCACAACAGAGAGATCAATATTAACCGGAATTATTTTTTGCTTGCGCAACTTCATCAGGCAGTGGTTCTTTGCCAGCTGGTAAAGCCATCCTTTAAAATTATCAACATCATGCTTTTTTAATTTGCTTACCAGTTCTTCAAAAATATTCAGCACACAATCTTTCGCATCTTCAGGTTCTCTTACATATTTAAGGCAAACACCATACACAAGCTCCATATATCGTTGATATAATTCGCCAAGTACATCAAGGCTTTCAGTCGCTTTATATTGTTCTATAAGCTCACTGTCAGAACCCGCAGATGATATTTTTTTTAAGAACGGCAATTGATGTTAGATAAAATATTTTTTTATAAGGACGTATGTAATCCTGTTAATAGCTGCATCTATTTTAAAAATCTTTGTTATGAAAAAAATAATTTTATTAATGATCCCGGTAATTATTATCGTGATCATGTCTTTTTCTCCCAAAAACAAACATACAGTTTCAGGAGTTAT
Organism: Chitinophagaceae bacterium; assembly: GCA_036564845.1. Lineage (GTDB taxonomy): Bacteria > Bacteroidota > Bacteroidia > Chitinophagales > Chitinophagaceae > Ginsengibacter. The sequence continues at coordinate 18,106 of DATCOF010000074.1, read as the reverse complement.
TGCCGATGAAAATAACACTCCTGTAGCAATGGCCACTGTGATGATAAAAGGAACACGAACCGCAACATCATCCGATCAAAATGGAAAGTATTCAATAAAAGTAAGCGAAGATGATGCACTTATAATAACAAAGGTTGGGTACACAAAGCAGGAAGTAATGATCAATAACAGGACAGTAATTAATATAAAGTTGTTAGCAGGTAAAATGGAAATGGATGAAGTTGTTATAACTACTTATGATCAACGAAGAGATAAAAAAGACTTGGGATATTCAACTCAATTGCTTGGAAAAGTGCAAGGCGTTTACTCAAAAAATAAGGATTTTAATACAGAAGATTATGATCACATCACTGAAAATGGTTTTCATAAAGTGAGTGATGATCCGCTCTCTACATTTTCTATTGATGTAGATGCAGCATCGTACAGCAATGTTCGCCGCTTTTTAAACAGCGGTCAGTTGCCGCCAGCAGGCGCTGTAAGAACTGAAGAGCTGATAAATTATTTTAAATATAACTATCCGCAACCAACAGATAAATATCCTTTCTCTATTACAACAGAAATGAGTGCATGTCCGTGGAGCAATGATCACAAACTTGTGATGATAGGATTGCAGGGAAAAAATACTCCGGTAGAAAATTTGCCGGCATCCAATCTTGTTTTTTTAATTGATGTATCAGGCTCTATGTTCGATGAAAATAAATTGCCTTTGGTAAAAGCCTCTTTAAAAATGCTTACCGTTCAGCTTCGTGAAAAAGACAATATCTCTATCGTGGTGTATGCAGGCAATGCAGGTCTTGTATTACCGACAACAAGTGGCAGTGATAAAACAAAAATTAAAACTGCGATCGATGCATTGGAGGCTGGTGGCTCAACAGCGGGCGGTGCCGGAATACAACTGGCTTACAAAACTGCAAAAGATAATTTTATAAAGAATGGAAATAACAGGGTGATCCTTTGCACAGATGGCGACTTTAATGTTGACGCCAGCAGTGATGATGAACTGGTGAGCATGATAGAAAAAGAACGTGAAAGCGGCGTGTACCTTACTGTTCTTGGTTATGGCATGGGAAATTATAAAGACAACAAAATGCAACAGCTTGCAGATAAAGGCAATGGCAATCATGCTTATATTGATGACATTAATGAAGCGAAAAAAATTTTGGTAAATGAATTTGGCGGCACACTTTTCACCATTGCAAAAGATGTAAAACTGCAGGTTGAATTTAATCCGGCAAAAGTTGCAGGATACCGTTTGATAGGCTATGAGAACAGGATGCTTAACAAAGAGGATTTTAATGATGATAAAAAAGATGCCGGTGAATTAGGCAGCGGACACACAGTTACGGCTTTGTACGAAATTATTCCTTTTGGTGTAAAGTCAGAATTTTTAAAAGATGTTGATCCGCTTAAATATCAAAAAAATAAAGACAAGGTTATCACTGATCTTACTGATGAATTATTGACGGTTAAATTCCGCTATAAAGATCCATCCAAAAATACAAGTGAACTGATAGTACACCCCGTAAAAAATAATGATGTTGCATTTATTGCCACTTCCAATAACTTTCGCTTTGCAGCTGCTGTAGCAGGTTTTGGAATGTTGCTGCGCCAAAGTGAATTTAAAGGGAACAGCAGTTACAATGATATTCTGCATACTGCAAATGATGCTATTGGCAATGATGCTGAAGGTTACCGCAAAGAATTTGTAACGCTTATAAAAAAAGCAGCAAGCCTTTCCAAAAGCACCGCGAAGATTGAGGATAATACTGAAGACAAATAAAATTTCACGCAAAGAAGCAAAGAGAATCAAGACGCAAAGACATGTTCTTCGCGTCTTGATTTTTTTCTTTGCGCGGCTGCACGAAACTTCTTTTCTTTGCAGTTCCTCTATGTCTTTATTCATCACATCATTAAATTCCGGCAGCAACGGCAATTGCTATTATATTGGTAACAAAACTGAAGCCATACTTGTAGATGCAGGCATATCATGCAGTGAAGTGGAAAAACGAATGACGCGTCTTGGACTAAACATACAAAAAGTAAAAGCTGTTTTTGTATCGCATGAACACACAGATCATATCAGTGGATTACAGGTGCTCTCAAAAAAATATCAACTGCCTGTTTATATAACCCTTGCCACGCAACGGTTTGGCAGGTTAAAGCTGGAGAAACATTTGGTAACATCTTTCGCAGCGCATGAAACAATTGTTATCGGCAATCTTTCCATAACTGCATTCCCAAAATTTCATGATGCGGCAGACCCATTTAGTTTTGTTGTTTGCTGCAACAAAATAAAAGTTGGTGTGTTCACTGATATTGGTACGCCGTGCGAAAATTTAATTCATCATTTTAAACAATGCCACGCTGCTTTTTTAGAAGCAAATTATGATGATGAAATGCTTGATAAAGGCCGCTATCCTTACTTTTTAAAAAACCGTATCCGCGGAGAGAAAGGGCACCTTAGTAATAAACAGGCACTGGAACTTTTTACAACACACAAGTCATCATTCATGAGTCACCTGTTGTTAGCGCATCTTTCAAAAAATAATAATTGTCCAAAACTTGTAGAGCAAATATTTAATGAACAGGCTCACGGTGTAAAAATGATAGTAACATCAAGATATGAAGAGACAGCCGTTTTTCATATCCATAATTCAAACATCGATATGCCCATACATCATCCGGTTTCTTCTCCGCAACTTTCGTTTGCATTTGCCTGATTTATTTTTTATTGAAGTGTATTGCATGTTTAAAAAATGTTTTCTACATTTACAATCACACAGATTAACTGCTTAGATCCAACTCCTTTTTTTGAAAATCCATAAGCTTACTTAATTACATATTCTGGAACAGAAATTTACCCCTAACAGATGTAATTTTTTGATAAGCGTTGTTGCAACGTACATGAAGAATTTTTAGTTGCAGGTATTGTTTAAAGAATTTTTTTATCTCTGATCAATAAAAGTTTTTAAATAATAAATATGAACCCAACCTCTACACAACAGGAAATTTTATTGTTGATCGGCACTAACTTTTCATCCAGGAATAGTTGCGAAAAAGATGACAGCAATCAAAACAATCTTACAAAGGGACAGCAATTGGAAGAAGCCTGTTGGAACGGGCTGATACAGGAAATGCTTCCGGAGATCTGCGGGCAATGCGGAAATAAAATATTTCTGTGGCAGACAAGAGAAACCAACTCATTCGTTGAGATCGAACTCGGTGATCTTCCACAGGAAAAAGAAAAACATTTTTCTATAGATCCCTATTCATTCCTGTCAACATATTTTTATTCATAAGTATAAATAAATATTGTCACCCTTTTGTGCCATAAAAGCATGAATACTGCATAAATTTCATTTGCTTTTTTGACAATCCCATTAACATTTTATTACAACTTTCCCCGGTTTATAACCCAACCTATTGTGTTTTATCCGCATCTTGTTATTAGGAAGCGCTCATTAAAGCATTTATTAGTTAAAGTTCTCAAAATACATTTCACTTCATAAAATAAAGTACCAGTTTGGTTTAAATTGTGCATATAATAAAGAAAATTACTTATGAAAATTCTTAGTGCAATACTTATTACATCTATGTTTTTTACAGCTCCGTCGTGGAAAACAAACTTTACTGAGGCTAAAATTGAAGCGTCAAAAAATCATGAATTAATGCTCCTGAACTTTTCGGGCTCTGATTGGTGTCTTCCATGTATCCAATTAAGGAAAACTATTTTTGACAGTGATGAATTTACTTCTTTTGCATCCGATAAACTTGTATTGGTGAATGCTGATTTTCCACGTCAGAAAAAACATTCGTTATCTCCTGATCAAAAAAAGATGAATGAAGCCCTTGCCGAAAAATATAATCCTGAAGGGAAATTTCCATACACACTATTATTATCAGCTGATGGAAAAATATTAAAACAATGGGATGGTCTTCCTGATGTTTCAGACAAGCAATTTATTGATGAGATAAAACAAGCTGATGCAAATCGCTGAGTTTACAAAAACTTCAACATTACATAAAAAAGTGTTGCGCCTTATGGGCAACAGGTTCGAGATCTCTGTTGATGCAGATAATGCAAATAAATGTATTGATGCTGCAGTATTGGAGATACAACGAATAGAAAAATTACTGACCACTTTTAAAGATGATAGCGATACAAACCGCATCAATGCGCAAGCGGGTATAAGCGCAGTAAAAGTGGAAAGAGAAGTTGTTGATCTGATAATGCGGAGCTTAAAAATTTCTCACATAACACAAGGCTCATTTGATATCACTTACGGCTCTGTTGATAAAAGCCTTTGGAATTTTGATAAGGATATGAAGCAACTGCCTGATGCTGCTACTGCAAAAACATCGGTAAGGCTTATCAATTATAAAAACGTAATTGTTGACGAAAAAGCATCAACCGTTTTTTTAAAAGAGAAAGGAATGCGCATTGGCTTTGGGGGAATTGGTAAAGGATATGCAGCAGAAAAAGCCAAAATAATTTTACAGCAAATGGGCATCAAAAGCGGAATTGTAAATGCAGCCGGAGACCTCTCTGCATGGGGCTTTCAGCCAAATGGTGAACCATGGACGATAGGCATTGCAGACCCTGATGCAACACATCATCCCTTCTCTTCTTTAAACATTACCAACATGGCCGTTGCCACTTCGGGCAATTATGAAAAATATGTTGTAATAGATGGGAAAAAATATTCCCATACCATCGATCCTAAAACAGGATTGCCTGTCTCGGGAATTAAAAGTGTAACGATCATTGCACCCAACGCAGAACTTGCAGATGCATTGGCAACACCCGTTATGGTGATGGGAATTAATGCCGGATTGCATCTTATAAATCAATTGCCGCATATAAGTTGCATAATAATTGATGATGATAATAAATTGTACACTTCAACCAATATTAAAATTTCTTAACCAACATACATGAAAAGATCAGTCAACATTTTTAAATTGTTCCTTATCATCAGCGGAGCATTTATTTTACATTCCTGCGCAGGGCCAAAGGCATATCAAAAAATATATTTGAATGATGCCGAGATGGAGCTGGGTCCAAAAAAAGCAGAAAAATTTGAAATGAATTTCCAGGTGTACCGTGAAGGCGCCTCAGGTGCCAATGGCGGTAAAACCGGCGGTGGATGCGGCTGTAACTAACACATACCTTATCTTCATCAAACAGGATGATCAATTAATTAAAACACACAATGAGAAAATTATCTTTAGCAGTTATTGGAATGTACATCGGGGTGTTAAGCGCATTCTCTCAAACAACAACTGATTCTTCTGCATACAAAAACAAAAAATTAAAACCCACAGAAATAAATTTTGTTACCGGTTATTATCACCAGAACGGTAATCTTTCTCCTGTTACCGGCGGCACCGGTTCAGAAAATCTTTCTGACATTGCCACTACTTTTGAGCTAAAGCTTAATAAATATGATAACAAAAATCGCAGGCATGATGTAAGTTTTGAGCTGGGTGTTGATCATTACACTTCAGCTTCATCTGATAAAATTGATCCGCATACTATTTCTTCTGCATCTTCCCGCGACACAAGGATCTATCCTTCTGCTTCATATTCCATCACCAATGAACAAAAAGGTAATGCAATAAGTTTTAATGGATCTTTCTCTCATGAGTTTGATTATAATTCATTCGGTGCAGGTACTGGCTTCACTAAAACTTCAAAAGACAAGAACACAGAATTTGGTGTAAAACTGCAGGCCTACCTTGATAACCTGTTGTTGATACTACCTATTGAACTTCGAACGATAACACAGGGACGTGGAGAACGAAATTATGCCTCGGCCGCTCGAAATTCTGTAAGCAGTTCCTTTACTTTTTCGCAATCACTCACACAACGATTACAACTTTCTTTATTGCTGGATCTTATTTACCAGAGTGGCTATTTAAGTACGCCATTTCATAGAATTTATTTTACCAACGGAACAGAGACAAATGAAAAACTTCCTTCATCAAGATTTAAAATTCCTGTGGGAATGCGATTGAATTATTTTATCGGCGATAAATTTATCATCCGTTCTTACTACCGTTTTTATCATGATGACTGGGGACTTACTGCGCATACTTTTAATATTGAGGTGCCGGTAAAAGTTACACCATTTCTTTCTGTAAGCCCATTCTTCAGGCATTATACACAGAATGGCGTAAAATATTTTGCTCCTTATTTTAGCCACGCTGCAACAGAACAATTTTATACAACTGATGATGATCTTTCAAAATTCAACAGCAACACCGAAGGTGTAGGTTTTAGATATGCACCACCCGGTGGTGTATTTGGTATCCAACATTTAAATGATCTTGAATTAAGATTGGCTCATTATAAACGTACGGATGGATTGAATTCAAACATCATTACGCTGGCATTAAAATTTAAATAACGCAAGATCTGTTTTAGCTAAATAATAACAAGCATTCATAAGAACGTACCAACTATATTATCGCTGTTACATCTTATAAATACATTAAAACAAAATGCAGCTTTATGGAAAGAAAAGATTTTTTATCAATGCTGGGCATGGGCACTACAGGCCTTGTACTTGGTTGTTTAAGCGGATGCAGTAAAGGTCAGGGTGTTAGCTCTTCAGCTCCCACTAACGTTGACTTTACGCTTGATCTAACACAAGCCCCGAATGCCGCTCTTAAAAATAATGGCGGTTTTATTTATAACAGCGGGTTAATCATTGCACGAACATTAGCTGGGCAATATATTGCCGTATCGCAAACCTGCACTCATCAAAATTATTCAGTAGGTTATATCGCGGCTAGTCACGAATTTTATTGCAGTGCACATGGCGGTACTTATGCAGAAAACGGCCAGGTATTTGGCGGCCCTCCACCAAGATCATTAACTTCTTATAATACTTCCTTGAATGGCAACATGCTAAGAATTTATTCTTAGTACATGAATTTTTCTTCAATATATTTAGTGCTCATTCAATATAATTATAATGATAAAAATTTCTGTGTTTGTGATGCTGCTGGCAACATTGTATTTCGTTTATCAACCCTCTTCATCATCTCAATCAAAAAAATATTTTGCACCAAAAGCAAAAATTAAAACCGGCGCAGAGCAAACAGCAAAATATATTTCTTACCTGAAAGGAAAACGTATCGGCATTGTTTCCAATCAAACTTCCATCATTGGAAAAACACATTTGGTTGACAGCCTTCAAAAGCTTGGAATAAATATAGTCTCTGTATTTGGCCCTGAGCACGGCTTTCGTGGTAATGCAAGCGCAGGAACAAAAGTGCTGGATGAAAAAGACAGTGCTACAGGAATACAAATAATTTCATTATACGGACCAAGAAAAAAACCACGCAAAGAAGATATGAATGCCATCGACCTGATGATATATGATGTGCAGGATGTTGGTTGCCGGTTTTATACAAACATAAATGTGCTGGCAAATATTATGGAAGCGTGTGCAGAGAACGGAAAAGAATTACTCATTCTTGATCGTCCGAATCCTAATGCATATTTGGTTGATGGGCCTGTGTTGGATATGAAATTAAAATCAGGTATTGGGATGTTTCCCATTCCCATATCACATGGATTAACGATAGGCGAGTTTGCACAAATGCTTAACGGCGAAGGATGGCTGGCAAATAAAGAAAAGTGCAAACTAAAAATTATTCCTGTTGCCAATTATGATCATGATATGCCTTATACACTTCCTGTAAAACCTTCGCCCAACCTTAATACACAGCAATCGGTAATGTTGTATCCATCTTTGTGTTTGTTTGAAGGCACTGCGCTTAACCTTGGCCGCGGTACATATTTTCCTTTTACAGTTTTGGGTGCCCCCGAACTTAAAGACAAATACAGTTTCTCCTTTACTCCTCTTGGTATTCCCGGCATGGCGGAAACGCCTTTGCACATGAACAAAGTTTGTTATGGTTTAGATCTTCGCAAGTATGATGTAGAAAAATTGCGCAAGAGCAAAAAAATAAATATTCAATGGATGATGGAATTATACAAAGCCTTTCCTGATAAAGAAAGATTCTTCGACTATAAACAAAGCAAAGAGATGGGAAGTATTGATAAACTTTCCGGCACTTTATTATTTAAGCAGCAAATAATTGCAGGCACATCAGAAGAAGATATCCGCAAAAGCTGGGAGCCTGAATTAAGTAATTTTAAAATAATGCGGAAGAAATATTTGATGTACCCGTAATATTCGCAATAATTTTTTTGATGATCTTATCCGTGACTTGTATCCTACCCGCCAATCATGATGAGAAGGTATTTTAATTCATCCTGTTCCGCATTTCCTTTTTCCTTTTAAAAAATAAAGAATACTTTAGTAAAGGCTAACACAATATCTTTTATGATAAAAAATAAAAGCAACTCCACCATTGCATTTTATGCACGCATTGCATTAATGCTACAGGCTTTTTTCCTGTCACTGCTAATACTTTACCTCGGCAAGGTTCTTCTTATTCCATTGTTCTTTGCGTTGCTTATTGCCATTCTTTTATACCCGCTTACACTTTTTTTTGAACGGCGTTTAAAAAGAAGTTTCGCTGCAATTTTATCCGTTCTGATATTTCTTTTTTTTATCGGCGGCATCGTTTTCTTTTTCACCAAAGAGCTTTTACTTTTTTTAAAAGACCTCCCGAAGGCGCAGACAAAGTTTTTGGAAATGGCACAAAACCTTCAGAATTGGGTAACCATAAAATTTAATGTTGATGCCACGCAGCAATTGGACTACATCCGCAGGTCCGCCGCCAGCCTGTCTTCCACACTTATCGCTTCAGCCGGCACTACGTTTATCAGCGTGTTGGAGTTTGTTGTGCTGTTTGTCTTTTTTCTCATCTTCACTTTTTTTATACTCGTACACCGCCGGGTATTTAAAAATTTTATCCTCGCATTTTTTGATCCATCCAGTAAAGAAAAAGTGAACGGCGTAATTACAAGCACACGCAGCATGATGAATAATTATGTGGTCGGACTGCTAACTGAAATGGCAATACTTTTTACATCAATATTAATTATCCTGCTGATACTGGGTGTTAAGTTTGCGTTGCTGATCGCAGTAATTGCTGCGGTGCTAAACATCATTCCCTACCTGGGAATATATATTGCTGCTGCTTTCGGAATGCTGATAGCGGTAACCAACGGAAGCGGCAACCTTGCCATTGAAGTAGGCATTAGTTTTATCATTGTTCATTTTGTTGACGCCAATATTTTAATGCCGCACATCGTTGGCGGCAGGGTAAAGATCAATCCATTCATTACCATCGTAGCTGTATTTATCGGCAAGCTGATATGGGGTATTCCCGGCATGTTCCTTTTTATTCCATTAACCGCGATCATCCGCATCATAAGCGAAAATGTAAGTGAACTTAAGCCGTGGTCAATTTTAATTGGTGAAGAAAAATAATGGGGCTGTGTGCATTAGTAATTCTGTTCATCATTTGTTGCGGCTATCCGTTGCAATGCCTGTCCCGATTTTCTTTCGGGATCCGGCACAGAGCAAAGCACAAAATCTCACCGGGCTTTTCACTTCTATCCGCCAGCCTTTGAGCAATGGAATATCATGGAACCAAAGTCTAATAAAAAGTTTGCTCTTACAATCTTACGAATCATGAAATCTTAAAATCTGTTGTACTACTTGCTCTACTCAAGTATTTATATAACTTTGTGAACATCGAATTCGTAATGAATACAAATACTGATTTTAATAGGTCACTCTCACGGATTTTTACCAATCCAATCTTTAAACATATCGCTCAGACTGGAAACAGTGAATATTTTTTTGACAAACTAAAAAAATATGATTCACAACTTTCAATTAATCCGGGAATGCAGGTTAAAGATGTAATCGGAAATGCTTATCGCTATTTAAGTAATAATTATAGAAACGAATATGTCTATAAAAACACTATAGCCAATAACATTTTGCTTGGAAGACATAGTTTAAAAACTGCAACTATGCTGAATGAGTTTAAAATTGCAAGTTCAATTGCTGATATTGTAATTATTAATGGAACCTCTACTGTTTACGAAATAAAAACTGAATTAGATTCTCCTGATAAACTTCAAAAACAAATCAGTGATTATAAAAAAGCTTTTTCAAAAATATATTTAGTAACTCATCATAGTTTAGTAAATAGGTACTTAAGCCTACTCGCAAACGATACAATAGGATTAATTTCTTTAAATGGCAGATTTAGTTTTACCATTATAAAGGAAGCACAAGAGGATTTTTCACAGATTAATAATGAGGTAATCATTAAATGTTTGCGAAAAGACGAATATTCCTCTATAATTAAAAAATATTATGGAGTTACCCCAAATGTTTCTAACATAAAATTCTTCAATGAGTGTCTTACCCTTGCTAATAAAATTCATCCAAAAATCTTACATGATTTAATGTTGGAACAATTAAAAAAACGTATCCCTACAGAATGTAACTCTCTTCAATCTGATGAATTACCCAGAGAATTAAAACATATTTGTTTATGCATTAATCCAAATAAAAGCGGTTATAATAATCTGTTTAATTTTTTAAACCTGAACCTCTAATTTATGTACTTCCCTTACTTAAGGTGTAAACAATTTGAATTATTAGCATTGCGTGAAACAGCACAGAAAATCGGAGAATCTAAAAAAATTTCTCCAATTCTAGAGCCAGTAAAGAAATCTGTTGCAGCATTTGAAAGAGGCATAGATAGCTTAATTGAAAATGATATAAATTTTACTATTATACTAAATCCAGCCAACGGAGAATTTGTTACAAACACTTCAGCGCTTATCGAAATGATAAATACCAAATTGAATAATTATCAGAATTATCAGCTAGGAATTATTATTAACCAGTTTACAAATCTTGACTTTATTACAACAGAGCTTGCTCAAATAAATTCTATTCGCCCAATTACTTTAATCCATACAAATCGTTTAAATGATATTGAAGCTTTGGCTGGTTGGGTTGTGAACTATCAGATCAAATACAATCTATACGGCGAAAATTTTCCTGTAAGAAGATACCGTGGAATTATAACTCCAGATACTAAAGTTTTGCTTGATGATAAATTCAGACCTCAAGCAAAAAATGCAGACTATATTAATACTCCCGATGAATTTTTTAGTGATGACCATTTATACTATGAAGACGATGGCTTTGTTGGATTCTCTGATTTTCTTACCATTGGTAATGATTACGCTGAGACAGGTTTTTTGCCATATGCAGTTGCTATCCATCTTACTTATCAGAAGGATAATAATCAAATTTGGATTAGGCATTTTGTATCTAACTCAAACAGTGATACAACTGACGTTGCAGGTAAATTTGGAGAGGCGTTAGAAAAATTAATAGGATTTATTAATGAAAATAATATTACAACAGACGCAGCAAATGAATTTCGCGAACTTCATCGTAGCGCTCATTATCCTGGCCTAGGAAGTTTAAAAAAACTTTCAATAAAAAATCATTTAGAACTTGTCCATAATTTATTAAATGCCTGATGAACTGCTGTACGAATTGTTTCACAGATAAAGAAATAATTGGTTTTATACTTTCAAATTCTACTGAAATTGGTAATTGTGATTTCTGTGATTCAAAGGATGTTCAGATAATTGATGCTAGAGAACTGGAAGAATCTTTTCAACCAATTATTGCACTATTCAAACCTGTTGCTGATTTAGGAGTTATAATTACAGAAGAGAAACTCCTTTATGAGAATATTCAAGAAAGATGGAAAATATTTAAACTTCCTACCCCTCAGTTAATTAAAAAACTTTTAAGTGAAATATTTTCAAGTAGCTTTTCAGAAAATGATGTTCTATTCAACTCTCCTGTAGAAATCGAACTTTTATTTAATCAGCAATTAGTATTTGATTTTCATGAAAAGAAATGGGAAAACTTTGCTGAAGAGATTAAATATAAAAATAGATTTTTTTTAACCGAGACAATAGACCTAAGACTTTTGTCTGATCTTTTAAAAAACTTTTCGAAAGTATATGACAAAGGAAAAATATTTTATAGAGCTAGGATATCTGATAAGACTGGTTTTAAATCACATGAAATGGGTAAACCCTCAATTGATAAAACAAATGCAGGTAGAGCTAACCCCAATGGTATCCCATATTTATACTTGTCAACTAAAATCGAAACAACTATTTATGAAAGTCGCTCATCCTATTTAGATTTTATAACAATAGGAGAATTCAAATTACTTCAGCCATTAAATGTTGTAAGCCTTAGAGAAATTTCTGCAATAAGCCCGTTTGCATTTGGTGAGAACCTAGAAAATTTTATAATACATCATAAATATTTGTCTAGATTAGAACAGGAATTATCAAAACCAGTTCGCAGATTTGATAAAGAACTAGATTATCTTCCTTCACAGTATTTATGCGAATACGTAAAGTCCTTAGGGTATGATGCAATAGAATATGGCAGCTCGCTTAAATTAGGCGGAATAAACTTGGCTGTTTTTAATGATTCGATGTTAGAATGTAAGGTTGCTGAAATTTATGAAATATCTTCTGTAGAACTGAACTATAGTAAAGTGCCTCAATAGTAGCACGAAAAGCCTGTCCAAAAAATTTCTCCCTTAATTTTATAAAATGAAAACTACAAGATTACTATTCGTACTGTTGGTATTTACAATGAGCTGCGATCAAAAAACTTCGCAGCAATATGTAGGAACAGAAAAAGATCCGCATACATTTTCTAAGCCAGACAAGGATGTTGTAACCCTGTTATGGCGCAAGGTTACAAATCATCTTTCATAATTAAAAAAATTCGCTGGCGCGTCCGCTTGTGCCTTATAAAGAACCATAAACATTATAACCCAATTATTGCAAGTCATTATTTTTTCTAAACAATTAATGCAGGTAAATCTTACTCTCTATAATTGTAATTATTTTCAAGGCACAAGCGGACGCTTGCGCCAGTTATCATAATACAAATTTGATGTAGGATCATTAAATTATTTTTAGTAACTGTAGATGTTCATCTTCTCTTCCAAAAATTTCTCCCTTAATTTTATAAAATGAAAACTACAAGATTACTATTCGTACTGTTGGTATTTGTAATGGGCTGCAATACAAAACACCAAGCATCGCAGCAGGATGATACTGTACAAACAGAAAAAGATCCGCATACATTTTCTAAGCCGGACAAGGATGTTGTAACACATCTTGATCTCGCCATAAAAGTAAATTTTGATACAAAGCAGATAGGCACAACGCAAACAAAAAAAACAAATGGCATATAATCCTAACATCCACCACCGAAAATACTGCAGATAATAAACCATTTCCTAATTGCATCCATTAACCCTTTTATTTCTCAATTGTTCTTGTCTTTACAAACTAAAATCATGTAGGAAAAAATGCCTACTTTTCATGAACAATTATCTTATTAATTTTTACCAATGAAAAAATTATTATTGTTCTCAACTGTATTAATGGCAACTAATTTATTTGCGCAAACAGATAACATCGCATTGATACCGCAGCCTGTTTCCTTAACTGTTGCAAAAGGTTATTTCACTTTGCCAAAAAAAATAACCATCAGTACCAACAGCAATCTCCCTGAAGTAAAAAATATTATCGTTCAACTAAGTTACCCGCTTACAACTGCAACGGGCTATCCTGTTACTGCAGCAAATAATCCGGCTGCCATTTCTTTACTGATAAATAAAATTGTAAATAACAATATTGGTAAAGAGGGCTATCAATTATCTGTTACACCAGTCGGAGTAAGTATTACAGCGAATCAGCCTGCAGGATTATTTTATGGCGTACAAACTTTATTGCAGTTACTGCCAAAAGAAATTGAAAGCAAAAAAATAATAAAGCAGTCATGGAAAATTCCAATAGTTGAAATAACTGATTATCCAAAATTTGGTTGGCGTGGTTTATTGTTTGATGTAGTGCGGCATTATTTTACCAAACAGGAAGTAAAAGATTTTATCGATCACATGGCGGCATACAAATTTAATATGCTGCATCTTCATCTTACTGATGACCAGGGCTGGCGCCTTGAGATCAAGAGCCTGCCTAAGCTTACACAGGTGGGAGCCTTTCGTGCAGAACGTGTTTCATGGGGATTGTCTTCAAGCCCATCACCTGATGAACCCAAGACCTATGGCGGGTTTTATACACAGGAAGACATGAAAGAAATAATTCAATATGCAAAAGACCGTTTCATAACTATCCTTCCTGAAATTGATGTGCCGGGTCATAGCCTTGCAATGATAGCAGCGTATCCTGAACTCAGTTGCACTCCCGGAACTTACCAGGTAAATTCCGGTGAACGCATGTCCGGTCGCGACAGCACAGGTAAACCGTATCGCACTGACAATACTTTATGCCCCGCAAATGAAAAAGTTTTTGAAGTACTCGACAAAGTTTTTACAGAAGTTGCGCAACTGTTTCCATTTGAATACATACACATGGGAGGCGATGAAGCATACAAAGGTTTTTGGGAACAGAGTGATGCCGTTCAGCAATTGGCGAAGAAAGAAAATTTGAAAGACATGAATGAAGTGCAAAGTTATTTTGTAAAGCGTGTTGAAAAAATTATTGAATCGAAAGGAAAAAAAATGATGGGATGGGATGAGATACTGGAAGGCGGGCTTGCACCAAATGCAGCAGTAATGAGCTGGCGCGGCGATAAGGGCGGCATCGAAGCTGCAAAAATGAATCACACAGTTGTGATGTCACCAAACAGTTTTGCTTATGTTGATCTTTACCAGGGCGACCCGATTGCAGAACCACCAACGTATGGAATGTTGCGCCTCAGCCAGTCGTACAAATTCAATCCTATACCAATGGGTGTTGATCCGAAATATATTTTAGGAGGACAGGCAAATTTATGGAGCGAAAGATTGAACACTGTTCGCCATGCTGAATACATGTTGTGGCCAAGAGCTTTTGCAATTGCAGAAAGTGTTTGGAGCCCGCTGGAAAAAAAGAATTGGAATAATTTTGTACAGAGAACAGAAAAGCATTTTCAACGCTTTGATGTTGCAGGTATAAAATATTCACGCAGCATGTACGATCCTGCTTTTGCTGTGAAACGCAATGCTGATAATACTTTGCAGGTAACGCTCACAACAGAAATAGACGATCTGAAAATCCATTATACTTTTACTGAAACATTTCCTGATAATTATTACCCTGTTTATTCAACACCTTTATCAGTTCCAAAAGATGCAATTAATTTATGGGTTGTTACATACCGCAACACAGAGCAGGTTGGTAAAATAATAAAAATGCCAATTGCTGAATTACAGCAAAGAGCGAAGTGAATGGTTGCACCACTTTTACTCTCTCATTATACTTTCATTGCCTGTTCTGTCAACAGCAGTAACTACGATCCTGTTAAGTTTGAGAGGAGTTTTTTCAGTTCCGCCAACCAGCTTTACACTGAACGTTCTTTCGTTACGATTTAATATTTTATAGCTCCATGTACCTGCCTGTCCGGCAGGCAGGTTTCCATATTCATAATAAACAACCCAGTGAAATACATCTGTGGGATCACTGTGTGTCCAGCTTACCTGCATACTATCCAGCGATCTTGTTGCAGTAACGGAAGGCGGGTCCGGGGCTGTTTTATCAAGCCAGGGGCTTGCAGGCACAAGCGCTGCATCTTTGTAAGGGCCTGCATCCAGGGCTTTCATAAGGTTTGTATTTTGTATATCGGATGAAATGCTCCAATGCACAACACCTTTACTTTGCGGTAGCATACCACGTGTTATCATTATCTGGTTTATCGTTTCATCAACACTTCTTCCACTTGTATCACGGCCAACAGATATGCCCGGCCACAGGTGTCGGTGTTTGGTATTTTCCTGGTTCCACCATCCCAACAAAACAGGAAAACTTAGCGGAATTCTTTTTGTGGGCCAATACAGTTGAGGAGTAAAATAATCTATCCAGCCATTGTTTAACCACAGTTTCGCATCGGCATACAATACATTGTACTGATCAAAGCAACAGGCAGATTCAGGATAACCGGGTCGCCATAATCCGAAAGGACTGAGACCAAATTTTACATACGGCTTTGCTGCTTTCATTTCTTTGTAGATGCGTTCAATAAGATCGTTCACGCTTTTACGCCGCCAGTCTCCACGTGATAATGTACCACCTCCGTTTTGATATGCAGCAAAGCTGATGCTGTCAGGAAAATCTTCTCCTTTATTATATTCGGGATAAGGATAAAAATAATCATCGAAGTGAACGCCATCAATATCATATCGCTTAACAATATCCATCACAACTTTTGTTGTTCTGTCCTGCACTTCTTTTTGTGATGGATCCATCCACCAGTAACCATCTTTAAGATACACAACCAAATTGGGATTTGTTTTTATTATGGACCGGTCGCTTATAACACTGTCGCCCTTTGGATGATGCGCCCGGTAAGGGTTTAGCCATACATGAAGTTCCAGTCCGCGGTCGTGTGCAGCAGTTGTCCAAAATTCCAGCGGATCATAAAAAGGCTCCGGCGCTTTTCCTTCTTTACCAGTAAGAAAATAACTCCATGGTTCAATATCACTTTTGTACAATGCATCTGCCTGCGGGCGCACCTGCAGAATAACTGTATTAAAATTATGCTGCTGCAAAAAATCAAGAAGAGCAATTGCTTCCTTCTGTTGCTGTTCTGTTGTTAATCCCGGCTTGCTTGGCCAATTAATGTTGGCAACCGTTGCAACCCATGCAGCACGAAATTCACGCATCGTTTTGGGGGTAGTATCGGTCACAACATTTGTTGTTGTTGTTGTTTTTGTCGAGCTGCAGGAAAATAATATTATGATGATCAGGAGAAGAAGAAAATTTTTTATCATACAGAAATTTTATGAGCTTAGTAAAAGTAAAGAAAAATTAATGTGCTTGTTTTATAGATTGTGTTTTACTAACCAATAAAAGGCACAAGATCAATTGCCTCACTTCCTGATGCTATGCCGGTGCGGTTCATACCAATGTTCAGGTCTAGGTAAACATTAATTTCTAAATCATTTTCTGCGGCTGCTTCAGCAATATTTTTTGCAGTTTCAATATTATCAACAAGACATGAAAATTTTGTTGCGGAGTATTTTTTATGAGTGTTATAAAGCGGCTAAGCTTTGGCCCAACAGGCTTTCTGTTTCTTTAATCGTTGTTGTCAACAACGCTAAACATTCGGCATATAAAACCCTGTAGGCGTTTAGCTGTTGCTGCAATTTCTGTGTTGCCTCAAGATCTTTTTTAAAAA
The DNA here is from genome assembly GCA_036564845.1 of Chitinophagaceae bacterium. Classification (GTDB taxonomy): domain Bacteria; phylum Bacteroidota; class Bacteroidia; order Chitinophagales; family Chitinophagaceae; genus Ginsengibacter. Next base: position 860 of record DATCOF010000074.1, on the reverse strand, counting down.
GTCTGACGCTTTTTTTGATCGCAAGTATCTCTTTTTTCTTCATATAAATGTTTTAATAAATATAAGAAGACAGGCCCGTTTTTAAAAGAGGTTATTAATTTTTATTGATAAAAAAATAACAATGTGGATAGCCTGGATTTTATTTCTTCTCTTTGATAAATTTTCTTTCTGTTATATATCCATTATACGAAATAACGCTACGATCATTGCTGGTTACAGTAAGTGAAGCATTGGCATTATCAAAAATTCTAAAATATAATTCTGTAAGATATCTTTGATCTTTTGGTTTTATAGAAATGTTCCAACCTCTCTTTGCATCCGTAGTTGTGATCGTAAATTTTGTAGACGTAAAATCAAAGTCAACATCTGAGGGACTTATTGGCGCTATATATCCGCGGCCAAAAAAGGGCAGGTAACTTATGATCGTATCTTTTGATATCGATATATCATACCCGAAACTCAGATCCCTGCTTCTTACGCCAACAGCGTTTACATATCGTGGAATAAAAACAAAACTTTGCGACTCTACCATGTTCCTCACAGTGATACTGTCCATCACATTATCAGCCTTTACAGTATTTGTATTTGAACAGCTTACAATTGCAGTTGCACAAATAAGTATGAATGAGGTGAGGAAAATATTTATTACTTTCATTTAATAGCAATGACTGATTTTTCAGTACAACTTTTATGCCTTCATTGCCCGAGAAATGATAAAATATCATTAGCGTTTTGATGTGATAAATAAAAGTTTTTTGAAAGTATTGTCAGTATTGAGTTTGCGGAGAAAAAGCACCTAAGACGATTTGATTTTTTGAGCAAAAATAAAATTGCAATTTGCTATAAATCATTAACTTATG
>DATCOF010000073.1:0-17723 GCA_036564845.1 Chitinophagaceae bacterium | reverse complement strand
GGAAAAATAAATAGGACTTTAACCATGCATTATCACCTGTAAATGCAGGCTGGTTTTTATTTTAAAAGAGGATAAGATTTGTTTGTTTAGTAAATTTGCCGCCGTGATAGCCATTGATAATGTTCTTATAAGTAGCCAGGTTGTGGAAGAGCAATTTGTTTGTGACCTGAACAAGTGCAAAGGCGGCTGTTGCGTGGATGGAGATGCAGGCGCCCCACTCGAAAATAAAGAGCTTAAAGAACTTAATAAAGTGTACGATGCAGTGCTGCCCTATCTTTCAGAAGAGTCAAAAAGAGAATTAGAAAGACAGGGTAAATATGTTTATGATAAGGAGTTTGGATGGGTAACGCCAACAATAAATTCGAGCATTTGTGTGTATGGAATTGTTGATGGAAAAGGAATTGTAAAATGCGGAATAGAACAGGCGTATAATGATGGAAAAACAAAATGGAAAAAACCCATCAGCTGCCATCTATATCCAATAAGAACAAAAAAAAGCAAGAATGGAAAAACTGAATATGTAAATTATGAACCAAGAGAAGGGCTTTGCAAAGCCGGCTGCTCGCTAGGTAAAAAATTAAAAGTTCCCGTCTATATTTTTTTAAAAGATTCTCTCATAAGAAAATTCGGAGAAGAATTTTATGAGGCATTGTGTGCAACTGCAGAGCATCAAAAAATTTCTGCTGTATAAAATTTATGAAGACAAATTTCCAAATAATCATTTCCATCTTAACGATCGTTGTAATCCTAAACTCCTGCTCGGTTAACCAGGCTAAGATCGACAACAGTCTTAAAAAATATTTTGATTCTGCAAAAGTAGATGGCTGCTTTTCTATGGTAAATAATCAAACCGGCGCCGTTACAGTTTATAACATGAAGCTGGATACACAAAGATTTTTACCGGCTTCCACTTTTAAGATCGTTAACTCGTTAATTGGTCTTGAAACAGGAAGAATTACTGATGAGAACATGATGATAAAATGGGATGGAATAAAAAGATGGAATGAAGACTGGAATAAAGATCTCAGCATGACAGAGGCTTTTAAAGTTTCAGCCGTAAATTATTACCAGGAAGTTGCAAGAAGAATTGGCAGGGATACAATGAAGCAATGGGTCGACTCTTTGCATTATGGCAACATGAATATTAGCGGGCCTGTTGATTCATTATGGCTAAACAATACATTAAAAATTTCTCCCGATGAACAACTGGGTCTTGTAAAAAAATTATACTTTGATAAATTGCCTTTTCAAAAACGTACACAGCAAATTGTTCGCGATGTAATGCTGCAGGAAAATAATACGCAGTATAAATTAAGTTATAAAACCGGTTGGGGTTTTGATGAAATGCAAAATGCTATCGGCTGGATCGTAGGCTGGATCGAAGAGAACAGGCACGTTTATTTTTTTGTAACATTAGTAAAAAGCCCTGATAAAAATATTGACGTGATCCCTGTGCGGATGAAAATATTAAAAAGTATCCTAACCCAATATGGTTTTTTTAAAGGAGAAATGTAATTGCATATGAAATATTTTCTTTCTGCTTTTATTTTGTTGTCCATTTATTCCTGTGAACAAAAGCAAACAAATTCTAAAATTTTTTCACAGGATTCTGTTACCAATCTGAAAGTAAATCAAGCGAATGAATATTTGATCACTGATACATCTTTTGGTAAAATAAATAAAGCCACAACTTATAATGATCTTGAAAAAATCTTCGGTAAAAATAATATCCAGGATACTATTACTTATGGCGCTGAAGGAATGGATAGTTTTGTTGTAACAAAGATATTTTCAAACACTGCGAAAGAAATAATTGTTAATTGGCAAACAGATAAATTTCATAATGCAATTGCAACTGTAGATTGCTACAGGGAAAATAGTCTCTATCACACATCCGACAGTTTAAAAATAGGAAGCACGCTGGAAAAGCTTGTACAGGCTAATGGTAAAAAAATTAATTTTTATGGAACAGGCTGGGATTATGGTGGCTTGATAACATCATATAATGATGGCAAATTTCAAAAGGCAAAAACATTTTTTTCGCTAACCTCAGCGCCCGGAGCAAGTAAAAAAATTATGGGGGAAAGGGAGTTAAATACTGACCTGCCTTTGGTAAAAGAGAATCTGAAGAAATTATACATCAGTAAGATCTCACTTTCGCTTCATAATAAAAAGTAGTGTTAAACATTTCTTTTTAATCTTGTTGGTTTATTTTTTGCCATATCCTATTGCTAATTTGCATTCTTAGTTATGTTTCGTTTTCAATACATAGAATTTTTATTTACGCTTGTGGCCATACCTTTTATGGTGCTGTTTTATTTTTTGTTGACAAGGTGGAAAAAAAATGCAATGGAAAAAATTGGCGACCCGCCATTAGTAAAACAATTGATACAGGGTTTCTCTACAAAACTTTTTGCAGCAAAATTTATATTAGTTGTACTCGCATTTTCATTGTGTGCATTTGCCGTTGCTGATCTGGTAAAACCGGAGGGCACTCAGAAAATAAATCGTAAAGGTATTGACGTGATGATCGCACTGGATGTTAGCAAAAGCATGCTGGCGCAGGATATCAAGCCTAACCGCTTGGAAAGGGCAAAGCAATTAATTAGTAAAGTAATTGATAAACTCGCTGACGATAAAGTGGGAATTGTTGTGTTTGCCGGAAGAGCGTATTTACAAATGCCGTTAACCACCGATCACTCTGCAGCTAAAATGTATTTAGCATCAGCCTCCACTGATAATGTTCCTACACAAGGCACGGTTATAAGCCAGGCCCTTAAGATGAGCTATGCTGCCTTCAATTCAAAAGAGAAAAAATACCGGGCAATAATTTTAATAAGCGATGGAGAAGATCATGATGAGGATGCAATTAAAGTAACAAAAGAACTTGCAGATGAAGGCGTGATGGTAAATACTGTGGGCATTGGATCGATGCAAGGCTCACCCATCATGGATAATGAGACCAATGAATTAAAAAAAGATGAGAACGGCAATACAGTTATCTCCAAATTAAATGAAGATGAATTAAAAACCATTGCACAAAATGGTAACGGTTTGTACCAGTTATTTTCCAGCGCCGATGAAGTGACTGATAATATTAATAATAAATTAATGACCATCGGGCAAACAACACTTACGGGTTCATCATTCGGAGTTTACAAAAATTATTTTTGGTATTTTCTGATTGCTGCATTTATTATTTTATTAATTGAAAATTTTATTCCTGAAAAAATAATGAATAGATCTAAAAAAGATTTGCCTGTAATTCTTTTGTTTCTTTTTGCAACATTGAACATGTCAAAAGGGTTTTCACAAAACGTAAAAAAAGAAATTATAAAAGGGAATGACGCTTACAAAAAAAAGCAGTATAACCAGGCAGCAAGTGCTTATCAAAACGCCATAAAAAGATCTCCTGATGCCACAGCCTATTATAATTTAGGCAATGCATTGTACAAAACTGATAAGTTGGATGATGCATTAAAATCGTACGACAACACTGTGCAAAATTCTAAAACATATCCGCTTAAAGAAAACGCTTACTATAATGGTGGTGTGGTTTTACAAAAGCAAAAAAAAATGCCTGAATGTATTAAGGCGTATAAGAATGCGCTGAAGATAGACCCCAATGATGAAGAAGCCAGGCAGAACTTAGAAAGGGCTTTGCAACAACAAAAGCAACAAGAAAAACAGGATCAGGAAGATAACAAACAGGATAAAAAAGATCAGCAAAAACAGGATCAAAAAAAGGAAGAGCCTAAACCCCAGCCATCAAAAATTTCTAAACAGGATGCCGAAGAGAAATTAAAAACCTTATTGGAACATGAAAAAGATCTTCAGGACAAATTGCATAAAGTAAAAGAATCACAAACTGATAAGCCCAAAAAAGATTGGTGATGTACTTAAATAAAAAGTCCTCACATTTTTGTAAGGGCTTTTGCTATTAGAATTATTTGCTTCTTAATCTACCGGTTTTCTTATCCTTATGCCTGCCATGTAAATATCCTGCTCCCCCACCTAATACACCACCGATCACTGCACCTTTAACATGGTTATGACTTACTACTCCTCCTAAAACTGCTCCACCACCGGCGCCAAGTAAAGCATCCTTTTTTCTATGGCTCATTTTTCTATGATGTGTTTGCGCAACGGCCATACTTACTGTAAAAGCAAATAACAAAATAAAAAAAGATAATATTCTAACGAACTTTTTCATAAAAATTTTTTTTAAATAATAAATGTTTACTACTGTGCTGTGTTATTCCAAAATCAAGCCAGTTTTAAAAACATTTGGTAACTAAAACTTTAACTGGCAAAGCCTTCCCTCATAATTTGTATTTTTGCATATCAATTTGTTATAAATATACAATGCAGTTATACGCTGAATCGTTGACAGAATATAAACGGCTTGCAACGCTTGAAGTAAAGGTGGGAAACCTCCTGTTGGGGAATTTTAATCCTATACGTATCCAGACAATGACAACCACGGATACAATGGATACCATTGCTACTGTTGAGCAAAGTATCCGCTGTATTGAAGCAGGTTCAGAATTAATTCGTATTACTGCGCCAAGTAAAAACGAAGCAGAAAATCTTCTCAATATAAAAAACGAATTACGCAAACGCGGATACAATACTCCGATAGTTGCTGATATACATTTCACACCTAACGCTGCAGAAATTGCTGCACGAATTGTTGAAAAAGTTCGTGTTAACCCCGGCAATTATGTAGATAAAAAAAAGTTTGAATTGCTGGAACATTCTGATGCTGAATATTTGGAAGAGATCGAACGCATTAGAGACCGGTTTACACCATTAGTAAAAATTTGTAAAGAATATGGAACGGCGATGCGTATCGGCACCAATCATGGTTCGCTGAGTGATCGTATAATGAGTCGTTATGGTGATACACCAATTGGTATGGTGGAGAGTGCGATGGAATTTTTGCGCATTGCAGAAAGTGAGAACTATTACAATATTGTTCTTAGCATGAAAAGCAGTAATCCGCAGGTGATGGTGCAGGCTTACAGGCTGCTGATACAAACCATGCATGCAGAACTTGGACATTGTTATCCATTACATTTAGGAGTGACAGAAGCTGGCGATGGTGAAGATGGAAGAATAAAATCTGCGATTGGTATTGGCACTTTGCTGGAAGATGGAATTGGTGATACAATAAGAGTTTCATTAACTGAAGACCCCGAATTGGAAATCCCTGTTTGTAAAAATATTGTAAAGAGGTATGAGACAGTTCATGCATATTCGAAAGTTCCTTCAGTAAAAACTCTATCCTACAATCCTTTCGAATACAGGCGCAGAGAGACTTTTGAAGTACATAATATCGGCGCAAAACATGTTCCAGTTGTAATTGCTGATCTGCATAAAATAGAAAAAATTTCTCATGAAGATTTAGAAGCAATTGGATATGCCTATGATGTTGTTACTGATAAATGGAACATCAATGATGTAGCAGCAGATTATATTTTTACTGCTGATAAAATTGTAGATTTTGCTTTGCCGGGAACATTAAAAATTATTTGTTATTATAATACATGGATTACATCAGAGGATAAAGAAAAATATTTTCCAATTTTTTCTGTTAACGAATTTTCAGCATCCGATTTCAAACATCCTGTAATGAATTTTGTGATGTTGGATTGTTGTGGTGATAATGATTTTAATGAATTGAATGAATTGCTTCAAGCCTCCCCCACCGGGGGAGATTTAGAGGGGGCCGTTGTCTTATGTTTAAGTTCAACAAACAAAAATGCTGTGCAGAGCGTAAGAAGAATGTTTGTTGAATTAATAGAAAGAAAAATAAAAAACCCTGTAATAATAATTACTGACAGCGACCATGAAGAAATGGATGAAAGCCTTATCCATTATGCTGTTGAAACAGGTGCATTATTGCTCGATGGTTTTGGCGATGGTATTTGCTTAGGACATCGTTTTGCAGAAAAGAAAATTCCTACAGATAATAAATTACTCAACTCTATTGCCTTTGGAATTTTGCAGGCCGCCCGTACAAGAATTTCAAAAACAGAATATATCAGTTGCCCAAGTTGCGGACGAACATTATTTGATCTGCAGGAAACCACTGCAAAAATTCGTGCTGTTACCAATCATCTTAAAGGTATAAAAATTGCCATCATGGGATGCATTGTAAATGGCCCCGGAGAAATGGCTGATGCTGATTTTGGCTACGTTGGTAGTGGCCCCGGAAAGATAACTTTATACAAAGGAAAAGAAGTTGTAAAAAGAGCTGTATCAGAAGATGTAGCAGTTTCTGAGCTTATCAATCTTATAAAAGAGAACGAGGCTTGGGTTGAGCCTTCTTAATTTTAAATTATGCAGACAGATTTTTTAGTTATCGGATCAGGAATAGCAGGGCTAACGTATGCTTTAAAAGTTGCGGAGGATTGCCCGGATAAAATAATTACCATACTCACAAAGGCGCAAAGTGACGAGACCAATACCAAATATGCGCAGGGCGGAGTGGCCGGTGTAATGGATATGGACCATGATAGTTTTGAAAAACATATCGAAGACACTTTGATTGCCGGCGATGGTTTGTGTAATTCAAAGATTGTGGAGATAGTTGTAAAGGAAGGTGTGGAAAGGATAAAAGAAATTATTGAATGGGGCGCCAGGTTTGATAAAGATAAAGAAGGCGAATATACACTTGGTAAAGAAGGCGGCCACAGCGAGTCACGGATCTTGCATCACAAAGATGTTACAGGAAATGAAATGGAGAAAACATTGCTTGCCGCAATTAAAAACAAACCCAATATCAATCTCATCAGCCATTGTTTTGTTATTGACATCATCACACAACATCATCTTGGTTTTTTAGTAACTAAGGCAACACCGGATATTGCATGTTATGGCGTGTATGTGATAAACATGCAGACAAATAAAATTGAAAAAATAATTTCCAAAATAACATTGCTTGCGGCCGGCGGCAATGGTCAGGCATACCGCACAACAACAAATCCTTCCATTGCAACAGGTGATGGTGTTGCCATGATGTATCGTGCAAAAGGAAGAATTGAAAATATGGAATTCATCCAGTTTCATCCAACTGCTTTGTATGAGGCAGGTGTTGCGGGCCAGGCATTTTTAATTACAGAAGCGGTGAGAGGAGATGGAGGCATTCTTCGCAATAACAAAGGCGAAGCATTTATGGAAAGATATGACGCAAGAAAAGATCTTGCGCCAAGAGATATTGTTGCAAGGGCAATTGATAATGAAATGAAAGTTGCCGGAACAGAACACTTGTTTCTTGATTGCCGCCACATGGATATGGAAAAATTTGTTCATCACTTTCCTAACATTTATGAAAAGTGTAAGTCGATGGGTATTGATGTTGCCAAACAAATGATACCGGTTGCACCTGCAGCACATTACAGTTGCGGCGGAATTAAAACAGACGAGTGGGGAAGATCATCCATCAATAATCTGTATGCCTGTGGAGAGTGCGCCAGTACAGGCTTACATGGCGCAAACCGTTTGGCGAGTAATTCATTATTGGAAGCAATGGTGTTTGCTCATCGTTGTTATTTGGATTCAATAAAAAAAATAGAAGAGCCTTCCGGCTCCCCCTCCACCGGAGGGGGTTGGGGGGAGGCAGTTCCCGATTGGAATGCAGCCGGAACAACAGCCCCTAAAGAAATGATCTTAATAACCCAAAGCTTAAAAGAATTACAATTGCTGATGAGTGATTATGTGGGTATCGTAAGAACAAATGTTCGTTTGGCAAGAGCAATGAAACGTTTAGATCTTTTGCATGAAGAAACAGAAGCATTGTACCAGGCAACTGAAATATCCCCGCAACTTTGTGAAGTAAGAAATTTAATTACTGTTGGATATCTCATTACAAAAGGCGCACAGCTTCGTCATGAAAGTCGTGGTCTGCATTTTAATACTGATTATCCTTATAAGAGTGAGCTGCTGCAGAATATTGTTTTGTAGCGTAGCTATTAACAAGTATATATTTGTTGCATGTATTATGTTGTTTATGGATTGCTGTGGTTGCTATCTCTCCTTCCATTAAAAATTCTTTACTTTCTTTCCGATTGTTTTTATGGATTGGTATTTTATGTAATTAAATACCGACGTGATGTAGTAATGAATAATTTACTAATTGCCTTTCCTGAAAAAACTGAAAAAGAAAGGAGACAAATTGCAAAGAAGTTTTATCATAACCTGATAGATATGTTTATAGAAACTATCAAAATGCTTTCTGTATCCGATAAGTTTATCGCAAAGCGGGTTACAGCTAATTGGGACACAGTAAATGCACTTAAATCAACCGGTAAAAGTGTGCAGGTGCACCTGGGGCATAATTTTAATTGGGAATGGGGAAATACAGTATTTGCAAAAAATACGCTATTCAAATTTTTGGCGGTATATATGCCAATTGAAAATAAAATATTGAATAGGATTTTTTACCAATTGCGCACACACAATGGTGCCATTTTTTTGCGTGCTACAGATTTAAAGAATGATTTTTCTCCCTATCGAAATACCCAGTACCTACTTGGGTTGATAGCAGATCAAAGCCCTGCACAGCCGGGAAATTCCTGGTGGTATAATTTTTTCGGAAGGCCAACCCCATTTTTAAAAGGACCTGCCAAAGCCGCTATTGAAAAAAATACAGCAGTTGTATTTGCATTTATACATAAACCCAGGCGGGGGTATTATGAAGGCGTTTTTACCGTTGCAGAGGAAGACCCGGCAACTTCTACCGAACAGGAGCTTACACAAAAATTTGTAAGTTATCTTGAAGATGTGATAAGGCAATATCCCGATATGTGGCTCTGGAGCCACCGCAGGTGGAAATGGGAATGGAAGAAAGAGTATGGGGATATTATTAAGATCAACGATCGTTTGGAATCACAGATCTAAATTCTCCCTGTATCTTTTTTTCGATCTTATCTTTGATAAATGTATTACCCCGTTTATGGTTTGCTGTGGTTAATTTCTCTCTTGCCTTTTCGTGTTCTGTATATTTTAAGTGATGCATTCTATGGCTTAATTTATTACGTTATCGGCTACAGGAAAAAAATTGTGATGAGTAATTTGCAAATTGCTTTTCCTGAAAAAACTGAAAAAGAAAGGATACAGATCGCAAAAAAATTCTATCATCATTTTGTAGATAATTTTATCGAATCAATTAAATTAATTACGATAAGTGATAAACAATTTTCTAAGAGATGCACCGCAGATGTCTCGGAATTAAATAAAATATCGGCTACCGGAAAAAATATCCAGTTGCATTGTGGCCACCAGTTTAACTGGGAATATGCCAACAAAGTATATGCTCAAAAACTAGTTGCCCGTTTTGTTTTGGTATACATGCCTGTAGGTAATAAAATATTCAACAGGTTATTTTATAAGGTGCGCCAAAAAGATGGTACAGCATTGGTAAATGCCGCCAATTACAGCAAAGAGATGCTTGGGGTTTATAAGCAAACGTATATATTGGGATTGGTTGCAGATCAAAATCCTGCAATGCCGGGAAGCGCTTTCTGGCTTAATTTTTTTTCAAAGCCTACTCCCTTTTTATATACTTCTGAAAAAAATGCAATCCGTAATAATAATGCCGTCGCTTTTTTAAGCTTTAAAAAAATAAAACGGGGTTATTATAAATGTGAAACCATTATCGTAACTGAAACCGCTGCAGAAACTAAGAATGGCGAACTCACAAAAAAGTATAGGGATTTTTTACAACAAAAAATTTCGGAACAACCGGATAATTATCTATGGAGCCATCGCCGCTGGAAGAATGAATATAAACCTGAATATGAAAAGCGCTGGATCGATTAATTCAATACACTTGCATCCTTTTCAATCTTAATATTTTTCTCTTCTTTGATTTTGTTAAAGCCACCAATAACATTGCGAAGATTATGATATCCCTGGCGCTTCAAAAGTGACGACGCTATTACACTCCTGTAACCACCAGCACAATGAACATATAAGTTTTCATCTTCTTCAAAAGTTGCGATCTGTGCAATGTCCGTCATTTCTGAGAGTGGTAAATTAACTGCATCTTTTATATGTCCTTCGCCAAATTCTGTTTCTCTTCTTACATCTACTACCGTAAGTTTTGGATCATGTTTTATATCAAGCGCAAGTTCATCAGGTTCAATTTCAATTATAAGATCAATTTTTTCACCTGCCTTTTTCCATGCTTCAAAGCCACCTTTTAAATAACCTTCCATTTTGTCAAAGCCAACACGGGCAAGGCGTACAATGGTTTCTTCTTCCATCCCTTTGTCTGTAACCAATATTATTCTTTCGTCAAAAGAAATTAGTGAGCCTGCCCATTCTGCAAACCTGCCCTCAAGGCCTATGAATAGTGAGCCGGGTATAAAGTTTTGGGTAAATTCAGCGGCATTGCGTGTGTCTAAAACCACCACGTCATCTTCCATTTTCTTTTTAAAATCCTTGACGGATAATGCAACAAGACCTTTTGTTTTTATTTCTTCAAGACTATCATATCCTTCTTTATTAATTTTTGCATTGATGGAAAAATAAACAGGTGCTTCATTTAAACCGGTTATTACCGCTTTAATAAATTCTTCTTTTGTTTGTGGCTGCAATGCATAATTAGTTTTCTTCTGTTCGCCAATGGTGGTAAAATTCTCAGGCCCTAAATTTTTACCGCAACTGCTTCCGGCCCCATGTGCCGGATACACAATTATATCATCCTGCAAGGGCAATATTTTATTATTGATAGTATCATACATTATAGAAGCTAATTCTTCTGCGGTCATATTTCCGCTGCTAAGGTCAGGCCTTCCCACATCACCAACAAACAAAGTGTCTCCTGTAAAAATGCAATACGGTTTTTGGTTCCCGTCTTTTAATAAATAGCAGGTAGATTCTATTGTATGCCCGGGTGTATGTATTGCCTGGATGGTAGTATCACCAAGAGAAAAAATTTCACCATCCTTTGCTACGTGAACAGGAAAGTTGGTTTCAGTTTCAGGGCCATACACAATTGTTGCGCCCGTTTGTTTACTAAGATCAAGATGACCACTAACAAAATCCGCATGAAAATGTGTTTCGAAAATATATTTTATTACCGCATTTTTTTCTTTGGCTAACTGGATGTAGACATCAATATCTCTCAATGGATCAACAACCGCCGCCACGCCATTGCTTTCTATAAAGTATGCAGCCTCACTCAGGCAACCAGTATAAATTTGTTTTATATACATAAAAAATATTAATACAAAGATATGGTAATAAAAAAACGGATGCAGCTTTGGCATCCGTTTAAACTTTTTAAAAGTAAAATTTAACCAACCAGTTTGCTTACAAATTCGTCAATGGCTTCCACCCTCTGCTTATTAATTGTATAATAAATAAATTTGCCCTCTCTTTTGGTTAGTACGATTCCTGCTCTGCGTAAAATGGCCAAATGCTGTGAAGCAACGGATTGCTCTAATCTTAGTTTCACGTAAATTTCTGTTACTGTCAGCTTATCATTTTCGCTTATGATCTTAATGATCTGCTGACGAAGCTTATGATTTAAAGCCCGTAACACCATCGAGGTTTTTTTTACATTGTAATAATTAATATGCAATGCATTCTCTTCTTCATTTCCCGGCTTGTGGTCTGCTAAATTTTGTGTTGTTTCTGCAGACATGATTTATTGATTTTTATTTATTTAAAGATACGAAGGAATGAAATGTCTGACAAAAATTATGCACAGAATAACAAATATGCCTTTTGCAGTTATCCGCCTGCAAATTGGGTATAAAACTCTTTTAAATATACAGGAGCTGCATAAGTAATATTTGCGAAATTCTTCTTTTTATAATGCCCGTAAGATAGCTCTGCCATTGACGAAGGACTAAATTCATTGGCTATATACGCCGCATTTTTATTATCCAAAATATCTTTCAATTTTGCTGTTCCACTTCCTGAAAAATAAATTTTATTTTTCTCCAGCAGCTCTTTAAAAGCTTCTCCATCTAAGATCATTGCACAGGGTTTTATTATTTCTGTAAGATGATGATCGTAAACGGCTGTAAATACTTCCATTCTTCTTGCATCAATCATAGGGCAATACAATGCTGATGGGGCATGCATTTGCTTTACAGATGATAAAGCCATTGCTTCCAGTGTGCTAATGGTTATCAATGGGATGTTCAATGCATAACACAATCCTTTTGCGCTGGCCATACCAACCCGTAAGCCTGTATACGAGCCTGGGCCTGCAGTTACGGCTATCGCATTTAATTTATTGATTGGCAAATGTGCATTCAGCAATAAATTTTTTATTGCAGGCTGCAAAAAAGAAGCATGGTCTTTTTGATCATTGTTAGTAAGAGATCCTATAACGGTTTTATTTTCAGAAATGCTTATGCTGGCGATCTCTGTAGCGGTATCGATATTTAATAATAATGCCATTAATCGGTAGTTGTAAATTCATTTTTCATTGCCGGCGCAATGGTGTAGCGGCTGTCTGTTTCACTTAATTTTTCCAGCAGGTCATACACTTTTTTTAAACTAATTTTTTTGCACCATTCAAACGGGCCGTAGGGATAATTGGTTCCCAGTTTCATTGCAAGATCGATCTCGTTTTTACTGCTTACATCTTCGCCCAACGCAAAATATGCTTCATTAATTATCATAGAAATTATTCTTGCTGAAACAAGGCCGGGCTCATCTGCAACTTTGATATATTTCCATTGTAACATTTCAAAGATTTTTACGGCATCATTATTTGGGGAAGCAATTTCCCAAATTTCCCGCTTTACAAAAGTTGGCCAGCCATTTATGCGGCTGAAATTTTCGGGCAGATTTAGTTCTTTTAAAGTGGATATTACAGAGTTAATGAAAACCGGTTTTCCTGCAAAAGCATTAGGATCTTCTATATTTATCTCTTTTAAAATAAAAAATGCATCAGCAGAATAGAATATTGGGTCTAAATTATTTACATAAGAAACCTCTGTGTCAGCGATGATTTTTTTTGACATAAATTCTTCTTTACCACACTCATCCGCCAAAACAATTATCTTCATGTACAAAACTTTTTGTAAAAATAGGTTTGTTAGTTGATGGAAAGTTTTGCAATTTTATCAGGCATCATAAAAACAATCATGACAAAGCAAATAATAAATACTTCAAAAGCGCCAGCTCCCATCGGGCCTTATAACCAGGCAGTAATGGCAGGTAATATATTGTTCGTTTCGGGGCAGATCGCATTAAAGCCAGGCACCTCCGACCTTGCCAATGCAGATATTATTGAAGAAACGCACCAGGTAATGAAAAACTTAAAATCCATTTTAGCAGAAGCCGGTTTGGATTTTAATGCCGTGGTAAAAACAACAATTTTTTTAAGCGATATGGAACTGTTTGGCCAGGTAAATGAGATCTATGGAGAATATTTTACCAGCGACTTTCCTGCCCGGGAAACTATTGCTGTAAAGGGTTTGCCAAAAAATGTAAATGTAGAAATAAGTATGATTGCAGTAAAATAATTACTGTAGCTCCGGTAAATAATTCAGGGTACATTGAATTGCGGGTCTGTCGCCTTTGGATACCAAAACAATAATATTATTTCTCACAGTTTCTCTATTGCGAAATATATAGCCCGCTTTTACATTCATGGTCTTATCATTTACTTTTACAGGAACATCAAAATCTTTTACAGAAACATCTCCACCTTTTGCTGTAAGTCTTTTTCCATTGGCGTTGCTGCAATAGAATGTTGCAATAAGGCTTGGTTTGCCATCTGTTGAAATTTTATCAGCATACAATTTTGTGCAACCGCTTTTATTGGTAGCATACAAGGTGATCTCAAATCTTGAAAATTCTTCTTTTGATGCACTTTTTAGCTGTTCATTTTTTATGATATAGCCGTATTCAATCCCGTTAACTGATGCAGGTTTTTTTCATCAACATCCATTACCTGTGCGGTAGAAATCAGGCTTAAAAAACAAAAAGAAAAACTAATAAAACAGCATTTGTAAAACATATAAATCAAAATTTATAGGGAAGTTATAATTTTATCAAAATTAAAAGTAGAATATTTTGAAGCGGCTTGTAATCATAACATCAAAAACGCACAACTATTTAACCTCCACATTGCAGCAAAAAGGATATTCAATTCTTCATGCTGAAAAAATAAATTATGAAGAATTATCAGCAATAATTAACCAGGCAGAAGGGCTTATCATAACGACCAGGCTGCATATCGATAAAGAAATTATTGATAAAGCGATACGATTAAAATGGATAGGAAGGCTTGGCAGCGGAATGGAATTGATTGATGTTGTGTGCGCAGAAGGCAAAGGAATAAAATGTGTAAGCAGCCCTGAAGGGAACCGCCTTGCTGTGGCAGAACATTCACTGGGCATGTTGCTAAGCCTGATGCATAAGATCACCTCCAGCTTTGACCAGGTAAAAAATAATAAGTGGATAAGAGATGCCAACCGCGGAATTGAATTAAGTGGAAAAACGGTAGGCATCATAGGTTTTGGAAATACAGGCAGTGAATTCGCCAGGTTACTTGCTCCGTTTGATGTTACCGTTCTGGCGTATGATAAATTTAAATACGGATTTAGTTCGGGCTATATCAAGGAAGCAAATTTTGAACAGCTTTGTAAATATTCGGATGTGATCAGTTTTCATGTTCCGCTAACTGATGAAACGCTTCATGTTGCGGGTAAATCATTTTTTAATTCACTGGAAAAACAACCCTATTTTCTTAATACAAGCCGTGGAAAAATAGTGGATACTGCCGAACTGATAAATGCATTGCAAAACGGTAAAATAGCCGCCGCTGGTCTGGATGTTTTGGAAAATGAAGTGTTTGAAACCTATACCAATATTGAAAACGACCAACTGGACTGGCTTTTACTGCAGTCCAATGTTATAATAACCCCGCATATCGCTGGTTATAGTAACGAGGCCTTTTATAAAATGTCGAAAATATTATTGGAAAAACTTCAGTTGGAATAATATTAAAATTTTCTATCTTTATACAATACAACGCCTTAGATATGGGCGTTGTATTTTTTTTCATTTACCTGAGAAAAAAAAAATTCTCCCGGTAGTTATCGGGATAAAAAAAATGATGTTATGAGCAGTGAAACAAATTATGTAAAAAAAGAAACGTTTGAGCAGATGAAATCGGAACTGCAACACATGAAAGGTGTTCTGCGTCCTGCATCTTCAAGAGCCATTGCAGAGGCAAGAGAAAAAGGTGACCTTAAAGAGAATGCTGAATACGATGCCGCTAAAGAAGCACAGGGAATGCTGGAAGCAAAGATCAAACAACTGGAAGGTATTATTGCCACTGCCCGAATTGTGGATGAGGAAAATATTGATACCAGCAAAGTTTCTATACTAACCAAAGTTACTCTTACCAATCTCGGTACTAAAAAACAGATAACCTACCAGATCGTTTCAGAAAAAGAGGCCGACCTGAAACTAAGTAAGATCTCTGCCTTTTCTCCAATAGGCAAGGGGTTGCTGGGAAAAACTGTAGGAGATTCTGTAGAGATACAGGTGCCCGCAGGAGTTATAAAATTCAGGATTGAAAATATTACCGCTTAAAAAGTTATTGGTGATACGTTTTAAGTTATAAGTTATGCAACAACTTACCATTACAGAAGCTCAGCAAAAAGTAGATGAATGGATAAAAACTATTGGTGTAAAATATTTTGGTGAGCTTACCAACCTTGGGATATTGATGGAAGAAGTGGGCGAGCTATCAAGGTTGATGGTTCGGATCTATGGCGAACAATCTTTTAAGGAAAGTGATAAAAATAAAAAACTCAGTGATGAGATGGCAGATATACTTTGGGTATTGATATGCCTTGCCAACCAAACTGGCGTTGATCTTACAGAAGCGCTACATAAAAATTTTGAAAAGAAAACGGCAAGAGATTCGGAGAGGCATAAGGAGAATGAGAAGTTGCGGTGAGATAATTATGCAATTTTTAATTTCTTTTTAGGCATTTGCACCTTAAAATTCACTTTGGCATTTAATGCATTAAACACTTTAATCACTGTATCAAACCTGGCATTGGTAAAATTATTTTCCAACTTGGATATTTGCGCTTTTTGAACACCAACTATTTCTCCTAACTGATCCTGTGTTAAATTATGATGGCGTCTTGCTTCCCTAATGGCATTTCCAAGCAGGTCAAGTTTTAATTCATATTCAAATGCATCTCTGCGTGCAGTACCTGTTTTGCCAACGTGTTTATTTATCATCGTATTAAGAGAAACAGTTTTTAATTTTTTTATGGCAGCCATATCTTTATTTTTTTTCATTTAAAAATTGTTGTCTTATTCTCTCTGCTTTATCAAGGTCAGCTTGTGGAGTTTTACCGGTTTTTTTAATAAGCCCATGTGTTGCAACTACAAGCGTGTTTTGCCCTTTATTCCAAAATGCAAAAAGCCTGTAATATGTTTTATTATAAAATGTTCTGAATTCCCAAATTGTATTGGTGAGCTTCTTAAATAATTCCGGATCATTTGTTACCTGCGCCTTTCTGATATTATAATAAATTTTTTCCTGTGCTTTTGTATCGAGCGTATCCATAAATTCCACAGCTTCCGGTAGAAACGCAACTGAAAACTTTTGTGTCATTCAGAAATTTATATAAAGATAAGGTTTCCTTATTAAGAAACAAATACATCTGGGGTTGACCTTAGAGAAGCACCTACATAAAAATTTTGAAAAGAAAAGTGCAAGAGATGCTGAGAGGCATAAGGAGAATGAGAAGTTGTGGTGAGGGCTTCTTAAAAGTCGTCCTTTTTTATATTTTTAGAAGAAACCTGCACTTTCATTAATGCGATTAGATTATTTATTTTTTCTATTGAATTGTCCTTTATTTTGTGCCATGCCTTGTTATTTAAGAAAGCTGTTCCGCAAGCAGGTTTATCGTTTTCAAAACTTCCACCTGAATACTCATCGGTGCTAACTTTTTCGTGATAAATATCTGATAAAGTGTATTTGTATTTATTGTCTTTGCATTGAATTTTTAATGTAAACATAGATATCCCATAAGTTCGTCCAGCAAAAGCATTTTTAATATATGGTGTTACACCACCCTTTACTACTAAGGTTTTAGTTTCAGGGTCATCAAGCTGAATAACAGTTTTTGCTGACTTGAAATTTTCTGCAATAAAAAGCTTTGTTCTGCTATATAGAGTCTGGACAGAGATCGAATCAACATTTACAACTTCTGTTTGCAAATAAGGATTTGAAGGAGGTTGTTGACCATAAATTGAAACAGAAAAAACAAATGTTACTAAGAGAAAAACTTTTCGCATAATAATTATCTTGCTTATAAAATAAAAGTAATCTTCTTTTATTTACAAATATTTTTTTATCTTTAATTTTTATTCGCCCTTCTCTTGGCTCAACAGAGAAAACTTGCCATTCTCTTGGCTCAACAGAGAAAATTTGCCTCTCCTTAGGCTCATAAGGATTCCATTTTTACTTTTCTACAAAAGTTTTTTGCTGGAGAGCTTAACTCATTCGCCGAAAGACCATCTGGCTTAATTGGTCATTTTAAAAATTTAATTTTTTACAATGAAAAAAATTAAAATAATACCAATGTGAAATATTAATTAGTCCAAAACATGTCTTCAAAAATATAACTGAAAGAGCAAGTTGAAATGACTGAAGCTGTTGTTGTTTTATTAGTGACTTCTTCAATAAATTTACTGAGGTCATTTAATGACTTATG
>DATCOF010000072.1:0-3366 GCA_036564845.1 Chitinophagaceae bacterium | reverse complement strand
GATCTTAAATGTAACAAAAACATTTTTCATTTTTCAAAATGCTTGTAACATATCACTGTAGGAGAGAGCAATAAAATCGTCCGGCTGGATATTAAAGAACGCTGCATACTTATCAGCCTGTTCTTTTAATTTTTCAATTCCTAAACTTCCATCTTTATCAATTGCTTCCACTTCTATAAATGTTCCGAGCTCTGCAATGGCATCAAAATGAAATTTTACATTATCAATAAAATATATTTTTCTTCTTTTATCAACGATAACTTTTATTCCATGAAGTTTTATTAAAATGTCTTTTAAAGTTTTACCTGCCTGTCCGGTAGGCAGGTCAGGTTGGTGTTGGTATAATAAAACATCAGATTGTTTTGCGCCCGCTGTGTTTGGTCTTTCATAATAAATAAGAGAGTTCTCAATATTACCTTCTCTTAATTTCAATCGCCCTTTATCAACATTAAAATAAGTATCGGTTTGATTGTCTTCTCCAATAAATTTTGGATCGAGTTCTAAAAATTTCTTTTCTAAATTATCTAATTCAGTTGTCCTTGCTTTGAATTCAAAATTGAGGATGGCCATTGTTTTAATTTATTTATTCAATGTCATCTCAAACATTTTTGGCCAGTATTTTCCGGTGATGTATAATTTTTTTGTGGCGCTGTCATAAGCAATACCATTAAGCACTGCGCCTGATTCCAACTTTGCATGAGGAGCGTATTGCGGCAACAAACCGGTGAGATCCATCTTGCCAATTACATTGCCGGTTGCTGTATCAATTTTTAAAATATAATCTGTTTGCCAGCGGTTCGCATAAATTGAACCATCAATAAATTCAAGTTCATTAAGATTGTCTAAAGCGCCTGTATTATCAGCAACAGTAAGTGTTTTGATTATATGCATTTTACTTTTTTCTTCATCAGGCAAAGTATAAAATATCTTATTGGAGCCATCACTTATTATTAAACTATTTCCATCATTGGTAATTCCCCATCCTTCATAAGGCCAGTTTAAAGTCTTTATAGGATGAGTAATATCATTAAGATTATACACAAATATTTTATGGCTCTGCCATGTTAACTGGTAGATCTTATTTTTAAAAATAGTTATGCCTTCTCCAAAAATAGTTGTGTCGGGTATCAAATATTTTTTTTCAACCTTTCCTGTTTTTGGATCATTGATTCTTAAAGTTGATTCCTCATATTGTCCTGTCCCTTCATATAATTTTCCATTATAAAATTGTAACCCTTGTGTAAACGCTGATGAATCGTGGGGAAGAACAGCATCAATTGAAAAGGTGATAGGTTGTGGTGCAGGTAAATTATTTACAGGAGCTTCTTCGGCAGGTTTATCGCCTGAATTACAGGCGGAAAATACTGATATCAATACAATGGTAAATATTCTTTTGATCATATTTTATTTTATCAGTAAAAATAATAAACCTATGCGGTTTGTACGTTAATTGAATTGTAAAGAAAACGGTAAGTTCACTTGCATTTATCGTTAAATTATATTTTCTTTGCACTCAACACCTCTGACAACCGGTTAATACTTCCCCTAACGTAATTATACCAGGTAATTTTATCATCCGCAGTTGTGTTATCTACCTTGCTACATCCAACATCCATTGTTAGACCGGAATAATTATTAGAAAGGATTTTTTGTACCAATTGAAAACAAAGAGAAGCAATGGAATTTCTTAGGATATGCAAACCGGCATTTAGCCTTTTTTTTATTTTTATCTTTTCAACAGCTCATTCGCAGCGTTGTAATACTTACGAGTATTACAAAAAATACCCTGTCTCAAATTCAATTCTTAATAGTCGTATTACTGATGTTTCCAAACCCACAAGAGATACTATTTTAAATGAAGTGATTACTATCCCGGTTGTAATTCATGTGCTATATAATAATGCTGCTCAAAATATAAGTGATGCACAAATTCTTTCGCAGTTACAATCTTTAAATAATGATTACAGAAAATTAAATGCTGATGCCGCAAATATACCTGCTGCTTTTGCACCTTTAGTTGCAGATGCAAAAATTATTTTTTGTCTTGCAAAGATTGATGGCTCCGGAAAAGCAACTACGGGCATCATTAGAAAGTATACATCCGAACAAAGCTGGACTGCTGATGACGGGATGAAATTTTCTGCACAGGGCGGAGACAATGCCTGGGATTCAAAACGCTATTTAAATATCTGGGTGTGTAATTTATTTGGAAGAAATCTTGGTTATTCAAGTCTTCCCGGTTCGCAGGTTGATAAAGATGGAGTAGTAATTCAATATGATGCCTTTGGTACTACAGGAACAGTTACTGCCCCTTTTAATAAAGGCAGAACAGCAACTCATGAGATAGGCCACTGGCTTGGATTAAAACATATATGGGGTGATGCAAATTGTGGTGATGATGGTATTGCAGATACACCTCCTCAACAAAATTTTAATAATGGATGTCCTTCGTTTCCACATAAAACTTCATGCTCAATAAATGGCAATGGAGATATGTTCATGAACTTCATGGATTTTACTGATGATGCCTGCATGTATATGTTCAGCAAAGGGCAGGCAATAAAAATGAGAAGCCTGTTTGCAACAAGAGGCGCAAGAAATTCTTTTTTAAATTCTGCAGTATGTGATAGCAACTCAGTGCAACGAGGCGCTGTAGCTATAGATCCCGTTGTAACAAAAACAACGATCTCATTATTTCCGAACCCTGCAATAAAATTTATTAATCTTGAAACTAAAAACGCATCTGATCTTGGGCAAACAGTTAAGATCTGCAATGTGTATGGTGGTGTGGTTAGATCGCAATTATTGATGACACAAAAAACTACAATTGCAATTCAGCAATTACCTGTAGGAATTTATTTTGTGAAAATAGGAGATGGCAAAGAGAACAAAACCATAAGATTTGTAAAAGAGTAATTATGGTCAGACCGGGACGGTCAGACCAGCGTTTCCTTCTTTTTGTAGATCACATTTCTTTCTTTCAAATAATTTAAAATAAAAGTAAAGCATTGTTCATGCTTCCCGATCAACTCCGGGGGAAACACACCTTTTTTGCTGAACAAATTATTTACAAGAAGATGTAATGCAGCAGTGCATGTATAACCCGTTGTTCGTGCCATTGAAGAAGTTTTTGTTTCAGGATCATACTCATCATACAGGTCGTACACTATCGTTTTTTGTTTCCCGTTTTGTTTCCCGGAAATTTTAATTTGCATAACCGTAAACTCTTCTTCCTCTTCACCAAGTTTCCATTGTTTAAATAATATTGCAGAGGAAAATTCCAGCGGAGATATTTGCATGCCTTTGTGATCAATTTTTTCTTCTGAAAAAAATCCACCATCTATCAATGCTTTCATAAGATCAATA
>DATCOF010000071.1:0-12056 GCA_036564845.1 Chitinophagaceae bacterium | reverse complement strand
TATCTTAACAGAATCCTTATCTACTCTTCCGTCTTTTATGGCCATTCTTAATACCTGGCCGGGGTTGGGGAATGTATTTACTATTTGCTCATTACTTAATTTCAATGCATCATAGCCAGATAACTTTTGATCAAGAGAGTCCTCTGGTAGAGAACCACTCAATTGCTGCTCAAACCATTTTTCCAAACCCATATCCACCACTTGATCTACTTGCCCGGGAGTTGCGCCATAAGTAAACCGGCTTAATAAATGTGCGGCGGCTTCACGTTCAGTAAGCCCTGCTTTTTTGTAGGGAAAACTAAAATGTGGTTTATAAGTTGGTATTTGAAAAAAAGAAAGTAGAAAAAAACTGGCAGAAAAAATTAGTAGTTTGACGAATTGCCATTTTCTGTTTTGCATAATAAGATTTTAAAAATAGTTGGTAACCGGGTATTAGGACTTTACTAATTAGCAAAAGTTTAAATGTTTATTATAATTGCCGGGTATTATTTTTTAACCATTGTACAATTTCATCAAATCTTATTTCACCTGTTGAAGTGGAGATGGTGAATTGATATGCATCTTCCTCACTTGCTATCAAATACATTTTACCCATCTTTAATACTGCTAACATTGCTAAAAATCCTGCTCTCTTATTTCCATCTACAAATGGGTGATTGATGATAAGGCTTTCCGCAATCGCTGCTGCTTTCTCTATTGCAGAAGCATACAAATCTTCACCGCCAAAGGTTTGAAAAAGTCTTGCTATTGCTGAATCGAGTAATCCCTCATCTCTTACGCCATGTGAACCTCCATATTTTTGAATAGATAATTCATGAAGCTTAAGGATTTCAGATAGTGAAATCATTGAGCTAATTTTTGCAATACGTTACCGTATTTTGAAACCACCTCCTTAAAAAATGATTCTGCATCAAATTTTGATTCTTTTTCTTCATCATCAGCTTTTTTAATTATTTTCAAAATAACTTTTAACTGAGCTTCATTTAAGTTATCCATTTTTTGATTTATTTCCTTTTTCATTTCTGCTACATTCATAACATAAATTTTAATAAATCAAATTTAATAAATATTGATGGTAGATTCTGTTAACATAACTATAGCTAATTTTGAATTTTAAAACGACTGATGGATAAACTCGCAAATTATGTAACAGGCAAATGGATCGATGGAGATGGCGAAGGACAAACACTTTTTAATGCTGTTAACGGAGAACCAGTCGCTAATGCCACAACACAAGGGCTTGATTTTGCCGGAATGCTTGAATATGGAAGAACAGTTGGCAGCCCGGCATTACGCAAATTAACCTTCCAGCAAAGAGGAAGAATGTTAAGAGCTTTGGCATTGCATCTTACAGAAAAAAAAGAAATATTTTATTCCATCAGTTATAAAACCGGCGCAACAAGAGCTGACAGTTGGGTAGATATTGAAGGCGGTATTGGAAACCTATTTTCCAATGCATCACTAAGAAGAAAGCTGCCTGATGAAATTTTTTGCATGGATGGAGAAGGCATAGGATTGAGCAAGGGCGGCACTTTTATGGGGCAACATATTTTAGTTCCCAAAGAAGGGGTTGCCATTCATATTAATGCATTCAACTTTCCTGTGTGGGGAATGCTTGAAAAAATTGCCGTGAATTTACTGGCCGGCGTTGCTGCAATTGTAAAGCCGGCATCAATAACCTGTTACCTAACGCAGGCTGTTGTAAAGGAAATAATTAATTCAAAAATATTACCTGAAGGTGCTTTGCAATTACTTTGCGGAAGTACAGGAGATATGTTAGATCATGTTACATCACAGGATGTGATCACCTTTACAGGCTCTGCTTCTACAGGATTAAAACTAAAAGCGCATCCAAAAGTTTTGAATGAAAATGTTCCTTTTAATTTAGAAGCTGATTCTTTGAATTGCATTCTTCTTGGTGAAGATGTAACGCCTGAAAAACCGGAGTGGGATATTTTTATAAAAGAAGTAAGAAAAGAAATGACTGCAAAGGCGGGACAAAAATGTACTGCCATCCGCAGAATTTTTGTGCCTGAAAATAAAATGGAAGATGTATGGAATGCCATCAGCAAATCTTTATCACAAACAACAATTGGCAATCCACAAAATGAAAAAGTACGAATGGGCTCTCTTGCCGGGCAATCGCAAAGAGATGAAGTAAGATCGCAGGTGCAAAAGCTTTTGGCATCTTCACAAATTATTTATGGCAGTCTGGATAGTGTTGAAGTGATTGATGCAGATGCAAACAAGGGCGCTTTTATAAGTCCGCTGTTATTATTAAATGACAAACCTTTTGTAGGAGAAGAAGCTCATAGCATTGAAGCATTTGGCCCTGTGAGTACCATCATGCCTTATAAAAATTTAGATGAAGCGATTGCATTATCAAAAAAAGGCAAAGGTTCTTTATGCAGCTCTATAGTTACTGCGGATACTAAAATTGCAAAAGACTATGTTATTAATGCTGGCACACATCATGGAAGAATTTTAGTGTTGAATAATGAATGTGCCAAAGAAAGTACAGGACATGGGTCTCCTTTGCCTTTGCTGGTTCATGGCGGGCCGG
This sequence comes from Chitinophagaceae bacterium, assembly GCA_036564845.1. GTDB lineage: Bacteria > Bacteroidota > Bacteroidia > Chitinophagales > Chitinophagaceae > Ginsengibacter. Next base: position 9,493 of record DATCOF010000071.1, on the reverse strand, counting down.
GCAGAGCAGGAGGCGGAGAAGAAATGGGAGGATTAAGAGGCGTAAAACATTATATGCAAAGAGTGGCTGTTCAGGGTTCTCCGACAATGATTACAGCAATTACAAATGTTTATCATGCAAATGCTAAAGGAAATATTTCTGATGTTCATCCCTTTAAAAAATATTTTGAAGAATTGAAAATCGGTGACCAACTAATTACAGAAAAAAGAAAAATTACCAGTGAAGACATTGATAAGTTTGCTGACTTAAGCGGTGATCATTTTTATGCTCACATAAAAATCACTGACTTTAGCGATACAATGTTTGAGCAACAGGTAGCACACGGATATTTTATAATGAGTGTGGCTGCAGGTTTATTTGTTGATAGCTATGAAAAAAATCCTGTGTTATTAAATTATGGAATTGATGAACTTCGTTTTACAAAACCTGTTTATCCCGGCCATGAAATTTTTATCCGTTTTACCTGCAAAGAAAAAATTGAACAGGAGTTAAAAGAAAAAAATCCTGATGTACCTTTTATAAAAGGAAGTGATATACCGAAAGGAATTGTAAAATGGTACGTTGAGATTTTAGACGAAACAGAGGAGCCCGTTGTAGGTGTGGCGACGATATTAACGATGGTTAGAAAGAAACATTAACTTTATAAAATGGTAATTCAAAATATACATGAGTTAGAAAATTATTTTAAAAAGGCAAAAATATTTGAATTGCTTGGAGTTAGCAGGATTGGGGTATTTGGCTCCTTTGCAAGAAATGAAAACTTTAAGGATATTGATTTGCTTATAGAACAGGACGTAAATATTGAATCTCTTATCTATTTTCAAAATAAAATTAAAAAAGATATTGACGTACCGGTAGATATTATTTTAAGCAAATATGCAGAGCCCATTATTTTATATAGGGCTAAACAAGATTTAAAATATGCAAGTTGCTAACAAAGATTTGCTTTATCTCTTAAGAATTTTAGAAGCAATAGAGAAAATTTTGCTTTATACCCGGGATTATCAAACTGCAGATGAATTTTTTTTTAGTAAGTAAAGCCACCAAAGAAAAATTTCCTGAAATTAGTTGGCAAATAATAAAGGGATTTAGAAATAGGGTTGCCCATGAATATGTAAATATTGATAAGCTTATTGTTTTCTCTACTATTAAAAATGATCTTCCGCAATTAGTACTGCAACTCAGCAACTGCATTAATGAACAAATAAACAGCGGCGTATTTAATATAACTGAATTAGAAATTTCTAAAGGCAGCATTTTTTATCAACACATAAATTTTTCATTGTTAAAATGACACTTTATGATAAATCAAATTAAGGAAGCTTACGTAACTTCTCATAACGAACACGGAATAACTACCATTGAATTCTTTCATCCGCAAAGCAATTCTTTGCCTGCGAAAATATTAGAGCAGCTTGCACATGAAATTCATTTTGCAGGAACGCATGATGAAACAAAAGTTATTATTCTTCGCAGCGGAGGCGATGGAGCATTTTGCGCAGGCGCAAGCTTTGATGAACTTATTACGATTAACAATGCAACCGAAGGATTAAAATTCTTTAGCGGTTTTGCTAATGTTATCAATGCCATGAGAAAGTGTAAAAAAATTATTATCGGAAGGATACATGGTAAATGTGTTGGTGGCGGTGTAGGGCTGGCAGCATCTGTTGATTATGCGATTGCAGTTGATAAAGCAGAAATAAAATTAAGTGAACTGGCAATGGGTATCGGTCCTTTTGTTGTAGGTCCGGCGATAGAAAAAAAAATCGGGTCATCTGCATTTTCTCAACTGGCAATTGATGCGTCTCTCTGGCGAAATGCAGAGTGGGCAAAGCATAAAGGCCTGTTTGCTGAAGTACATAATTCAATTGATAATATGGACGAATCGGTTTACCGGTTGGCAAACTCTTTGGCACATTCCAATCCTGAGGCAATGGCAGAAATGAAAAAAATATTCTGGAAAGGAACTGAACATTGGGATGAACTTTTAAAAGAAAGGGCAGCGATCAGCGGCAAGCTTGTATTAAGTGAGTACTCAAAAAATGCGATCAATAAATTTAAAAGTAAAAAATAATTATTTATGTAAAAAGTACCCAACACCAAATGTCAGTGTTCTGTTCTTACCCATATTTTCATGGCTGTCTTTTGGTTTAACATCCTGCATCCCAAATCCATAATTAAAGTATAGCTGAAGTTTTTTGTATTGAATTCCGGCCGTTGTGTTTAATCCAAAATCAATTGGCGTAAGCCTGTTGTAAGTTCCTTCATAGTTCTGATTATCCTTTCCATATGTTATTATTTTATTTCCCGAATAAGGATGTGAAATAATATCACCATCATTTCCTGAGTATTTATTTTTACCTCCAATTCCTAAAGAGACATAAGGGCCACCGCCGACAAAAATTTTAAAATTTCTTACAAGATCCTGGCTGTAGATTAAATTGACAGGGACTTCGAGATATATAGGTTTAGAAGTTGAATTTTCCCATAGAACAACAGGTTTGCTGATTTCTGTTTTACCTCCTTTACCATTAAAAATTAATCCTGTTTCAATAATTAAATGTTTCTCTAAGGAAAGATCAGTTAATACAGCAATTTGAAAATTTTCTATACTTCCTTTATCAATTATACGATCATTGGGGGAGTATTGTTTTGGCAGATCATAATGAGAAATATTTATTCCGGTCTTAAGAAGTAAGCTTAAAGGTTTTGTTTGAGATGTGGCGCTGATAATAGAAGAAACCAAAAAAATAATTAAGTAGGTTTTTTTCATATAGTGTTTATAAAGTGACAACTTATAAAAGCCAAACGTTGCTTAAAGGAGAATAAATGATTTAAAACTATTTTTGTCACTAATCTTTATCAATTGGATCTATCAGAAATACTCCGGCAATTTATTGATGGCATGAAAGAAACTACCTGGCTTGAATACATTGCAGTATTCTTCGGTATTGCAAGCGTGTGGTATTCCCGCAAAGAAAATATTTTAGTGTATCCAATAGGTTTAATAACCACTATTATTTATATCTACATCAGTTTTAAAGGAAGTTTGTTAGGTGAAGCAGGCGTTAATTTATATTACACCATCATGGGTATTTATGGCTGGATATTATGGACAAGAAAAGACCGGCAGCAACATCATGTAGTTGTAATTACATGGAGTAATAAAAAAGAATGGGTAAACGAACTTCTTTTTTTTGCAGCGTTTTATGTTTCCATTTTTGCTGCACTTACTTATTTAAAAAAGGATTTTGCTCCCGGCGCAATTCCATGGGCGGATGCATTTGCAAGCGCTACAGCATTTACAGGCATGTGGCTTATGGTAAAGAAAAAAGTTGAAAGCTGGTATTGGTGGATAGCAACTAACATTGCATCCATTCCTTTATATTTTGTAAAGCACTACGTTTTTACAAGTGTGTATTATGTTGTATTACTTATCATGGCTGTATGGGGTTTGCTGGAATGGGTTAGAAGAGCGAATGAAGAGAATCTTAAAAAAGAAATTGCGTAACGGGCATGAAAAAAATTGTTGTCATAGGTCCTGAATCAACGGGCAAAAGCACTTTGTGCTCTCAGCTTGCTAAGCATTATAAAACATTGTGGTGCCCGGAATATGCAAGGGAATATTTAGACACACACGGAAAAGAATATACTTACGATGATCTGCTAACGATTGCAAAAGGACAAATTGATGGTGAAGAAGCTGTTCTGTCAACTGCCAACAGTCAACCGTCAACCGTATTTATCGACACCGATATGTACGTGATGAAAGTTTGGTGTGAATTTGCTTTTGGTAAATGCCATAGCTGGATATTGAATCAAATTGCCACAAGAAAATATGATCTCTATCTTGTTTGCAATGTTGATCTGCCCTGGATAAAAGATGATCTGAGAGAATATCCCGATGTAGAAACACGAAATAAATTATACCATTTTTACAAAGACATTATGGTGAATCAATCTGTTCCGTGGATTGATATAAGCGGCAATTATGAAGAAAGATTGCAGGTGGCAATTAATGGTGTTGAGAAATTAATGAAATAAAATTTCACGCAAAGAAAAAAAGGAGCAAAGGCGCAAAGTTGTTCTCCCTGCGCCTTAATCACTTTGCAACTTGGCGTGAAATATTAAATAATTCAGTGAATTAGTTTTTGTATATCGGGGTCGCCTTCTAAATGATCCATCTGTTTTAATACCCACGGATACCTTGCTGTAACATGCGCTGACAGGGGTTTTACGATGTACCCTTTAGGGTTTGGTAAACATGCGGCTATCATTGCCGCTTCTGTTCTGCTTAAATTTTTTGCAGATTTATTAAAATATTTTTTTGCAGCAGCTTCTACACCAAAAACTCCTTCGCCCATTTCTGCAACATTTAAATACATTTCCAATATTCTTTTTTTACTCCACAAATGTTCGATCATAAAAGTAAAATACACTTCCAACCCTTTTCTAAAATAGCCGCCGTGTTGCCACAGAAAAACATTTTTTGCTACCTGTTGGCTTATTGTACTTGCACCTCTCAGTGACCTGCTTTTTTGATTGTGCTTCATCGCTTTTTCAATGCTCTTAAAATCAAATCCGTTATGATCAGGAAACAATTGATCTTCTGAACTCATCACTGCCAGCTTTATGTTAGGGCTCATATCATCCATGCTTACATAATCTCTTTTCAATCCATGCCCAAATAAAACACTGCTTAATTGTGTAATTGTTATCGGTGGGTTTATCCATTTACAAAATAAAATATAGAAAAGAGAAAAGAGAAAACCATACAGCACAACTTTTTTAAAAATGCGCCATGTTCTTACAAGCAGACTTCTTGGTTTTGGTTGTGATTTACTTTTTATTTTCATATCCCTTCCAGGCACCCCTTTAGGAGATGTGGGTTTATTTCACTTTTATATATTTGAGTTGATACTTTTTGCTAATAGAATAATAAGATCCGTTTGACCTTAGCAATAAATATCCAATACCGGCCAATGCTGCGCCGCCTATAACAAGCGCCGGGCTTGCATGATATTGTGTTCCGGGTTTTGCGAATATCCATGTGACAAGGCCTGCCACTGTTATTAAAACTCCGCCGCCCAAAAGACTTCCGCCACTATTAGCCCAATTAAATCCTTTTGTTTTTTGATTTTCAATTTTAATAACATCCTTATAATTAAAACCAAGCCTGTAGGTTGCTACCGTATCCAACATATACACTCCAAGATTTGTTGGTATCTGTCTTATATCATACTCCTCAATAAACAGAGAATCTTTTTTAACGGATGTTATCTGACCATTATAATAACCTTTGTCTGTTTTAAAACCTATGTTGCTTCCTGCAAAAAAACTTTTTATTGTACGCTGATCTTTTTTTAAAACTATAAAATCAGAAGGCTGTGATAAGCATGACGCATAAATAAATGATGAGACAAAAAAGAGAAGTGCACTTTTCATTTGTAAAAGTACTATTGATATTTCTTCATAAAAAATACTACACCCATAAATAAAAATGTTCCAAAACAAAGTAAGATAAATCCCGAGACCCGGTTGATCAACCTGATGTTATGGATAGTAAGTTTTGACCTGAGCTTACCTGCAAGAATTACTTTACCAACATCAGCGCTCATGTTAATGATAAGGCATGTACTAAAAATTATTATCCTTTCTTTTATCGTATGCGTTATTGCAATTGCTGTAACTGATGTTAGCCAAAAAGCAATTACACCGGGGTTAAGCGTATTAACCAAAAAGCCCTGCAATGCAAGTTTTAAATGATCGCTTCCCTGTAGTGGAGGTAAATTAATATCCTGCGGATGAACCTTTACTTTTTTGAAAAACAAATAGAACACGCCCATGCTTATTAAAAAAATACTCCCGGCAATACCAATGGGTTTTTTAAAATCAAGAAGGGTGGTTACAAATTCAGAGAACAGGTTGCTCAATATTACCCATACCAGGTCGCTTACCCAAACCCCGGATACAAAACTAAAGCCGCCTTCCTTACCATTGTTGATGCTTTGTTTTATGATTGTAAAAATTACAGGCCCAACAGAAATAACAAGCAACAACCCCATTAATAACCCTTTTATTATTGCCTGTATTATATCTGCCATTGTAATTTTTTAAAATAAAATGCCGCTGTTTAAAACTACAATAATAAAATTATTTGCAGCTTTAGATTTGCGGCACACAGTATTATTTAACAGCAGCGCCTTTCAAAAATTTTTTCCAGTCTTCCAGCATCTTTCCTTTTAAAACTCTTGGAAATTTATTTTGTCCCCCGATCTTTCCTTTTGCTTTCATAAAATTCATAAAAGTTTGTTCACTTAGCACATCTACAAAAACTTCTTTTAAAGCATGCTTCCTTTCTACCTCATAATCATCGTTCAGCTCTTTTAATTTATTGTCGATCCTTATTTTTAGCTCTTCAGTATTTACTTTATCATCCGTTGCAATATACCAGTGATGAGCAAAAAACGAACCGTAAGGTTCGCCTGCAACAGTAAATTCAGGAATGCATATTTTTAATTCTTCGCTTACCAGTTCAATAGCCTTGTTCATATTGTCAACACTTAAATGCTCGCCTACAAGACTTAAAAAATGTTTTGTTCTGCCCGTAATAACTATCTCGCTTTTTTCTACATCAAGAAAGCGAACCGTATCACCAATTAAATATCTCCACGTACCTGCATTGGTGCTTATCAGTATTGCATAATCTTTCCCTTCCTCTACTTCATGAATCATCAATGCCTTGGGATCAGCCACCATATTGCCTTCGCCGTCAAAGTTGTCATCATCAAAAGGAACAAATTCAAAAAAGATATTGTTATTAAGAACAAGCTTAAGCCCTTTTGAATCCTGCCTGTTTTGATACGCCAAAAAGCCTTCGCTTGCCAAATATGTTTCAATGTATGTAATTGGCTTGCCGAGCAATTTTGTAAATCCTCTTTTATATGGCTCCATCGCAACGCCGCCATGAACATAGAAAGCAAGGTTGGGCCACATCTCATGAATATTTTTAAGATCGTAGCGCTCAATAATTTTTTCCATGCACAATTGAACCCATGCAGGTACGCCTACAAGAAATGCAATGTCCCACTCCGGTGCTTTCTCAACAATCTCATCCAGTTTTTTTGCCCAATCTTTTTCCTGCGATATTTTTTTACCCGGCTTATATAATCCCTGAAACCAGAAGGGAAGATTTTTTGCCTGTATGCCACTAAGGTCCCCGGCAAAATATGTAGCCGTTTTTTGCAGCTGCGTACTGCCGCCTAACATCAACCAGCCCTTGCTAAAAGAAGCTCTTTTAGGTACATGAGAATATGTTGCCAGCGTTAACAGGTGGCGAATGCTTGTGATGTTATTGGAACGGATAAGATCTTTCGTTATAGGAATATATTTGCTCGCAGACTCGCTGGTACCGCTGCTTAGCGCAAAAAGTTTTATTACGCCGGGCCAGCAAATATCAGGCTTGCCTTCTAATGTTTTGTACCACCATTCTTTAAAAATTTTGCTGTAATCGAATGTGGGAACTACCTCCTGAAATAATTTGCCGACATGCCTGCTCAACAGTATTTCATCAAACATATATTTTTGGCCAAACTCAGTAAAGCGTGCCTTTCTCAACATCTTCCTTAAAACTTTTAGCTGCTGACGCCTGGGAGAACTAACCGGTAAGTTAAGCGCCCGTGCAATTGATTTTGGAAGCTTTATATCAATAAGCGCCATTAAAATAATATTGGTTAAGGAAAACAAATTTACTGAATACGTGAGCGAAACACATCAAAATTTTACAAAAGGTAAGTACAAAAAAATTAACTGATTGTTGCTTTACAAAATATTGTTTAGTAAATCTTTTAATTCAATCCTGACTTCTGCGGGTTCTTTAAATATTTATCTAAAAACTTCAAAGTTGTTTCTGCAGCTTTCATTTGATTTTCCTTTTTTATAAATCCATGTCCTTCATAAAATATATAGAAATAATTTACTTTCGGAATAAAAATGGAATTCGATCTTATCAAATCTACAGAGGCGTTGGAGAGAACACCAAAAATTTTAGAAGAATTACGGGATGAGTGGAGCTCTCACATTGCACAGATCACAAGAGTTATGGCTAAGCAATACAAAGAAGCTATCGGCCAATGGATAAAATATTTCAGGGTAATGCAATAAATATTTAATGCAATAGCTTTACAATACAATGGAAAATAAAATGAACAGAATTGCTTTGCTGGTTGATGGCGATAATGCACAACCGCGTTTGCTAAATCTTGTTTTGGAGGAAGCATCAAAGTATGGCAAGGTTACGATACGCAGAGTGTATGGCGACTGGACAACGCCGCACATGAATTCATGGAAAGCACAACTGAATGAAATGGCGTTTAATCCGATTCAAAAATTTTCTTACACCACAGGAAAAAATTCTACTGACAGTGCATTGATAATTGATGCGATGGATATTCTGCATGATAATTTAGTAGATGGTTTTTGTATTGTAAGCAGCGACAGCGATTATACCGGTTTGGCAAAACGTATAAGAGAAGATGGCGTTTTTGTTATGGGCATCGGCGAGAAAAAAACACCGAATGCATTTGTAAAATCGTGTGAGATATTTACCCATGTTGAAAACCTGGAACCAAAAATTGAGCAGGAAGAAGAAAAAAAAGTAATTCATAAAAAAGAAAAAGTTCAAATTGATACAAGGCTTATCAATAAAGCGTTTGACATGAGCGCCAGTGAGAGCAACGAAGTGTATGTTTCTACAATGGGATTGAACTTACGAAAATTAGATCCAAGTTTTGATTCGCGAACTTATGGTTTTAAAACACTCACGCAATTGTTCAGCAAGCTTAGAGATTTTATTGTCGTTGATAATATTGTAAACGGATTGAATAATCCTTTGATAAGAAGAAAATATAAAATAAAAACGTTGAATATAGATATGCAATTGAAGTAAGTGACAACGATAATGCGTTTTATTTTCTTACTTGTTAAAAAATATTTCTACTTATTTTTCCAAACTACTTTTTTATTGGTGGCATTCGCAAAAAAATCAGCAATTTTTCCATCTCCCTTTCCTGTTATCCCTCCATCCGGCGCACCTAAATAATCGCAATCACTGTTGTAAACGGGATTAAACTGGTCGCAGCAACCGGAGGTTATACAAAAAACCACTGTTCCTTTGTACGTGTATTCTGTAACAGATTGCGGTGGATTTACTTTAGGATCACTCTTCATTGCTTCGATCTTTGTTACCATACAAGGCGGCATGCCGCTAATTCCCTGCGTTTTATTTCCTGCGCACGACATCAATAAAAAAATAACGCTGCTGATAATAATTGAATTTCTCATCGTAAAAAATTTAATAGAATTAGGTAGTTTATTCGTGATATAAATATAGAGTTTGTTTTTAACTAAATTATTTAGTAATTTTATAACTAAAATATTTAGTTATGTTTAAAGGAATAAATGCAATCGAGTTTAATAGGAAGTTCTACAATAA
>DATCOF010000070.1:0-18091 GCA_036564845.1 Chitinophagaceae bacterium | reverse complement strand
GTTATTATGAATGTGCTGGGCTTATTAACCGGCATGGTACAGGCTTATATTTTCAGCATCCTGGCAACGGTATACATCGCCGGATCAATACAGGTAAAACATTCAAAGAAAAAAAAATTACTCACCAAAAAACAAAAGGAGGATAAAAATGGATAGCGCAACAACTATTGCAATCGCATCAATAATTACTGCCGGGTTTACTACAGGCATCGGCACCATGTTTCCGGCATTAAGCGAGGGTAAAGCGGTAGCATCAGCACTGAGTTCATTGGCACAACAGCCCGATGCATCGTCAACTATTACAAGAACCTTATTCGTTGGTTTGGCTATGATAGAATCAACAGCCATTTATTGTTTCGTGGTTTCCATGATCCTGATCTTCGCTAACCCGTTCTGGAACCACATCATTGCAAAATAATAGAGATGAAAATTAATTGGTTCACGGTAATAGCGCAGATAATTAACTTCCTCATTTTGGTATGGTTGTTAAAAAAATTTTTATACAAACCGGTACTGGATGCTATTGACGCAAGAGAGAAAAAAATAGTATCAAGATTAGAAGATGCGAAAAATAAAAAGGAAGAAGCCAAAAAAGAACAGGACGAATTCAATGAGAAAAACAAACAGTTTGATGAGCAAAAAAAAGAATTAATGGACAAGGCAATTGCTGATACCAAAGTGCAAAAGGATAAACTGATGGATGATGCAAAAAAAGATGTGGATGCCATTCATGATAAACAACAAAAAGGGCTTAAGGATATGCAGGAGGATTTGAAAAAAGACCTGGCTCAAAAAACACAAAAGGAGGTTTTCGACATCTCACGAAAAGCCCTGGCAGATCTTGCTTCTGTTAGTTTGGAAGAACAAGCGATAAAAGTTTTTATCAGCCGGGTAGAGGAGTTAAAAGATAAAGAAAAGCAACAATTCGTTGATGCATTCAAATCTGAGTCAAGTCCTGTATTGATACAAAGTGCATTTGAACTTAATAAAAAACAACAAACTGAAATTAAAAAAGCAGTAGATGAAATATTGGGTAAGGAACCCGAATTTGAATTTAAAACTTCACCTGCAATAATCAGTGGAATTGAACTAAAGGCAAATGGATACAAGCTTTCATGGAATATTTCTGCATACCTCGATTCATTACAAAATAGTATTTCTGAAACCATAAAAGAAAAAGCTGAGCCTGCAATCGCAGCAAATCATGTAACACATAAAAAGCCGGAAGCAGAAAAAAAACAAGCTCCTGAAAAAGAGGCTGAACAAGAAAAAAAATAAGATGCCATCAGATGAATTAAACAATATCCTCACTAATACTTTTCATCACATAGATGAGGTTAGAAACAAATATATTTTTTCATTTGCACCAAAAGAAGTTGGATATGTAACCAGTGTATCCGCAGGAGTTATTAAAGTTACCGGCCTGCCTGGTGCAGGTTTTGAAGAACTATTGAAATTTCCAAATGGCCTATCCGGCATAGCATACAACATTGATGAAAATGAAATTGGTGCCATACTGCTTGGCGAAGATTCTCTGTTGAATGCAGGCGATGAAGTATACAGAACCGGACGTGTAATGGATGTTCCTGTTGGTGATAACCTCATCGGAAGAGTGATTAATCCATTAGGCGAACCTGTAGATGGAAAAGGCGCAATTACTACCAGTCAACGTTATCCAATCGAACGTCCTGCCCCCGCTATTATGGATCGCAAAGCTGTTACTATTCCCATGCAGACAGGATTAAAAGTTATTGATGCATTGATACCGGTTGGTCGTGGACAACGTGAATTAATTTTGGGCGACAGGCAAACAGGCAAAACTGCTATAGCAATTGATACCATATTAAATCAGCACGATAAAAATGTGATCTGTGTGTATTGTGCCATTGGTCAGCGTGCCTCTTCCGTTGCTAAAGTGGTTGCGATACTAAAAGAAAAAGGCGCAATGGATTATACGGTTGTGGTGGTAACAGAAGGCAACAATTCTCCCGGGTTAAAATATATCGCTCCCTACGCTGCTACCAGCATTGCAGAATATTTTATGGAACAGGGCAGAGACGTGCTGATCGTTTATGACGACCTCACCCATCATGCAAGAGCGTACCGGGAACTTTCTTTGTTGTTGCGCAGACCACCGGGACGTGAAGCTTTTCCCGGTGATATTTTTTACATTCATTCACGGCTACTGGAAAGGTCCACGCATTTAAGTGATGAGCTCAAAGGGGGTTCATTAACAGCATTGCCCATCATTGAAACAGAAGCGCAAAATATTTCCGCCTACATTCCCACCAATCTTATTTCCATAACCGACGGGCAGATTTATTTGTCACCCAAACTATTTGAGTTGGGCATTTTACCCGCGGTGGATGTTGGCAAATCCGTGTCCCGTGTGGGCGGCAAGGCACAGTTACCCGCCTACCGTTCCGTAACGGGTAACCTCAAGCTCGCCTATTCTCAATTTGAAGAACTGGAAAATTATGCGAGGTTCGGAACCCGCCTTGATGAACATACACGCACCACCATTGAGCATGGAAAACGCATCCGAAACTGGCTCAAACAAAATGAACTTCATCCGTTGTCTGTTCCCGAACAGGTAGTGGAATTACTCGCATTGACAAACGGTCTGTTCGATACCGTGCCTGTTGAAAAAATGAAAGATGCCGAAGCCGCTTTGCTGCAAAGCAGTACAAGTATGCCCGGTGAAATATCAAAGAATTTATTTTCAGATAAACCTTTAAGCGATGAAGACAAAGAAGCTATTTTAAAAATTGCTGCCGATGCTTTGTTGCCTTTTCAGGATAAACCCGTAAGGGATAAACCCAGCACGTAATGGAGACATTAGAAAGCTTACGAACCAAACTGGAAAGTGCAGCAGATATAAATGCAGTAGTAAAAACCATGAAAGCGGTTGCCGCTTCAAATATAAACCAGTACGAATTAGCTGTGGCTTCTTTAGGAGATTATTATAGAACTATTTCGTTAGGCCTTGCTGCTTATTTTAAATCGGAAAAAATAAATACTACAAATAAAAAAACGGAACCGAAAAATAAAAATGAAAATTTAAGTGGGGGCATTGTCTTCGGATCAGACCAGGGGCTTGTTGGAAGGTTCAATGATTCATTAGCTGATTTTGTTTCGAAATCACTACATGCGGTTCCGGGCAAAAAAGAAATATGGTCAGTAGGAGAAAGAATTCAATTATTGTTGAGTGATGTTGGCCTTAACACCACTAAGCTTTTTACTGTTCCCAATGCAGTTAATGCAATCACATCCCTTGTAGGTGAAATTTTGATAAAGGCACAAGAGAGTATGGAAAAAGAAGGTATAACAACCTTATATATTTTTCACAACCAACCTAAAGAAGGAGCAGGATATGTACCTGTAATGCAGCAACTGTTGCCATTGGACGAAAAATGGCAACATGAATTTTCGGACATGACCTGGCCAACAAAAAAATTACCTCAAATAGCCGGAAGAGCTGAACCAACATTATTTGCACTAATCCGTGAATATCTTTTTGTATCGTTATTTAAAGCCTGTGCAGAATCATTGGCGAGCGAAAACGCAAGCCGACTAAGCGCTATGCAGCGGGCAGAAAAAAACATAGAAGAATTGCTGGGTGATCTTCATAATACATTTAACCGCTTACGGCAAAGTTCCATTGATGAAGAATTGTTTGATGTGGTATCAGGATTTGAAGCATTGAAAAAAGAATCAACACATAAAAATTAGTTTATGAACAAAAAGAATATTACCACATTGTTTCTCGACATCGGTGGCGTTCTGCTTACCAATGGATGGGGACATGAATCGCGGCATCTGGCGGCAGAAAAATTTGGCCTCGATATACCCGAAATGGAAACCCGGCACAACCTTACGTTCGACACCTATGAATTAGGCAAACTCACCCTTGAAGAATACCTGGACCGAACAGTCTTTTATGAAGAAAGATCTTTTAGCAAAGATGAGTTCCGGGAATTTATGTTTGCCCAATCCAAAAAGCTTCCGGAAATGATAGAATTCATAATCGGTTTGAAAAAGCAATATGATTTAAAGATCGCAGTAGTAAGCAATGAAGCAAGAGAGTTGAATACTTACCGTATTCAAACATTTAATTTAGCCGGCTTCGTAGATTTTTTTATTTCTTCCAGTTATGTCCATTTCCGGAAACCGGATATCGACATATTTAAATTGGCACTTGATATATCCAACGTTAAGCCTGAAGAAGTAATTTATATTGAAGATCAGCCAATGTTTGTCAGTGTGGCTAGTAGTTTGGGAATAACAGGCATTCATCATATCAGTTATGAAGATACCTGCCAAAAGCTGGCTTCATTCGGATTAAAAAGTAAATGATGCAGCGAACAAATTCAAATATTTTAACGATCAACGGAGGTTCCTCCAGCATTAAATTTTCTTTATACAAAATTAAAGAACCGCTTGAGCAATTGTTTTATGGAGAGATTGAAAACATTGGTACGCAAAAAGCAAAACTTAATTTTAATAACTCCGTTACGCACCAAAAAAATAGCATTAGCATTAAAGCTGCGGGTCATGATGAAGCTGCTGATAAACTTATTGACTTGCTCGAAAAACAGGAAGATTTCGATTCAATCAAAGCAATTGGCCACCGCATTGTTCATGGCATGAAACATACGGAGCCTGAAATTATCTCTCCTGAATTATTGAAGGAATTAAAAAAGATAAGCGCTTATGATCCTGAACATTTACCGGAAGAAATAAAATTGATAGAAGTCTTTAACAAGCGTTATCCATCATTAAAACAGGTCGCTTGTTTTGATACTTCTTTCCATACATCAATGCCAACCGTTGCAAAATTATTATCCATCCCACGACGCTATTTCGAAAAAGGAATTCAACGATATGGATTTCATGGACTCTCCTATTCCTTTCTTATGGAAGAATTAAATCGATTGGCAGGTAGTGACATTGCAAATGGAAAAGTAATATTAGCACACTTAGGAAGCGGCGTCAGTCTTGCGGCGGTTAAAGATGGAAAAAGCATTGATACTACTATGGGTTTCACACCCGCATCCGGCTTGCCTATGGGCACACGCACCGGAGATCTTGATCCTGGCGTTGCATGGTATTTAATGCAGTTCGAAAAAATGAATCCAAAAGATTTTAATCATTTGATCAATCATGAATCCGGTCTTCTCGGCGTATCCGAAACCAGTTCAAACATGCGGGAATTAATGGAAGTTGAAGACACCAACGGTTATGCCAAAGACGCAATTGAATTGTTTTGTTATCAAACAAAAAAATGGATCGGCTCTTTTGCTGCTGTTCTTTGTGGCTTAGATACACTGGTTTTTTCCGGTGGCATTGGTGAACATTCGCCGGAAGTAAGAAGCAAAATATGTGACCATCTTGAGTTTTTGGGAATTGAACTGGACGAAATAAAAAACATGAATAATGAAGCCATTATTTCAACAGAAGCAAGCAAGGTAACTGTTCGTGTTATTAAAACCAATGAAGAAGTAATGATAGCGAGATTGGTTAATGATATTTTGAAGAGCATTGTTGCGTAATTCATACATTATTTTTCAGATTTACTTTTAGGCTTATTATTTGCTCTTCTATTTATTATTTTATACCATCTTTAAAATACATTCTACCCTTCTTGAATATTTTCGAACAATTATTTTTTATCATGAATAAGAAACGAATTTCAACTCAATTTTTAAAAATCATTTCCATTGCAATATTGTTATTAATTGGACAAAATTCTACACAAGCCCAATCTAAGCTTTGGAAGGTCCCTGATAGCGCAACAAAAGTCAAAAACCCTTTGGCAAACAATGGCGCTTCATTAAGAAAAGGTAGAACCCTTTTCATAAGCTATTGTGCTCCCTGCCATGGGAAAAAGGGGAAAGGAGATGGGCTTGGATCAGCATCAATTGAACCACGACCGGCCGACCTTACAACTCCATGGGAACCCAAGGATACTGATGGTGCTTTGTATTATATGATTTCTACAGGACACCTTCCTATGCCTAAGTTTAAAGTAACTCTAAATGATCGTCAAAGATGGGAACTGGTTAATTACATCAGATCACTTCCTCAAAAGCATAAAACAAAATAATAATGAAAACATTACCAGTAGCCGTATACGCAATCGCCTTATTAACACTTTTCGCATCTTGTCAGTCCACATCAGCTCAAATGCAAGGCCTTTCAAACAAGGAAACAAGAAAGGAAATTATGGACGCAATTGCCAGTGATAGTACTATGTCGCAGGAAATGATAGGCGTAATGATGAATAGCAAAAATGGTATGATGATGATGCAGGAACATCAAATGATGATCATGGGAAATCATAGTTCAATGATGAATATGCTGAAAGATAATCCACGCATGATGCAAAATATGCTGTCTGACATGATGGAAACAGCGAATGGTGACACCAGCATGATGTCCGGTATGATTAGAACAATGATGGGAAACCAGCAAATGATGGGAATGATGCAAAATATGAATGGTAATAAGATGATGAACAACACGAATATGGGAGGGATGGCTAATCATCATCATTAAATAATTATTCTTTTCACCCTTAAAAATATAAGCTATGATGCACAATAATGGAGATAATTATTACTGGGGAATGCATATGGGTTGGTGGTTTTTTATGATCGTTGTTGTTATAGGATTAGTAGTATGGTTTGGCAGGTCCCGGAAAAGAAAATAAACAACAATATTTAAATTACTTTCTATAGTTAAAATAAAAACGGCAATATGACGATTCAGATAAATGCAGATAAAAATCTAAGCGTACATGAAGCATTTGGTATTAAGTTAGATGACTTACTATCAGAGCAATTAAGCAGGTTTAGCGAGCATATAACAAGGTTGGAAGTGCATCTTTCAGATGAGAACGGAAATAAAGATGGGATAAACGACAAAAGATGTATGATTGAAGCAAGGCTTGAAGGCAGGCAGCCCATTGCCGTAACTGCAGATGCTGATACACATGAACAATCAGTGGCAGAAGCAATTGATAAATTAAAGAATTCACTGGATACCATCTTAGGGCGATTGAGACATCATTAAAAAAAAGCCCATCTACTCCCATTAGTCAGGTAAAACGAAAATTAAATCACATTAAAGATGAAATCGTTTAAAGATCTTACAGAATCGGAAAATAATGCACTTCTTAAATTCCCTGCATATATAACCCTGCTTGCCGCCAATAGTGATGGAATATTGGATGAAGCTGAAAAAAAATCAGCCATCAAATTTTCACATATCAAGACTTATTCCTGCGATCCATTACTTGATGAATTTTATAAGGAAGCTGACCGGGATTTTGAATATAACATCGAATTACTTAATAAAAATTTGCCGGCGGAAAAACACAGCAGAGAAACAGCTATCAGGAAAGAAATGGCAAATATTGAAAAAATAGTATTGAAGCTGGGAAAAGAGTATACTTCAGTTATGCGTCGTAGTATGAAATCTTTTAAAGACCATGTTTCAAAAGCACACCATAATGTGCTGGTAGATTTTATTTTTCCATTGCCAATAAAAGGAATATCAGATTAATTCAATAATAGTAATTGATTGATATAAATTAATAATTAGCAAAATACTTAAAAATGAAAAAAAATATAAGTTCGATTCACCGGTACATAAATATTTCAGTGTTTTCATTTGTTATTTTCATTGTTAACTCATTTCCTGTTAACAGTCAGCAAATTCCTAAAATGAATACTGATCTTCAAAAGTTGTTATAACCCAGATGGACGACGAGGATGAAATAGCTCACCCCTTCTTTACCCACATGGGTATGCCCGACCCCGTGGGTTCTTATAGCTTGAGGCTTCCTATAACGGCAAGCAGAATGGACGGTAATACAAAAAGCGATTTTGGATTCCATTTGGAAACCGGTCTTTCAAAAACTATCGGGCTTCATATAAGAAACGACAGGTTTTTATATAATACCCATACTGAAATAATGTTTCAGTTTGTTGCAATAAGCAGTAAAGATGGCATGAGTGGATTTTGTCCTATTATAGAGTTTGAAATTCCGACAAAGAAAGGTGCAAGCCGCATTAATACGCTGATAGGTTTTTCTACTGCTTACGTCAGGTCCCGTTTCGCTTTTAGCCAGATACTTCATTATGGTCCACGGGAAGATATGGTGGAAGGCAGCGCTGCTTTGGTTTATAAGGTAACTAAGGGTGTATTTCTGGTGGTTGAAATTTTTGGCGAAAAGATGAAAAACGAAGATGCAGTTTTGAACATGCTTGGCGGTGTGAAAGTTAGTATCAATAAATATTTGACACTTGGAATAGGGTATCGGCAACCAATCACTTCAAACAGAGAGTTTTCATCGCAATATATTTTTCAGCCGGATATAGAATGGAAAAGGTAACAACGTTAAGCAGAATAATGAGTAGAAGCGAACTTAAGTAACTTAAATATTATAAAATAAAAAAAAATTATGAACTATCCGGAATGAGTTGCGGAGGCTGTGTTAACAGCGTAAAAAATGCATTGCTTAAACTTCCGGAAATCCTGGAAGCTGAAGTAGGATTGAATCCGCAACGTGCAATTCTGACTATGAACAAAACAGTTGATGTTGCAGAATTGCAGGCACAACTTAGTAACGCAGGACATTATTCGATTAAGGAATTAGTGTGAAACTAATTGCCACAATGATACTTTTAAATTTCAGGAGTAAAATCAAAGTAAAAAAGATAGCCTGGAAATGTAATAGATAAACCGACTTTAATAGCCACACATGTACTTAGACTTCGATTAAATATATTTTTAACAAATAAAAAATTCAAAATGAAAAAAGACAAAAATCTTCCTGTCTCAAAAAAAATAAAAAGCGGTCCGGGAAGTGACCCAATAAATAAATTTAAAAAAGGTAAAACTACAACTGCAGCAGAGATTGACAATATAATAAAAGGTGCAGTTGGAAGTGTAAAAGGCAAATCGGGCAGGGGCCTTGCTAATAAAGGAACAAATGTTGATTATAATGACGAACAATGATTGACCTGATAAATTTTTAAAAAGCTTAAAGCCCGGTTCAGGTAAAAAATATTATGAACGAAAGTTACGGCACATTATCAGAAACGATTAATGGCTTAAAAAAAGATGGCCATGTATTGGATTTTAATGTCAGGCGGGAGCGAATTGTTTGTCATCAGACAAATACTGAATTATTACCAGAAGATTTTTAGATTGATAAGGTGTTCCGGTTTGAAGGTACGTCTAATCCTGACGACCAGTCTGTATTGTACGCAATATCATCTTCTAAGTTTGACGTCAAAGGCGTATTAGTAAATGGCTATGGAATTTCTGCAGATGCTGAAACACATGCAATAATTGCAAAGTTAAAAACGCTTCCTGAGAAACCTGGTTAGACCACGTTTGATTAAAAATTAAATATAAATTCATAATGTAATATGGATAAAATAGCCTGGATTTCGATTTTACCTCCCCTTTTAACAATTGCCATTGCAATCTGGTCTAAGAAAATAATCCCTTCACTTTTAATCGGATTATTATTGGGAAGCTATTTATTACATCCTACGGTTACGGGTGGTTTTGAAACAGCTGTTGACCAGATTGTAAAAATATTAACTGATAAGGGTAGTTTGCAGGTGCTTTTGTTTCTGTATCTGTTCAGTGGTTTAATTGCACTTATAAAAAAATCAGGCGGCATAAAAGCTTTTTCAAACTTGGCGGAAAAGCATATTGAGAGTAAAAAGGGTGTGTTTTTTACATTGTGGGCTTTGATTCCTGTTACTTTTATTGATTGTGGATTTAGGGTGGTTGGGGCAGGCTCCATAACCCGTTCATTGGCTGAAAAAAATAAGATTGCAAAAGAACGACTGGCATTTATGCTAAACAATACGGCAAGTCCGGTTGTAGAATTGATTCCCATCGCCACTACTTTTGTAGGATTTAATGTAGCTATTATTGGCCAGGGTTTAAAAGCTGCAGGGGTTGCAGAAAATAATTCCGCCTATGCTGTCTGGCTTAAAGCCATTCCATTTGAATTTTTCAGCATTGTGGTCATTGTTATAACTTTTCTTTCCATCTTTATTCAATTTAAGAAATCTGGCAGAAATCTAAATGAAACTAAAAGTATAAAAGATAACCGCGGGATGAATATGGACATGGAAGAAGATAAACCTTTAATAAAGCCAAGGGTTATTAATCTTATTGTTCCCCTGTTGAGTGTAATAATTTTAAGTATTTTTTTCTTTTGGTTTTTCGGGAAAGATAAACCGGGCAACAATTCTTTTATATCGGCAATAACAAATACAGAACCAAACAGGGCTATGCTGGTTGCCCTGTTTATCACCATAGTCATATCCACTATTTTTTATTTTTTCCAAAAATATAATCTTAAAAAAATGACTACCGATATTATATCCGGTGGAAATGAAATTATCACAACGTTGGTTATTCTTGTATTAGCCTGGCCCCTGGCTGCCATTTCACAGGATTTAGGTTTAAGCAGTTTCATACAGCAGCATGTAGGAAATTCCCTGCCGGCATGGAGTGTTCCTGTTTCACTTTTTTTGTTATCGGGTGCTGTTACTTATTTTATCGGCTCAGGGTGGGGAGCGGCTTCGTTGATTATGCCACTTGCAATAACGCTCGCTGTTTCGGTTAGTTCAAATATTCCGCTTTGCGTTGCAGCAGTAATCACCGGAGGAACATTTGGAGATGTTTCTTCACCTGTTGCAGGCATGACCAATATGTCGTCTAACATTGCCCGTGCCGACCATACAAAATATATAAAATATTTAAACCCTTATAACTTCATTGCAGCGGGTATTGCCGCAATTTTATTTTTAATCATAGCTTTTTTTTATCAGCAATGACAGGAGAAGTACATTATATAACGTGTGTTGAATCGTCAAATTCAGAAAAATGGAACATCAAAACATGAAAGGAATGGATCATTCAAAAATGGACCATAGTAAAATGCAACAAGGACCTAACCCCGCAATGGGTATGGCCGGCCATGATCATCACAAAATGATGATAGCAGATTTTAAAAAGCGGTTTTATGCAGTATTGATACTCACTATTCCTGTAGTGTTGTTATCGCCCATGATACAGCAGTTTATGCATGTAGACTGGCAGTTTAAAGACTCGCCAGGCATTTTATTTGCTTTATCAACTGTCATATTTTTTTATGGCGGAATGCCCTTTTTAAAAGGGCTGGTAAGTGAATTAAAAGAAAAGAATCCCGGAATGATGACCCTGATAGGGTTTGCTATTTCAGTAGCATACATCTATAGTACAGCAACCGTATTTGGTTTAAAAGGAATGGATTTTTTTTGGGAGCTGGCAACACTAATACTTATCATGTTGCTTGGCCATTGGATTGAAATGAAATCCATTGCAGGAGCATCGAAAGAATTAGAATTACTGGTGCAGTTGATGCCGGACGATGCACACATGGTAACGGATGATAAGGTGCAGGATGTAAAAACAAATACACTTAAAGAGAAGGATATTATTCTCGTAAAACCGGGAGAAAAAGTAGCAGCCGACGGAATAATATTGGAAGGCGAAAGTTATCTGAATGAATCTATGTTGACAGGGGAATCAAAGCCCGTAAAGAAAATAAAAGGAGATAAAGTAATAGCAGGTTCTATTAATGGTAACGGCTCATTTAAAGTTACCGTATCTCATGCTGCAAAAGATTCTTTTCTTTCACAGGTTGTAAAGTTGGTTGATGATGCTCAGAAAGCAAAATCAAAAACCCAATTGCTGGCAGATAAGGCTGCAAGATGGCTAACATTGATCGCACTAATTGCAGGCACTGGCACATTCCTTTATTGGTATCTGACAGGACAACCCCTGGACTTTGCCATGGCAAGAATGGTTACGGTAATTGTTATCTGTTGTCCGCATGCTTTAGGGTTGGCAGTTCCGTTGGTAGTGGCAAGATCAACATCATTGGCAGCTAAAAATGGACTGCTCATAAAGAATAGAACATCGTTTGAAAATGCAAGGAAAATAACCACAATCGTATTTGATAAAACGGGTACGCTGACAGTTGGAAAATTTGAAGTATCAAAAGTAGTCTCCCTTAAAAAAGATATTAATGAAAATGAAATCATTCGCATCGCTGCGGCATTAGAACAAAAATCTGAACATCCTATCGCGACCGGCATTTTGCAAAAAGCAAAAGACATAAAGATTGCGATTCCTGCGACCGAAAATTTTAATGCTATTACCGGCAAAGGGGTTGAGGCAACTGTAGAAGGCAAAAAAATATTGGTGGTTAGTCCCGGCTATTTAAAAGAAAAAAATATTGCAGTGCCGGATGGGTTCAAAGCTAATGATACGGAAACAGTTGTGTTTGTAATGGTGAATAATGAGTTGGCAGGTTACATTGCCTTGTCGGATGAAATACGGCCTGAATCGGCAGATGCCATTAAAACGCTGAAAGAAAATAACATCAAATCAATATTGCTTACAGGTGATAACAATAAAGTAGCAAAAGCTGTAAGTGAAACGTTGGGCATGGAGAGTTTTATTGCCGAAGTATTGCCTGATCAAAAATTAGAAAAAATAAAAGATTTGCAAAGCAAGGGTGAATTTGTAGCGATGACGGGTGATGGGGTAAATGATGCACCTGCTTTGGCACAGGCGGATATTGGAATTGCGGTTGGCAGCGGCAGTGATATAGCTGCTGAAACAGCGGGTATTGTTTTGGTAAACAGCAACCCGAAAGACATTGTGAGCCTGATCTTATTTGGTAAAGCCACGCACCGCAAGATGATTCAAAATTTAATATGGGCAACAGGCTATAATGTAGTGGCGTTGCCTCTTGCAGCAGGTATATTATATCATTGGGGCGTATTGTTAAGCCCTGCTGCAGGTGCCGCGTTAATGGCAGTTAGCACTATTGTTGTTGCCATCAATGCAAGTATGTTGAAAGTAAAATAAAAGAATTCTCAAAAAATAAAAATCGATTAAATATAATATTATGGAAACAGAAATTATCGTCAATGAAGTTGAAACTTTATCGCCTGAATTATTGCAAAAGATAAATGCGTATTGGCGTGCAGCCAACTATCTTTCTGTGGGACAAATTTATCTCTACGATAATCCGTTATTGAAAGAGCCACTGAAATTAGAGCATGTAAAGCCGATCGTGGTTGGGCACTGGGGCACGACGCCGGGGCAGAATTTTATCTATGTACATTTAAACAGAGTTATTAAAGAATATGACCTCGATATGTTTTATATCGCCGGTCCGGGCCACGGCGGACCCGCAATCGTTGGTAATGTTTATCTCGAAGGAACCTGGAGTGAAGTATATCCAAACGTAACACAGGATGAAGCGGGACTGAAAAAATTATTTACACAATTCTCTTTCCCGGGAGGCATTTCAAGCCATGTGGCGCCTACTACGCCGGGCTCTATTCACGAAGGTGGAGAATTAGGTTATTCATTGAGCCATGCATTTGGTGCAGCATTCGACAATCCGGGTTTGATCGTTGCCTGTGTTGTTGGCGATGGAGAAGCCGAAACGGGACCTTTGGCAACCGCATGGCAATCCAATAAATTGCTGAACCCAATTACAGATGGAGCGGTTCTGCCCATCCTTCACCTCAATGGTTACAAGATCAGTAACCCAACTATTCTCGCAAGAATTGAAGATGATGAACTCGAACAATTTTTCCGGGGCTGCGGTTGGACACCGCATTTTGTGGAAGGCGATGATCCCGAAACAATGCATCAACTCATGGCAGCTACCATGGAAAAAGTTATTGAAGAGATCCTTCAAATAAAGAGCAATGCTCATGATAATAATGACAATACCCGCCCACGCTGGCCAATGATCGTTTTAAAATCTCCCAAAGGATGGACAGGACCGCAGGTAGTTGATGGCTTGCAGATAGAAGGTACATTTCGGTCGCACCAGGTGCCAATACTTGTGGATGCAGAACATCCCGATCATGTTTCGCTTTTGGAAAGCTGGATGAAGAGTTACAAAGCAGAAGAATTGTTTGATGAAAATGGAACTTTAATTCCGGAATTAGCAGAATTGGCGCCAAAGGGTAATCGCAGAATGGGCGCTAACCTGCATACTAACGGCGGTGTACTTTTGAAAGATTTACGGATGCCTGATTTTCATAAGCACGCCGTGCACGTTCCTTCACCCGGTGCTGTGAACGGACAGGATACCATGGTGCTTGGAAAGTTTTTAAGAGACGTTGCGAAGCTGAATAATGATGAACATAATTTTCGTGTATTTGGTCCGGATGAAACGTTGTCAAACCTACTTGGAGCCATTTTTGAAATAACTAATCGCCAATGGGATGCGGCAACAGAAAAGTATGATGAATTTTTGGCACCTAAGGGACAGGTAGTTGACTCTATGCTCAGCGAGCACCAATGTGAAGGTTTCCTGGAAGGTTATTTATTAACCGGAAGACATGGATTGTTTAACAGTTATGAAGCGTTCATCCGTATTGTTGATTCTATGTTTAGTCAACATGCGAAATGGCTGAAAGTAACATTGGAATTACCCTGGCGAAGAAAGATTGCATCGCTTAATTACTTACTTGCGTCGCATGTTTGGCAACAGGATCACAATGGATTTACCCATCAGGATCCCGGTTTTCTGGATCATGTCATCAATAAAAAAGCAGATGTTGTAAGAGTCTATCTTCCCCCTGATGCTAACTGTCTCTTATCTGTTTTCGATCATTGTTTGCGCAGCCGTCATTATGTAAATGTTGTGGTTGCCGGTAAACATGCTTTGCCACAATGGCTTACGATAGATCAGGCTGTGGTTCATTGTACAGAAGGAATCGGTATATGGCAGTGGGCGAGCAACGACCAGGGCTTTGAACCTGATGTAGTAATGGCGTGCTGCGGCGATACACCTACGCTTGAATTGCTTGCGGCTGTCTCCATTTTGCGGGAACATTTACCTGAAATAAAAATCAGAGTTGTTAACGTAGTTGATTTGATGAAATTGCAATCTGCGTCGGAACATCCGCATGGATTAAGCGAGCAGGATTACGATTCGCTTTTCACCAAAGACAAACACATCATCTTCAACTTTCATGGTTATCCGTGACTGGTTCACCGTCTTACATATCGTCGTACCAATCGCAATATGCATGTAAGAGGTTATAAAGAAGAAGGCACCATTACCACGCCTTTTGATTTGCGTGTCCAAAATGATATTGATCGTTTTCATTTGGTAATTGATGTGATTGACCGCTTGCCGCATTTAGGCAGCAAGGGCGATTACCTGAAACAACAATTAAAAGATAAGTTGATTGAACATAAACATTATGTGCATCAGAATGGCAAAGATTTGCCGGAAATTCTTAACTGGAAATGGAACAGCAACTCATGAATAAACAATTATTGATTAGTACAGCAAATGCGTTGCTTGCCGACAGCAAAGGCTTGCTGGCAATGGACGAAAGCAACGGCACTTGCAACAAACGTTTTGCTTCACTTGGAATTCCTCAAACGGAAAAATTCCGGCGTGACTGGCGTGAACTGATTGCAACCACTTCGGGTTTAAATAAATATATAAGTGGTGCAATATTGTATGACGAGACTATCCGGCAGAAAAAGAAAGATGGCACATTGATTATCACAACAATTATTGATGCTGGTATAATACCCGGTATTAAAGTTGATACCGGCGCCAAAGCAATGGCAGGTTTCCCCGGAGAAAAAATAACTGAAGGTCTGGATGGTTTGCGTGAACGGCTGGCTGAATATTTTACAATGGGCGCTCGCTTTGCAAAATGGCGTGCGGTGATTGCCATTGGCGAAGCCATTCCTACACATGCCTGTATAGAAGCCAATGCACATGCGCTGGCCCGCTATGCTGCGCTATGCCAGGAAGCCGGACTTGTTCCCATTGTTGAACCCGAAGTATTGATGGAAGGCAGTCACGATCTGCAACTATGCTTTGACGTTACAGAAAAAGTATTGAGAACTGTTTTTATCCAACTTTACCAGCAAGCTGTTATGCTGGAAGGAATGATCTTAAAACCAAATATGGTATTTCCGGGATTGAATTGTACTAAGCAGGCAACTGTTGAAGAAGTTGCAAATGCCACCATTCATTGTTTCCTGCAATCGGTGCCTGCTGCTGTTGCAGGGATCGCTTTTTTGTCGGGTGGACAATCGGGCGAATCAGCGACTGCACATTTAAATGCCATGCACGTAAAATACAAAATGAAACTACACTGGCCATTGACATTTTCATTTGCCCGTGCCATTCAGCAACCGGCTTTAGAGATATGGCATGGGAAAGAAAAAAATAAACTACGGGCTCAACAAGCAATATATCATAGGGCCAAATGTGATGATGCAGCACGTCAGGGATTGTATAGCAAAGCAATGGAAAATCAATTGATTTGATATAAATGTAAAAATAATGGTATGCCGAATTTTTTAAAAAAAACAGGCATCCTTTCGCAACCAGAAAGGAAAAAAATCGGTATTTGTTAAGATAAAAGTACCCACACAAGGAGTCGCAGATAAGAAAAAAGAACTGGAATGGCATGGCTAATAAAATCTAACGAATCATATTATACAAATCCACAAGTACAGGATGAAGAAATGCTCAGTGTTTTGCAACGGGAAACTTTTGCCTATTTTTTAAAAGAGGTGAATGACCAAACCGGGCTGATAGCCGATAAAACTCAACCGGGATCTCCATCAAGTATTGCAGCAACAGGCATGGGACTTAGCTGTTATGTTGTAGGCGTTGAACGTGGATTTATAACACGGGCTGAAGCCGTAAAAAGAACACTTACTGTTTTAAAATTCTTTTATACCAGCCATCAGGGCACCGAAGTAGATGCAACAGGGTATAAAGGATTTTATTATCACTTTCTTGATATGAAAACCGGCAAGCGGACGTGGAAAAGTGAACTATCAACGGCGGATACTGCTATATTATTAGCTGGTATACTAACTGCAAGATATTATTACGATGGCGGAAATAAACCCGAAATTGAAATTCGCAAGATTGCGGATGAACTGTATGCACGGGTAGATTGGCAATGGGCATTAAATGGTAAAGATTCTGTTTCTCACGGTTGGAAACCAGAATCGGGATTTCTTCGTTACCGTTGGAATAAGAAATATTCTGAGGCACACATTATTTATATACTGGCACTTGGCTCGCCTACTTTTCCAATTAGTTCTTCCGGATATAAAAAATGGATATTTACTTTTGAATGGAAAAAGTTATACAATATTGAATGCATTTACGCCGGCCCGCTCTTTATTCACCAGATGTCGCAAATATGGTTGGACTTCAGAGGTATCTCCGACGATTTGAATAAAAAGATTGGGATTGATTATTTTGAAAACAGCCGGCGTGCTACTCTAATCCAGCAACAATATGCTATAAAAAATCCGTTAGGGTTTGCTCATTACGGAGAGAACGGATGGGGATTTACCGCAAGCGACGGTCCGGGACCATGCACACGAATGATTGATGGGATTAAAAGAAAATTTTATAATTATAAAGCAAGAGGCGCTCCATTCGGACCGGATGATGGCACCATATCTCCATGGGCGGTTGTATCTTCTCTTCCATTTCTTCCGGACGTTGTTCTTAGAACATTGCGTCATGCCACAGAGATGCTTGATTTTGAAAAACATCACCCCTATGGTTTTGATGCCAGTTATAATCCAACGTTTCCGGAAAAGAATACAATGTCCAATAGCTGGATTTCTGAATGGCAATTTGGTTTAAACCAAGGGGCCGTTATTTTAATGATTGAAAATTATAAATCAGGATTAATATGGGATATCATGAAAAGATGCCCGTACATTATTAAAGGTTTGCAGCGTGCAGGTTTTAGCGGTGGCTGGCTCAATTTAAAAACAATGAAAGAAACATAATCATGCAAATATCACCTTTAGCAGGAAAGCCTGCACAACAAAATATCCTGGTAAATATTCCAAAGCTTGTTACAGCTTATTATACGGGAATACCAGATCCATCTGTAACCGAAGAAAAAGTTTCATTCGGTACATCAGGCCACCGTGGTTCATCATTCAAAAACTCTTTTAATGAAAATCATAT
>DATCOF010000069.1:0-3099 GCA_036564845.1 Chitinophagaceae bacterium | reverse complement strand
GCCTTTTATGGCAGCAGCAATTTCAAGATTTTTTAGAGCAGAGAGGTAATGATAAAAATTAGGTGTCTCCAGTAAAGTTCCTATTTGTTTTCTCTGATCTGCTGTAGGTGCTGCATCAAACAAACGGTAAGTTCCTTTCGTGGCTTTAAGCACATCCATAATAATGCCGAGCAAGGTTGTTTTACCGCTGCCGTTGGGTCCTAATATTCCAAACACTGAACCTGAAGGAACGCTGAAGCTTACATTTTTAAGCGCCTGAACTGAACCATAATTTTTATAAAGATTTTCAACAGTTAAGATGGGCATATCAGATTATTATTTTTGAAGCAGGTTTTAAAGATATGGAAAAAGTTGTGAGTTATAAGTTGAAAATATTACCAACTCAGAGTTTTCATCTTATCAAGAAAATTATTTTGCTTTTCTCTTTTCAATATTTGTTGAGTGCGATACACAAAAAGAAATTGACAACTATTGGAACAAACTTACCGAAGGCGGTGAAGAAAGTATGTGCGGCTGGCTTAAAGATAAATTTGGTGTAAGCTGGCAAATAATTCCAAAGATAATAGGCAGCTTAATGATGGACCCAGAAAAAGCGCCACGGGTTATGCGGGCAGTTATGAAAATGAAAAAACTGGATATTGAAACAATGGTGAATGCTTAATAAAACAACATAAAATGAAAAAGCATTTTATAGATCTGTATTATATACGTTTTGCTTTTAAAAGAACTCTTGGAGATTATTCTATTTTTTTTGAATCGATATCAGATTCACTAAACCGTAAATCTTTTGGTATGAATACGCAGACAACCAAAAATTATTTTCATAATTAAATATACAATCGTTGTCGTTCCATAAAGGTATACCGTACAAGTGAGTGACACAACGCCAGATTGTGCAAAAACTTTAATTCTTGTTCTTGCATTTTATTTTATTTTTTCTCCTATTGCTTTGTGTAGCTGGTCTCATAACTTTTATTTTCATGCTGCTTTTTTTATGAACAAGGGTTGGTAAAAGAATAATGATCTTAAAATAAGGGATGGTTGAGTTTTATAAGTGGCTTTCCACTGTGCCAATCGCCTTTTCAGCTCTGTTACTCCAAGAATGGACATAGCTCTCCTTAAGTTATACATCGTAAAGATGATTGCCATCTCACCATTTACTTTTTTTATTCCTTTCACTAATGTATAAGTGTAACCCCAACTTCGTTTGATGGTTCCAAAAGGATGCTCAGATATCTGTTGCCGTTGTTTATAAAGAGCAGGATTTTCATTTACTCTTTTATTGTTTTCATCTATTATGTCCTGGTACTCACTGCGGTCTATTGTACGTGATTTGCTTTTGGTGCAAAGGTGCCTGAAGGGGCACGATGAACAGGCTGTTGTGCTATAGGTTTTTACGCTGTAGCTGGTTCTGTCTTTTCTTCCTTTGATATATACTTTGCCATTGGTAGTAAGTTCACATCCGGCAGGGCAGCAATAAGAATCGCTTTGTTTGTTGTAAAAAAATTTATCGGTGTAATAAGAACGATTTATTTTGTCTGATCTGTCTCGTGGCTGCGGGTATGCTACAACGGTAGTGATGTTATTTTCTTTTGCTGCCTCCAGTTCTTTTCCAACATGGTAACCTTTATCGGCTAAGACAGTAAGATGTTCTGTTTCAAGAATGTCTTTTGCCTTGCCGGCCATGGTACTTAATTGTCCCTGATCGCCTTGATTGATGGTATCAAAATCTACTACCAGGCTGTGTCTGCTGTCGTTAGCCGCCTGTACATTATAGCATACCTCTGTTATATTTTCTTTAATGGGAAGGGAACGGCTATCTGCATCTGTAGTGCTGATTTGTTTAGCTCCGCTTTGTTGTAATGTTTGTTGCAGATGCTCATATTTTGTTTTTCGTTCTGCAAGCGTTTTAAGCTTTTCTGCAATTTGCTTTTTATTCAGTTCAGCCGCTTGTTGGTCTTCTGTTATATCACCTTGTTCAAGTTCCGCAATATAACTTTCAGCCCTGGCTTCTATATATTCTAAATGCTTCTTTAATTTAGCCTCATTGTAATTGTTGCTTTTATTATTCTGTGCCCGTATTTTGGTTCCGTCTATGGCAACTGTTTCTCCACCCAATAGATCTTCACCTTTTAAAAAGGAAACAAATATTTTAAAACAATTTTTTAAAGCTACCGGATTATTCTTTCTAAAATCGGCTATGGTATGATAGCCCGGCTTTAACTGATGAAGCAGCCACCACAACTCTATATTACGCATGCATTCTGCAGCCAGCTTTCTGGAAGATCGGATGCGATTGAAATATCCATAATAATAAAGTTTAAGCATATCACTTGCCTGGTAAATAGGACAGCCTTCTTTATTGGCTTTAGTTTTTGTAAACCCAAGTTTATCTAAATCAAGATGACCTACAAATAAATCAATCAACCGCACAACACTATCCTCACTGATCTCCATATCAAGACTGATCATCCACATTTGCTCCCGTGATATTCCTTTTTGTACATTCATACTTTCAAGGACAACTTTTTTAACTACTTTGATTGCTTATTTGAAAACTTGTGTATAAGTCATCTTTATTTTTTGATTTTAGTTTTTGCACAATCTGACGATGATGCTATGAAACCTAATGCCGGTAACCAAAAATCCTTTTTACTTCTTTCATAAGATTGCCACATCCCGATTCCCCACGCACAAATCCTTCATCGGGATTCGCAATGACGTAGCTTCACTCCCCTTTCGGGGCTGGGAGTAAATTCTGCATAAAATAATCTGTTACTTTTTGGTAAAGATGTGCCCTGTCTTTTCCCAATACATTATGCTCGTGGCCGGGATAGATCATATAATCAACCTGTATATTTTTATCAATGGCTGCTCTAACAAAACGAACAGAATGTTGCTGCACAACAACAGGATCCTGCAGGCCATGTATCAGCAAAAGTTTTCCTTTTAATTTATCTACCTGCCTTGTAAGATCAGTGGCAGCGTAGCCTTGCGGGTTTTCCTGCGGCGTATCCATGTAGCGCTCTGTGTACATGATCTCATAATAACTCCAGTCAGTTACAGGTCCGCCGGCAACAGCAGCTTTAAAAACATCAG
>DATCOF010000068.1:0-16850 GCA_036564845.1 Chitinophagaceae bacterium | reverse complement strand
AAAAAAATTATTCAATAACTATCTTGTCAGAAAAAACAGATCTTTTATTTTCGTTGGTTACTTTTATCATGTACATGCCATTTGCAGGTTTACTTTTTAATTGAATTATTTCTACCTGGTCAACAGATTTTACAAACACCTGCCTTGTCATTATTACTTTTCCCTGTACATCAGTTAAGGTAATTGTATAGTCTCCGGTTGTTTTATTTTCAAACGTTATTTTAAACTGTGAACCAAAAACAGGATTAGGATAGATAGAAATAAATTGATTGCCTATTACTTCCCGCTGAACTAATGGTGCAGCACCAACACTATTTCTTGCCTGGCTTTCGAATAATAAATTTCCGTTGGCAAGATCAGATGCATTAAATATTTGTCCTGTTGTATTAAGCTTTGCAGCAGTAATATCTTTCATATTTACTTTATAAAATCCTTCGAAAGTGTTGGCACTGCTGATTATAACATTGTCGTCAACATCAACTGCTGCGCCATTTACAGTATATGCGCCGCTTAATCCTGTTATGCCGCCAATATGAGTTGCGATCCTTGTTTCAATATTGATTTTAAAAATTTGTTTGCTTGCGGTAAATAAATATAAACCTCCAAAAGCATCAGCCACAATATCTCCGCCCCAACTGCTGCATTTATTATGTACTGAAATGTGGTTATTTGATGAAGCATCCACAAGGCTTCCCAAATCTGTTATAACAACTTTTTTACCGGTTGTAAATTTAATAAGATGGTTTGCATCATTGGTTAATGCATAACCATTTCCATCTGCGCCAATTGCCATTCTGCTAAACTGATTAGCTTCATCTTTTGAATTTCCCTGGCTTAAAAGCGGGCTTTGAAGTGTGTAAAATTTAGGAGTCTCAGAGCCTGAAGAAAGATCAAGCCAACGCAATTCACTAATTGACATTGGAGTGAAAAATAATTTATTATGTTTCCTGTCATACGCTGCTGCAGCAACCAAACTTCCTATCGCTAAAGATGGCGATGGTGAAATATTTCCATTTAAAGCATTATTTATATCAATAGAAGGAACCCTGTTAAGCTCTTCCGCAGTAATTTGGGGTACAGCATCCCCATATGTATAATTACTTTGAGGATCATTCCTTATGAGTGTAAATTTTGTTACTCCATTTATATAAATATTTTTTGTTACCAATCCTGTAGAAAGATCGATCTGTCTTATGTTCATCCAGTTAAAATCTCCTGTGCCATTACCGGTTATAGCAAACGCTTTATTTGCATCCTGGGCAAAAGCTGAAATGGAAAATAATAAAATGAAAGAAAGTAGAGTTGTGTGTTTCATAAAAACAGTTTTAGGTTAAACCCTTATTTTTTTTGATCTGATAAATTTTAATAATAATGATGGAAGAAAAAATTTATTTGTAGTTATCTATGGCCTTTTTTACGCTGCCATGAGTGAACAAAAGTTTTTTTGCCTCAGCATAATCTGTCATCCCTGTTTTCTCCATCAGCATTTTTACACCACGATCTACAATTTTTTCATTGGTAAGCTGCATGTTCACCATCTTATTATCTTCTACCCTTCCCAATTGTATCATCACAGTTGTGGAGATCATATTCAAAACTAATTTTTGTGCGGTACCACTTTTCATTCTTGTACTTCCTGTTACAAACTCAGTACCCACAACAACTTCAATAGGAAATTCTGCAGCAGCACTTAACGGCGAATTTGGATTGCATGAAATGCTTCCTGTAATGATTCCATTTTCTTTACATTTATTTAATGCGCCAATAACGTAAGGCGTTGTTCCACTTGCAGCAATTCCAATAACAACATCCTTATCTGTAACGTAATGATATTGCAGATCTTTCCATCCCTGCTCTTCATTATCTTCAGCATACTCTACAGCTTCAGTCATTGCTTTAAGTCCGCCGGCAATAATACCGATCACTAATCCGGGAGGTACTCCATATGTAGGCGGGCATTCACTTGCGTCAACAATTCCTAATCTTCCGCTGGTGCCTGCACCGATATAAAACAGGCGGCCTCCCATCAACATTTTATCAGTTATTGCATGTATCAATGCTTCTATCTGTGAAATTACTTTTTCAATTGCAGCAGGAACTTTTTTATCTTCTGTGTTGATGTTATTTAAAATTTCGTTCACCGACATTTTCTCCAAATGCCTGTACTCTGATGCTTCTTCTGTTATTCTTTTAAACATAATAGTATGATGTTTCTAATTTTTTTTGTGATATTCAATTAAGCCTTCCATCGGATTTTTGATAACATTGCCTAATTGTAATTGATACGACTTGCACATTTCTTCAAGAACATCTTTAAAGCCAAAGGCAATACTTCCTGCAAAATGCACGGGCAATGTCCAGCTTTCCCTGTATTTATAAACATGATTGAAAAAAAAATCATTCAGCCCGTCTTCAATAATATTTTCTATCATGTAATGTCCGCGGTTCTCGGCTAAAAAAATCGCAAAAGATGCCATGTAACGATTGGGCAATGGTTGTTTATAAACTGCATTTAATATTTCTGTGCTGTTAGTAACAAACCTTGCAGCAAACCTCGACCGAAGGTCTTCATCAAAAGTATTATACAAATAATATTGAATTACTTTTTTGCCAAGATAAGCGCCACTGCCTTCATCACCTAAGATGTAACCTAGGCCAGGACTGTTCTTTACAATTTTTTTTCCATTATAATAACACGAATTGGAGCCTGAACCAAGAATGCAGGCGATCCCTTTTTCGTTTCCACACAAAGCTTTTGCTGCAGCCATCAGGTCATGATCAACAGAAATTTTTGCTTCGGGAAAAATAGTTGTAAAAACTTTTTTAACTGATCTTGCATTTCCCGGATTACTACATCCTGTTCCATAATAATAGATCTCATCAACATTAACTTTTTTTATTTCCGGTTTCAATTCGTCAATTAAAATGGTATGCATTTGGTCTGCCGAAATAAAGTAGGGGCTCATTCCCTGCGTAATAAAGATCTTTTTTTTATTGCCATTTAGCAGGCACCATTCCGTTTTTGTAGCACCGCTATCAGCAATCAATTTTACAAGTGGCATATTTATCTCAGCTTATTTAGTGAAATTCGCAAAATAAAAATAGTTTAATTACAGATAGTATGCAGAATAAAAAACTCCAGGTTTGGTTGCCCTTGCTTTTTAGTTTGGTAATGATAGCGGGAATGATAATAGGTTACAAAGTTAAAACCAACATGCCTGATACGGGCATTTTTTTTACAGAGAAACCGAAGCCGTTACAGGAAGTGCTCGACCTTATTAAAAATAAATATGTAGATAATGAGAATGCCGATTCACTTGGCGATGCAGCTATTGATGCTGTTTTAAGTAAGCTGGATCCTCATTCAGTTTTTCTTCCTGCAACACAATTACAAAGTGCAAAGGAAGATCTGCAGGGTGGATTTTCCGGTATTGGTGTTGAGTTCAATATTTTTAGTGACACTATTAATGTACTTAATGTTATTAAAGATGGGCCATCAGATAAAGCCGGTCTTCAAATTGGTGATAAATTTTTAAAGGTTGGTGATTCAGTTGTGGCTGGTGTAAAAATTACAAGCGATAAAATAAAAAATCTTTTGCGTGGCGACGGAGGAAGTAAAGCAGACATTACAATCTTGCGGGGGAAAGAACAAAAACATTTTACAATTATCCGTGGCATGATACCGCTTTACAGTCTTGATGCCGCGTATATGATCACAGACAGCATAGGTTATATCAGGCTAAATAAATTTGCTGAAACTACTTACCATGAATTTATGGATGCAACATTAAAGTTGCAAAAGCAGGGAATGAAAAGTATGATACTCGACCTTAGAAATAATGGCGGCGGCATCTTAACGCAAGCAACAAATATTGCCGATGAATTTTTAGACCAGGATAAACTTATTACCTACACTGAAGGTGCACATTCACCTAAAAAAGAATATCGTTGTGAGAAGGAAGGCATTTTTGAAAAAGGAAAACTTGTTGTACTTGCCAATGAAGGATCCGCATCTGCCAGCGAAATTTTGATAGGTGCTTTGCAGGATTGGGACCGTGCAACAATAATAGGCAGAAGAACTTTTGGCAAAGGCCTGGTGCAGGAACAATATGAGCTAAGCGACGGTTCAGGTTTACGGTTAACAGTTGCCCGATATTATACTCCGCTTGGGCGCAGCATACAGAAATCTTACAGTGCAGGAATTAAAGTTTATGAAGAAGATATGATGAACAGGATGCATGACGGAGAGATGATGTATTTTGATTCAATAAAACATACTAATGGTAAAGCATACACAACAAAGTCAGGAAAAATTGTTTATAGCGGCGGCGGAATTACGCCTGATATTTTTGTTTCAGTTGATACATCAGGATTTAATGCTGAGATAAGGAAAATATATATAAAAGGAACCATCAATAAATTTGTTTATGGAAATTATCTTGCCAATAAAAATAAATTTATGGCTTACGCATCTCCGGGCCAGTTTGAAAAGAATTATTTAATTGATGATGTTACATGGAACAGCTTTAAAGCATTTGCTGCTACCGATTCCATCAATATGAATGTTGTGGATGAGAAAGAAAAAAGTGAACTCTTAAAACAAATAAAAATATTAACAGCCCGCCAGATATGGCGCAACGAAGGTTTGTATGAAGTAAGTAATACTGAGGATGCTACTATAAAAAAGGCTTTGGAAGTTTTAACCAAATAATAATTTCATTAGCAGTTTATAATTATAATATCTATTTTTAATTTCTAAAATTGATTATATGATCTACTGTTTAAGTTGCGGTAAAGAAATTCCTTCAGACAGTAAATTTTGTACTTTTTGCGGGGCGCCTACTCCTACTGTTGACCCAAAGCAACCCAATCTTGCAACAGCATCTACAAATAAACCGGTAGATGTAAGCAGAACAGAAACATCAAGAAAAACAATTAATGAGTTTTATAAAGACTCCGGATTTTGGGGAGGGTTATTGGTTTTAGCCGGATTCTTCCTGCCTTTTTTCTCTAACAATTCTGCATCCATCTTTGATGCAGTGCAGGCTGAAGCACCGGCAGATAAAATAGTTTTGCTGTGGCTTATATTTCCTGTTTCTGGATTGTTCATGCTTCTTCATAGCTTAAGGATAATGCAGGGAATTCTTGCAATATTTTTTTCATTTCTTGCTTTAATTGCTCTTATTTACTGGGGATATATTATGCTTAGCGAAAGCTATAAATATTTTGGTACCGCCGATATGATGACAATTATTAAAACAGTAGGCATTGGTTTATGGGCAACTGTATTAGGCACTATCCTTTTGCTTTTTCATAATAGGCATACAAGAGTTGAAGTACACAAAACAAAAATTATTGACAGAAATTTATAACTGCAATTAACACACCAATTAAAAACTAAGCCTTATGATTTATTGTTTAAACTGCGGAAAAGGAATTCCTGATCAAAGTAAATTTTGTACTTTTTGCGGAACACCGGTCAAAGCTGCTGACGTACAACAGCCTGAAAGTAATACGCCACCTGTTACAGAACAACACACAAATCCAACTCCTCCTCAACAACAATATGTAGCACCAACACCACCACCAATACCACCACAATATTCTAATACTCCACCACCGCCTCCACCACCACAATATTCCAGTACGCCACAGCCACAATATTCAAATCCTACACCGCCACAAACAGTTCAACAATATGCAAATACAACTGCAACCCGAAGTGCAGTGGTTACTAAAAATGAGTTTTATAAAAACGTTGGATTTGGGGGAGCCGCTTTAATTATTTGCGGTGCATTTTTGCCTTGGGAAACCAGCGGTGATATTTTTGATTTTAGTTCTCCCAATTTATTAGATCTTTTTAGTTATGGTTTCAATACCTCTCCGGAAAGCAGTGATGCGGCAACAGGTGTAGTGGTTTGGGAAATTGCATTGATAATAATATTGGCATGTGCACTTTTAATATTGATAGATAGCTTTGCAAATTTTCTTTCAAAAGGGTTATCAAATTTATTCAAGCTCTTACCGTTTATTGTTACGGTTTTAATGCTCGTTCTTTTATTTTTTGGTTTGAAAGATAAAATGGATTCCGATCAGTTTGCAGATATGATGCAGAAAGTTGGCATAGGCATCTGGGTAACATTACTTGGAATAATTTTGTTATTATTTTATAAAAAGAGAAGGAAAATTATTTGATCAGCATATATTACTTTTTCTCATTTAGCAAATGATACATAAGTATCCCCATATGTTTTAAACAAAAATCATTTACCATCCGCCCCTTTACATATCCAGCGGGTGTGTCATCTATTTTTAACAAGCCATTTATCTACCTTCGCTCTAAGCATTTTTATGTGGCTTAACAACATTCTTGAAACCATTGGCAACACTCCTCTTATTAAATTAAATAAGATAAAATAATTTTCTATTTTTGATACCTAAAGGTTTTTAAGTAAAATTTTATGTTATGAATACACAGGCAGAAAAATTGGAGATAGTACGATTGCTGTTTAATACCAATAAAAAAAGTACATTAAAAGCAGTTAAATCAATACTTTCAAAAGATATGGATGAAACTGAATATTTGCTTTCATCACAGGCAAATAAATTGAGATTGGGAAAAAGTATGAAACATGCTGATGAAGGAAAATATCAATTTGTAGATCTGAATAAATTATGGAAATAGTTTATACCGATGAAGCAATAGAAGATTTACTGTACTGGAAAAACTCTGGAGATATTGCTCTTCAAAAAAGAATAAAAAAACTGGTAGAGAATATAAAAATATCTCCAACTTCCGGAATTGGAAAACCAGAACTTTTAAAACACAATCTAAAAGGGCATTGGAGCAGAAGGATTACTCAGGAACACCGGTTAGTATATCGAATTGAAGCAGATAAAATAATTATCATACAGGCAAGGTATCATTACTGATTTTTCATAATATAATAATGCATTTAATTTTGATCTAATTATTACAACCGCATCTTTATAACTATTCTCCTTTATCTCTTTTCTTTACCTTTGCTCTAAACATTTTTATGTGGCTTAATAACATTCTTGAAACCATTGGCAATACCCCTCTTATAAAATTAAATAAGATCACAAAAGACCTGCCCTGTACTGTATTGGCAAAGGTTGAATATTTTAATCCCGGCAATTCTATAAAAGACCGCATGGCATTAAAGATGGTTGAAGAGGCAGAAAAAGAGGGCAAATTAAAACCCGGCGGGATAATTATTGAAGGCACATCAGGCAATACAGGCATGGGTTTGGCGCTGGCGGCCTGTGTTAAAGGATACAAATGCATTTTTGTTACTACCGATAAACAATCAAAAGAAAAGGCAGATATTTTAAAAGCTGTTGGCGCTGAAGTTATTGTTTGCCCTACAAATGTTGAACCTTCCGATCCGGCAAGTTATTACTCTGTTGCAGCAAGGCTGGCAAAAGAAACGCCCAATTCTTTTCACATGAATCAATATGATAATCTTGCCAATCGTGAGGCTCATTATGAATCAACAGGGCCTGAGATATGGAAACAAACCAAAGGCAGGATCACTCATCTTGTTATAGCAACCGGCACCGGCGGAACAATAACAGGAACCGCAAAATATCTTAAAGAAAAAAATCCGGCAATAAAAATTTGGGCTGTAGATGTGTTTGGTTCTCTTCTAAAAAAATATCACGATACAGGAGAGATCGATATGAACGAAGTGCATCCATACATTACTGAAGGAATAGGCGAAGATTTTGTTCCGAAGAATTATGATATGAGCCTGATAGATAAATTTGAACAGGTGAATGATAAAGACGGCGCAGTAATGGCAAGGCGTATTTCTAAAGAAGAAGGAATATTTGTTGGATATAGTTCGGGCAGTGCTTTGCAGGGAATTATGCAATTAAAAAATGAATTTAAAAAAGACGATGTGGTGGTGGTGGTTTTCTGTGACCATGGAAGCCGTTATGTAGCCAAAGTGTATAACGACCAATGGATGATGGAAAGAGGCTTTCTTGATGTAAAGACTTTTAAAGATCTCGTAGGAGGTCGCGGTGCAAAACGGTTGGTTACTATCGATCCTAAACAAACAGTTGCCGAAGTTATCGGGTTGATGAAAAAATATGATATTGAAAATGTTCCGGTAATGAATGGCGATGGTATCATTGGTTCGCTTAGTGAAAGCGGGCTCTTTAAAAAGATAATATCCAACCCTGAAATAAAAAATGAGAAAGTAGAAAGTGTAATGGAAAAAGCATATCCAGTTGTTCCGTTCGATACACCTGTTGAGCGGCTGAGTAATTTAATTTCAAAAGAAACCGGCGCTGTATTAAGCAAAGATGATAGTGGCAATTATCATATCGTTACCAAGTATGATATTATACAGAGTTTGGCGAAGTAGTAAAGTAAAAAGTTAGATAATTTATATTTCTCTAAGTACAAACTGTAACGTGAATAAAGAGCGTACAATTTCCACCATTGTACAAATACCATTTTTATAAGTGTAGTAATTAAATTTACCGTCGGGCAGTGTAAGCCTGAATTTATTTACTTCCAGTTTTTTAATGTCTAAATGTTTTTGAAAATTGGCCGAAT
Organism: Chitinophagaceae bacterium; assembly: GCA_036564845.1. Taxonomy (GTDB): domain Bacteria; phylum Bacteroidota; class Bacteroidia; order Chitinophagales; family Chitinophagaceae; genus Ginsengibacter. Next base: position 8,260 of record DATCOF010000068.1, on the reverse strand, counting down.
AAACTTTATCAATACCTTCCGGCATAGTGGTATACAACAAAAGCATGTTGTAACGTATAGGGCTAAGGCTTATTAATTTTGTCTCCCCATCATCTGTTAGTTTATAAAATTTTCCGGAAGCTATTGTAGTTTTAGTAGCCGTGCCGGAGCCGGTTTGTTTTTGATAAAAAGAAGAGTATATCATTATGCCATCATCATAAGCTGCAGTCTCAGCAGTGTTATCAGAGAAAGCGAAAATAAATCTTGTCTTAACATCAGAGGTCATGCTCAAAAATTTTTTCTGCCCGTTAACCAGTTCAACAAAACTTATGTTGCCGATTATCTTTCCATTTCTCATAACATCATACATCAACTTTCTTTCCTGTGCATAGGAAGAAGCACTGCCTATGCATATCGAAATAATAAGCAATAATATTTGCCCTACATGAATATTATTTTTTTTAAAAAAAGTGTAATGCCTGTTCAAGAGTTTATTTTTTATATAGGTGATCTTCATTTTAAATTCTAGGGTACTAAATATATAACTTTAGTTCGTGCCTATTATTGCTTTTTCAGCCAATTAACATTTGTCATTTATTAATAAGCGTAGTTGCTTTTGGATGTGATCTACGGTTACATAGTTTTATCATCTCCGTAGTTTTGTACAAACCCGTTACATTATCTCAGAAAGTTTGAAAAAGAAATTATCATTAATCATAATAACAGTTTTTGCAATGCCTGTTTTTTGTTTTTCTCAAAAAGCATCTGAGGCAATTTATTATAGAGGCACAACCCAAAACATTGCTGTAAAATTTACGCTGGCTCACGGTTATATTAATGCCAGTGAAATACAAATTACTGACAGGAAAACAAAACGGGTATTAAAATTTTTACCTGTAACTAATAATGCTGATAATGATAGAAAAATTAAATTTTATCATTACTCAACTTCAGGCAAAATATAGCGACTATTTTATTTTGGAAGATATTGAAAAATACGACCAGCATGTTGCCGCAAAAATTAATGGGAAATATTATACCAATAAAAATGCTTTCAACATCACACTGATAAAGGATAAACGTTGATAAAAAACTTAACTATCACAAGTAGTTTTACTATACAATTTTCGCAGTTATACGAGTGAGTTTCTGTTAATCTACCATAGCCGGCAGTAATTACATCAGTAGTAAAATAGAGCGTTAACGCTCTTGTGCAGGGATACCCACGTAGTATCTTTGTTCCAGAAGTTGATTGATGTTGATTAGTAACATTAATCTAAAAATATCCAAATATCCAAAGTAAAGACTAGAATTAAAGTATCCAAATCCATTAAAAAACCAAAACAAATCCAGTATCAGTCAACTTCTTTTTTTTAAAAATTAATGAATTGTAGAAATAACACATCCAATATCCAAATCGAAAAGACCAGAAGATCCATTATCCAAAAGAATGACCGTCCAATTATCCAGTGAAAGAAACCAGACCCGAAGGTTAAACGCAAAAGTTCAATCCTTCCAAAGACTAAGCTGAAACCGGAAATTACCGGCGAGAGAATTTAAAAGATACTCTTGATGCATTGTCCCCAGAAAACCAGCTCACGAAAGTGTTTGTTGGTTTAAAAAAGTATGCTTCCGTAGAAATACGGAAGTTTTTTATTTTTAGGTAAAATGATAATTACTTCAGCGCAATATTTTAAACAACCTCCACAAAAAATAATTTCATTAATTCCTTCACTAACAGAGTTGCTCTCTTATTTTGGTTTGGATAAAGAAGTTATTGGCATAACAAAATTTTGTGTGCATCCTAAGGAGTGGTTTACAACCAAAACCAGGATTGGGGGAACAAAAAATATAAACCCCGATCTTATAAAAAAATTAAAGCCCAACCTGGTAATTGCCAACAAAGAAGAAAATGTAAAAGAACAAATAGAAGAGTTGGCAAAAGAATTTGATGTTTGGGTAACTGATGTAAATACTTTGGAAGATGCGCTGCTAATGATAAATGATATAGGAGAACTTACTCATAAAAAAAATGATGCTTCAAAACTAATTGCAGCAATTAAAACAAATTTCTCTCAACTACAAACTCCCGATAGCTATCGGGACCACCAACTACGATCTTGTTATCTCATTTGGCAACAACCATATATCACCATTGGCGGTGATACTTTTATAAATGATATGATGAAGCATTGCGGCTTGCAAAATATTTTTGAAAACGAAACCCGCTATCCTGAAATTATTCCTGAACAACTATCAACTACTAACTGTAAACTTATTTTACTTTCTTCGGAGCCCTACCCTTTTAAACAAAAACATGCCGATGAATTACAGAAAATTCTACCGGATAAAAAAATAATTTTAGTGGATGGAGAAATGTTCAGTTGGTATGGAAGCCATTTATTACAAGCATCTGAATATTTTAAAAGCCTTTTGCAGTCATTAGGTCATTAAGTCAATTTATTAACTGTCTAAATTAAACTTATTGACCATTGTCCATTGACTTGACTATTGACTAATTAGAAAATTCAGTACGTTTGCAAACATTTTAAAACTATACAGAATGGCTTCAAAAAAAATTATAGAACTTCTAGGTGACAAAGCTGATGACTTATTAAACCATAAGTGTACAACTATTGATAAGTCAACACTTACTTTGCCGTCACCCAATCATGTAGATGAAATATGGTCGATGAGTAACCGCAATAACAGGGTAATGCAAAGTATGCAAATGTTATTAGATCATGGACGTCTTGGAGGAACAGGACATTGTTCAATTTTTCCTGTTGACCAGGGCATAGAACATAGTGCCGGCTCATCTTTTGCGCCCAATCCAATTTATTTTGATCCTGAAAATATTATTAAATTAGCTATCGAAGGAGGATGCAATGGTGTAGCATCTACATACGGTGTGCTTGGCATAATGAGTAGAAAGTATGCACATAAAATTCCTTTCATTGTTAAGATAAATCATAATGAATTTTTAAGCTATCCAAATAAGTTTGATCAAACAATGTTTGGAACTGTAAAGAGTGCTTATGATATGGGAGCTGTAGGTATAGGCGCTACAATTTATTGGGGCAGTGCAGAAAGTACAAGGCAATTAAAAGAAGTTGCTGAAGCTTTTGAAATGGCGCATGAGTTAGGCATGTGTACAATACTTTGGTGCTATACACGTAATAATGCTTTTAAAGTTGATGGCATAGATTATCATACCAGTGCAGATCTTACAGGCCAGGCAAATCATTTAGGTGTAACTTTGCAGGCCGACATTATAAAACAAAAAATGCCTACCAATAACGGTGGATACCTTGCAACAAAGCATGGTAAAACTTCACCACTTGTATATGAAAAATTAACTACTGATCATCCAATAGATCTTTGCAGATACCAAGTTTTAAATTGCTATTCAGGAAGAGTTGGATTAATTAACAGCGGCGGAGAAAGTAAAGGTGCTTCCGATCTTCAGGAAGCTGTGATAACCGCAGTTATAAACAAACGTGCCGGTGGCATGGGATTGATAATGGGAAGAAAAGCATTTCAAAAACCAATGGCAGAAGGTATCGAATTACTGAATGCAACACAGGATGTATATTTAGATAAAGATATTACAGTGGCATAATCGTCATGATGTCATTGGGTCAATAGTCATTTAGTAAAACCCAATGACCATTGACTTATTGACAAATGACTTAATGACTTTACATGAGTACACGACACGAAGAAGATTTTGATGCGAACCTTGCCGGTGAAGAAGGTGATAGCGAAGAAACAAGACGCAGATGGTTTAGAAGGATAAAGAAAAATATTACCACCTCAACAAAAGACAAAAAAGAAGCGCCTGATGGCCTGTGGACAAAATGCCCATCCTGCAAATTAACACTAACCATTTCTGAGCTTAGAGAGAATTTATTTGTATGCCCAAAATGTGAACATCATCACCGTATTGGTAGTGAAGAATATTTTGATATTTTATTTGGCAATGATCAATACACAGAACTTTTTGCCAATATAAAGTCGAAGGATTTTTTAGGTTTTGTTGATCTAAAGCCTTACCAGCAGCGCCTTGATGAAACGTATGCAAAATCAAATATTCATGACTCAATTACGGTAGCCCACGGCAATATATCAGGAGAAAATATTGTTGTAGCCTGTATGGATTTTGAATTTATTGGAGGCAGCCTTGGCAGTGTGATGGGAGAAAAAATTTCAAGAGCAATTGATTATTGCATTGAACATAACATCCCTTTTATGATCATTAATAAAAGTGGTGGAGCAAGAATGATGGAAAGTGCTTTCTCGTTAATGCAGCTCGCAAAAACATCCGGAAAACTATCACAACTTTCAGATGCAAAAATCCCTTACTTCTCTCTTTGCACCGATCCTACTTTTGGTGGAACAACTGCATCGTTTGCAATGTTGGGAGATATAATAATGGGCGAACCTGGTGCTCTCATTGGCTTTGCGGGCCCCCGTGTTATAAAAGAATCAACAAAAAAAGATCTTCCTCCCGGATTTCAGCGAAGCGAATTTTTACTGGAGCATGGCTTTTTAGATTTTATTGTTCATAGAAAAAAACTAAAAGAAAAAATAACACAACTTCTTTTGTTGTTTAAAAATTAACCTTACAAAAAGACCAAGAAGGTTTTAAAAACCTTCTTGGTCTAAGTTCACTCTCCATGGAACTCAGCAATCGCAAAGCATATTACGAATATCACTTTGAAGCAAAATATATTGCGGGCATGGTATTGACCGGTACCGAGATAAAATCTATACGCACCGGAAAAGTAAGTTTCAACGACAGCTATTGCATTTTTGATAAAGGAGAACTGTATGTAAAAAGCCTGCACATTGCCGAATATAATTTTGGCAATATTCATAATCATATCCCCATGCAGGAAAGAAAATTATTGCTAAAAAAAAAAGAATTAAGAAAACTGGAGAATAAAATAAAAGAGAAAGGCTACACGATTATTCCTTTAAAAATATTTATCAGCGAAAAGGGATTTGCAAAAATAGAAATAGGTTTAGGAAAAGGGAAAAAAATATTTGATAAAAGAGAAACCATCAAAGCAAGAGAAACGGACAGGGATGTAAAAAGAAAGTATGGCGTGTAACGTTTTATTTTACAGGAGTAGCATTTTGTAACTCCTGGTATGCATTAAAAACTTCTTTACATTTTTTAGTGTATTTAATATTTTTTGATACATCCTGCCAATGATAAAATCCTTCAATGTTTTGTTTTTCCTGTGAGGTGATATTTTTAAATTTATCATTTTTTAATTGTATTAACCAGCTATCATAAGTATTGTCAGCAAGGCTGTATTCGCATATGGCAGTAGGTTTGCCGGTATCAAAGTCAAAATCTTTTAATGCAATATTGGTTTGTTTCGATCTGTTTAATGCAGTATTATAATGCAGTATGATGGAATCAAAACTTTGATCAAAATATTTTTCAGACAATGCAGTTGGTGCTTTAAATTTCAGTGACCTTAGCGGCCCTACCTTCGGCAGGATCCGAATAAAAAAAGATACTACCGTAGGAAAAAATCCCGGGTGTTTATAGCCACTTCCAAAATCTTTATCATATTGTTTCTGGCGCATCTTAAACCTGAAATTTCTACTGGTTATTGTAGAATCTTTTTTCATTATGTCACTCCCCTTTGCAGCCCAGGCAGCTTTGGTAATAAAAGGAAAAATATTTGCAACCGTCCAGCGGAATACTTCAACTGCCATTAAAAAGCGATGATTAAAAACCTCATTAATATCTAATCCATAGGTTTCCAAAAAGGCTTTAGCCAATACGGTTGTATCAACTTTAAAACCGATCAGGCCATGGTATTTATCTGTTGCGTAATTCCCTTTTGCAAGTTGCAAAACATCAAATCCAAACTCCATTCTCATGTGCGAAATTTTATCATCAGCATAAGTGATGTTCGTGCCATATTTTCTTATAAGCTTGGGATAAACAAGCGGAACACTTCTGTTGGTTGCTATGGGATGTCCATAATTATCCGCATAGTAATGCGACAAAAAACCAAGAGCAAAAGCATATTGATTAATATTATTTGCATCTTTCAATAAAGCAGAAGCCATATCTCCGCTGCGCACATAATGAACAAGATTTGTAAATAGTGCACTTCCAAATGGATAATAACCCATGTCAGGAGCAACAGCGCCACCGTAAGCATAGCCGTGAGCTTCCTTTTGTTCTTCTGCTGTTGAAGATGGATATTTTGATTTTAATAATGGCAAAATTGTTTTTTCCCACAATGCATCAATGATCGCCTCATGCGTTAGTACACCAAATCCTTTTCCGCAAAAGGGAAGAAAAAAAATCAGGACACACAGTAAAAATTTATTTGTAAATATTTTATTCACGGGGAAAAATTGATAATAAATAATTCACAGATTTATGTTGGCAAAAAGTATGCTATAAAAATATATTGATGAAATAAAATCCGCGATATTATCGTATCAACATTCACTTAAACTCAATGGAATATTTACTGCTAATCCTCCGTCTGCAGTTTCTTTGTATTTACTATTCATGTCCATTGCAGTGTCCCACATGGTTTTTATTACACCGTCAAGACTAACCTTTGCATAATCGGGAGCGCTTTGTAATGCAAGCTGGCAGGCCGTTATAGCTTTTATCGCACCCATTGTATTTCTTTCAATACAGGGTATTTGTACAAGCCCCTGTATGGGATCGCATGTCATTCCAAGATGATGTTCCATTGCAATTTCCGCGGCCATTAAAGCCTGGCGTTGTGTGCCGCCCATACACTCAGTTAATGCTGCCGCCGCCATTGATGATGATACACCGATCTCTGCCTGGCAACCTCCCATCGCTGCGGAAATGGTTGCCCCTTTTTTAAATATGCTTCCCACTTCAGCAGCCGTTAATAAAAATTGTATGATTTTATCTTCTTTATTTCCATCACAAAAAATTACGAAGTATTGCAACACTGCCGGGATAACTCCTGCTGCTCCATTTGTAGGCGCTGTAACCACTCTTCCAAATGCGGCATTCTCTTCGTTAACAGCAAGCGCAAAACAACTTACCCAATCTAAAATATATTTAAAATCATTTCCACCCTCTTTAATCGCATTCATCCATGAATCATAATCTGAATAAACTTTATCTTTTAATAATTTTTTATTCAATGCAGCGGCTCTTCGTTTTACATTTAGGCCTCCAGGCAAAATGCCGCCTGTATTGCATCCGCGGTACATACAATCTTTCATCACCTGCCATATTGCAAGTAATTTATTTTTAGTTTCATTTTCACTTCGCCATGCATTTTCATTTTCCATCACAACTTCACTAATATTCAATCCTGTTTTCATGCACCAATGTAAAAGCTCATCAGCATCATTAATGGGGAAGGGAAGAATTGTTTCAGAAGTTTCAGAACCATTTGCTTTATCACCGGCGCTGATCTCTTTTGTTACAAAGCCGCCGCCTATTGAATAGTATGTTTCAGCAATGTGCTCCCCGTTTTTAAATGCGGCTAAAAAAGTTAATGCGTTGGGATGATAAGGAAGTGTTTCACTAAAAAGAAATTCTATGTCTTCATTGGGATCAAAATCAATTTCATGTTTTCCATTCAGCAATATTTTTTTCATTGCTTTTATGTCATTGATCTTTGCAGTGATATTATTTACATCAAAAGTTACAGGATCATCGCCGCTTAATCCGAGCTGAATTGCAATATCAGTACCGTGACCGATACCTGTTTTTGCAAGCGATCCATACAGGAGCACTTCAAGACTTTGTACTTCTGATAAAACATTTTTATTTTGAAGGGAATGTAAAAACATTTCTGCAGCCCGCCATGGGCCTAATGTGTGGCTGCTGGAAGGTCCTATACCAATTTTAAACATATCAAAAACCGAAATCGCTTCGTGGCTCATTGCAGTGTAAAGTTACGAATGCAAATTCTTTTTTAGTCATTGAGTCATTAGGTCATTTTGTAGGTAAGCAATTGACTTAATGACCTATTGACTTAATGACTCATTTATTGAACATCAATTAATTCTATATCAAAAATTAAAATTGAATTAGCCGGAATACTTCCGAAGGGAGAACTTCCATAACCAAGAGATGGTGGAATGTATAAGGTTATCATACCACCTGCCCTTATTAAAGGTAATCCTTTTTGCCAGCCAACTATAACTTGTCCTAAAGTAAATGTTGCAGTTCTATGATTTAATCCTGAACCCGGTGTTGGGTCAAAGACAGCTCCGCTGGTTGATCTGCCAGCATATGTTACTG
>DATCOF010000067.1:0-21191 GCA_036564845.1 Chitinophagaceae bacterium | reverse complement strand
TTTGATATTTGCATACCACAATACAATTCCTGCAGAATATAAAAGTTTTACCGATCCCGTTTTTAAAAGCGCATTTAATAAACTTGGTAAAGCAAAAAGAGAAGAAGAAAATAAAGAGTTGGCAGATTATATTGGGGGGTTGATGAAATGATCTTTCCTAATCTGACCTCCACAATATTGACGAATAAAAAATGCAGAAAATACTTCTGCATTTTTTATTTTAACTCTGTTAATACTCCATTAGTTTATAATTTAATCTTCGATAGTTCAGATATAATTAAATATGGAGAAAGTAAAAATTTCAAAGAATGTCATTCTCATTGCTAAATTGTAATCCGTATCTTGGAATCCTATTTTGAAGTATGAATCATTTCAACTCCATACGAGAACTACTCAACACTCTTAGCAGAGGACACAAACTTTTGACTGAGATGTTTGAAAAGCGAAAACGGCTTGATTACAGGCACGAACATGCACTTAATCTCATGGAAGGGCAAGAAGAAGTTATTGACTTATTATTGAGTAAAGATATAATTAGGAAAAATGGTATTTATCTTGAACTTGATGACCAGTTTCTAAAATTCTTTGAGGAGATTTTGGAAGTCAACGAGGAGATAAACACTTCCTACATCAACGAGAACATACGGCAGGTAAAGGATGAATACATGCTTTACTATTTACAAGCAACAACTGATAGTGAAAGATTCAAGTATTTGAAAGCGGTGAAATCTGCTTTGCGGAAAATTGGAAGAATCACAATGAGAAACATTGTTGACTTGAACCGCAACATTGAAAACGCTTTTAAGACCGAACCGAACTATAAAATCAAACTTTCAAAACTTGAAAACTATAAGTCGAAGTTAGAAGCCATTCAGCAAATGATTGTGCAGACGGAAAAGTTACTAAACGAAGATGCTCTTACTTTTTTCAAAACGGCCACTGATGAAGAACTGAAATACATCAAGACAGATTTAATTTTGGATTTAACTGAATCTAGACAGAATCTGATTGAAACAAGGAAGCAAATAATTGAATATATTAACCAAGTAAAATATCAAAGCAAGTTCATTGAGAAGCTAAGGCAGTTGAAATATTTGAGAGACCAGTTTGAAATCAAGCACAAGACTAACATCAATGAAATTTTATCTAACACTCATTCACTTGCATTTGAGGCGAAACCGTTTTATTCCTTAAAACTTTCATTAGAGAATTTACAGCAGGTAGATGTTCGTAAATTAATTAAGAAGATTATAAACAACTATCATACTGGGGTTAGTCCAAGGAAATTCATTGCCGAAAATCTTTCAGCAGTTGATTTGAAAACTGAAACCGAAAAAGAAATTCACATCAACTTGTATGAGGTGAAAAAGAATTTTAAAACATCAGGAAAACATCTTTTTGACTACATTTATGAATACGAGTTCCCGAGAGAAGTTTCGTTTGCAGAGAGAGTAACAATTTATTGCCAGATGATTTCAATATTTGAAGATGAGTTTGTGGTATCAGAAAATTTTGAACTGCAAAACAATATTGAATATGCTTTAGTTTATCCAAAATAAAAACCAACATGAATGTTCCAAGACAAACAGGAGAAATATTTGAACTACTCAGCAAAGGACAATTCATTTGCTCAAACAGTTCTGATACTCGCATTTCAAAACTCTGCGAAATTCTTGACGACTCAGAGAACTTTGAAACCCTATACGAGTATTTCTACTCCATCAATTTTATTCTTGAAAAAGGAGACGAGTATTATAACTTTTCACGAAAAGATGAATCAAAAGCCGACTTAGAAAGAAAATTAGAAACTGCCTGCAAATGGATTGATATTGTGGACTTCTTCAAAACCTTTGACAACGCCTTTGCTTCGGGCTATTCTTTTTCGCCTGCAAAGATTGCAGTTGAAATAAGTGTTCAAGCGGTATTGAAAAATAAAGCTGACGGATTGAAAGGTGTTCTCAAAATGGATGAGAAAACTCCTTACCATGAAGTAGCGAACAAAATAGTTGAATTGCTTTGCAAAGAAGGTTTTGCAGAAATTGAAAATGAAATCTTGAAATCCTACAAAGTGCTTTCATCCTTCAAATATCTTGAAGAACTCATAAACAATATAAATATCCCCGAAGAAGTTCAGCATGAGATACCTGAATAAAATCATATTTATCAACAGTGCACGAATACGCTATGCCGAAATAAATCTTGACGGCAATGTGCATTTTATAGGCACTCAAGACGTAGGCAAAAGCACATTGCTGAGAGCAATTTTGTTTTTCTACAATGCCGACACTTTTGGTCTAGGAATTCCAAAACAGAAGGCAACATACACCGATTACTATTTTAAAGATTCAAACGCTTACATCATTTATGAAGTGGTTCGTGATGATGGAAAGTTTTGCGTAGTTTCTTACAAGTCGCAACACAAAGTTTGTTTTAGGTTTTTTGACGGAGAATACAACAGAAACTTTTTTGTCAGCGAAAACGGCAATGTTCCTGAAAGTTGGGAAGGTATTGCAGAACGACTTGACCAAAACAAAGTTTTCTATACCAAAAGAAAAATTGAGGAGCACAAGGAATATCGTGATATAGTGTATGGAAACCATGACGGCAAAAAAAGTGAGTTAAAACGTTACTCCATTCTTGAAAGCAAGGATTACCAATACATCCCAAAGACAATTCAGAATGTATTTCTCAATTCAAAAATGGAAGCTGAGTTCATAAAGCAAACCATCATCATGTCTTTGGAAAATGATATTCGGATTGACTTGAACCAGTATGCACATCACTTGAATGATTTTGAAACACAACTTTCTGATATCAGAAAATTCAAAACACCAAGTGCAACGGCACAAGGAGAATTAATTTCCAAATTACACATTGCAATTAAAAATCTGGAGAGGGAAAAAATTCAGATTGCAAAACAGTTGGCTTGGGCTGTAAATGAAAATCAACAAAAAGAACCTGAACTTACCAAGAGATTAGAGAAGCAGAAAGACACTGAAGGCGTTCTGCTTGGTAAGTTGAAAAAGCTGGCAGATGCGTTTAAAACAAAAGAGGATAAAATCAAAGGCGACATCAGAGTTCAGGAAGAAAATCTGAAAACAGTTAAGCGACTGACGGAAGAATATCAGCAGAAGAATATTCAACAAATAATTTCAAGAGTTGAAAAGAAAGTTGCCGTTGAGAAAGAGCAAAAGAATTTGCTTGATGAAAAGGAATTACTTTCAACCCAATTCAAAGAGTTAACACAAAAGTTTCAGGCATTACTTGACCAGTTGGAAAATCAATTGAACGAGTTTCTCAACGCTAAAGAAGCAGAGAAGAACAAAATCAATTCTGATTTTCTCATCTATCAAACTGGAACAAGAAAAAGTTTTGACAAGCAGATTACTGATTTACGGACAGAGAATAAAAAGGAAATTGACATTGCAAGAGAATATTGGGAACATAAAAAGCAGCTAACTAACAATCTGAAAATTTCAAGGGAAGGAATCAAACACAAAAACTTTTTTGCAGAGGAATTAATGAAACTTGAAACAGAGATAAAATCATTTGCGGATACAATTCAAAAATTGAATTCAGATAACGAAAACTCTTCAAGACAAATTGAAACATTTCAAAAGCATTGGGAACTTGATGAAAAGGAATTGCAAAAAACTTTTGAGAGAGAAAAGGAAAAGCTGGATGGACAGATTACAGAAGCTAACAGAAACATTTCTGAAATTGAATCCTATATTGAAAACAGCAAGAGTTCTTTGTATGGTTGGTTAACAGAGCAATATCCCGGTTGGGAAAAGACAATTGGAAAAGTAATTGACGAGAAAAATGTTTTGTTCAATACTTCTCTATCTCCGAAACTTTCAGGCAAGTCAAACAATTTTTACGGAGTGGAAATTGACTTGAATGAAATCAGTAAAACCGTTAAGACCGTTGCTGACTATGAAAAAGAAAAATTGGAACTGAAAGAAAAAGTTGAAAGCATTAAAAAATCCATTTCAGGACTGACAGAAAAATTGGAGAAGGATAAAGAAAACCTGAAAAGAAAATATCAGCCGAAAATTCGAGTGAAGAAAGATTCTATTAAAGAGAATGAATATTCACATGGACTAAATCAAACGAAACAATCAGAGGCATCTGTAAAGCATAATGAATTTGTTGTAAAAGCAAAAACAGAAAAGGAACTTCAACTTGAAAAAGCTGAAATGGCTATTGCGGAAGCGATAACAGCAGAATTGAAAGCAAGAGATGAAGTTTCAAGAGTTGAAGATGAATTGACGAAATTGATTAAGGGAAAGGAAAACGAAAGAGAAAAGAAAATTAAAGCCGAAGGAGAAAGTGTAAGTCAACTTTTGAAAAATGTTGAGGCGGAAATAAAAGTAGAACAGGATTCACATAAGAAGAGAAATGCCGAAATAAATTCTCAGAAGGAAAAAGAGTTTTCAAATAAAGGTGCTGATACAAGCCGATTGAATAAAATTGATTCCCGGTTAAGCGACATAAAAGTTGAACTTGAATTCATTGAAACCAATAGAGGAATAGTTGAACGATATTATTACGACAAAGAACAGTATTTAGACCAATATGAAAAATTCAAACAGGAAAAGCAAAAACAAGAGAAGCAATTAGAGCTTGAAGTGAAGAAACACAATCAGCAAAAGGAAATAGCAACAAAAGAACTTGTCATAGTTCAGGCAGTAATTGCAACTTTGAAAAAAGAAATGGATGCAATTACAGAGGACAATGAAGCATTCAACAACTTTAAGGTACTTGATTTTTTCAAAACAATTCAGGAATATTTTACCAGTCCAACTGATGAAGATGAAACTAATAAAAGGGTGAAAGTTTTGGTTGATGAAATAAAAGAAATATACTACGAAAAACTTCATATAAGGATTGAAGAATTAAGAAAGACCTCAACCGATTTCTTAGGCAAATTCAGCGACAACAATCTTTTTAAATTCAAGAAGCAACTGACTGATGATAAATCATTCCTTGAATTTGCTGAGAACCTCACGGACTTTATTGAAGACAAAAGGATTGACAGGATAGAGAAAGAAGTCAATGAAAGATTTGCATTGATAGTTTCAACTATTGCACAACAGACAAACAGTTTAGTTTCTAATTCGGGTGAGATTCAAAAAATAATCGGGAAAATCAATAATGACTTTGAAAAGAAAGATTTTGCCGGAGTAATCAAGAAAATTGAATTGAAGGTTGACGATAGCAAGAACGAAATTGTTCAGTTGCTCATCATGATTAAGAACTACAATGATGAGAATGTAATGGAGTTAGGGAAAGCAAATTTATTTTCAGGAGAAAATCAGGAGAAGAAAAATAAAGATGCTGTTGACTTACTGAAACAGTTTGCAAAGAAAATCGGTGAGTTGAAACGGGATTTCATTTCGCTTTCTGATTCGTTTGAATTGAAATTCAGAATTATTGAAAACGATAATGATTCAGGTTGGGTTGAGAAACTTGCAAATGTTGGTTCAGACGGAACTGATGTTTTGGTAAAGGCAATGTTGAATATCATGTTGCTGAATGTTTTCAAAGAAGGAGCATCAAAGAAGTTTAAAGATTTTGAATTGCATTGTATGATGGATGAAATTGGTAAACTGCACCCAAACAATGTGAGAGGTATTTTGCAATTTGCCAAGGACAGAAACATTCACCTGATAAGCGGTTCACCGATAGAAAACGATGCACTTGCTTTTGACCACATTTATAAGTTGAACAAAGACGAGAAAAGCATAACAAGAGTTAAACGAATCCTTACACAGTATTCAGAGCAATGAAATTACCAGTTTCAATAGCGGAAAAATTTATTGCAATGCAGAACGGAGAAAAGATTCCATTCAGCAAAGTGAAGCATTCTGTTGTTGTAGCAATGCTTGAAAACGGAATATTAAAAAAGCAAATTCAGGGGAGAAGTAAAGCACTTATTTATCTCACCAACAGAGATGGACTTTCTGCTTATTTGAAGAATCACTTTGGTATTGACAGTTTAGAAAACTATGTTGAAGTTTTACAGCGAACAGATTTAAGTCGTGCCGATGCGATTGATATTTCTTCCAACTCAAAGGTGAAATCAATAAGAACCTTCAAAGGTTTTTTGGTGAATTGCTTCCAACCAGTTGATTGCATTTTGAACAAGAGACCAATCATCATTGAACCACGAGAAGGAACTTTCACATTCGTTTATGACTTTGAAAACTTCTCCCCTTCTGACAACATCACAATAGTTGGAATTGAAAATCCTGAGAACTTCCGACACATTCAGAAACAGAAAAAATTATTTGAAAATATTCAACCGCTATTTGTTTCAAGGTATCCGCAGAACAAAGATTTAGTCAGGTGGTTGCAGACAATTCCCAACAACTATTTACACTTTGGCGACTTTGACTTTGCAGGACTGAATATTTATTGCAACGAGTATAAGAAGCACTTGAACGACAAAGCAAATTTCTTTTTGCCGTCAGACATTGAGAAGTTGCTTTCTTCAAAAGGCAACCGAGACAATTACAGCAATCAGACAATTCAGTTTGGCAAGAATGAAATTGGAGAAGAAAATATTTTTGCTTTATTGAAGTTAATTGAGAAATACAAGAAAGGTTTGGAACAAGAAATATATGCGAAATGAAAAGCCTCGTCATAACATAATAACACTACCATCCTCCACTTGCACCACCGCCGCCGCCGGAGCCACCTCCAAAACCTCCAAAGCCACCTCCTCCTCCACCACCGCCAAATCCGCCACCACCAAAACCGCCGCCTCTTCCACTGCCACCTAACATACTACCAAGGAAGAACCATCCTAAACCACCAAGCCCTGTTGATCCGCGACGGCTCATGTAATTGCCGCCGCCACCTCCACCGATTTTTGAAATAATAAATATTATTAAGATAATGATAAAAAATATTCCTTTAAAAGGAATACCACCGCGATCTGAATTTGTTTTTACATCCGATTTGTATTCACCCTTAGCAGCAAGAATAATTGCATCAATAGTTTGATCAAATCCGCGGTAATAATCATTTGCTTTAAAATTCGGGATCATCACTTCGTCAATGATATGCTTGGCCGTTATATCCGGCAGCACACCTTCCATTCCATAACCAGTTTCAATTCTTGCTTTACGTTCTTCTTTAGAAACAAGAACTACAACACCATTATTTTTATCTTTTGTACCAACACCCCAATCTCTCAAATATTTTAAAGCAAGCTCTGCAATATCATATCCCTGCAGATCAGGAACTGTAATTATTACAATTGCAGAAGATGTGCTGTCATTATAGTCTCTTATCTTTTTCTCTAATGCTTCTTTTTGAAATGGTTCAAGAAAATTTCCAAAATCATTTACTGCAACCGGAGGATTTGGCCGTGGCTGAATAGTTTGCGCAGTAGCAAACTGAATTGAAAAAACAATAATTATTAAGAAGAGTTTTTTCATAAAATTATTTGGTCTTGAAAAACGTATACAAACTTTTGGAGGGTTTTAGAACCCTCCAAAAGTTATTGCTATTTCCCAAAAATTATTTCATCAGGAAGTTCATTTTTATCTGTGTCTTTATTGTAAGGAAAATTTTGCTGCAGTGCCTCGCCTATTTCTTTAATACACAGGCTGATCCCATCAGCATAATTTTCTTTATTAAAATGAGAAAGAATTGTTTTCACAACTTCCTGCCAAAATTGGTCACCAACTTTTTCATGAATGCCCTTGTCGGCATACACAGCAAGCCGCCTGTCCTTCAATGCAACATAAAGCAGTACTGCATTCCGGTCTTCAGTGTTTTCCATTTTTAGCTCAGCAAAAATTTCCATTGCCCTGTCAAGCGGATCAATGAATTTGCATTTGCTTTCTACAAAAATCCGCACCTCACCGCTTGTGCATTCTTCTGCATCACGAATTGATTGAACAATTTTTTCGTTTTCTTCTTTTGAAAAAAATCCTTTCTTTTTAAACAGGGACATTATTTGCCTGATTTATTTAATATCGAAATTAATATCAGGAGCCTTTTCACTTCCGGGATCTGATTTGTAAAAAGGTTTTTCGTGGTAACCAAATATTCCGGCGAAAAGATTATTAGGAAATCTTTTTACTTTTAAATTATATCCCTGCACTGCAGTATTAAAATCTTTACGTGCAACATTTATCCTGTTCTCCGTACCTTCTATCTGTGCCTGAAAATCCTGAAAAGCTTTTGTTGTTTTTAGATCAGGATATCTTTCAACCACAGCCAATAACTTACTGAATGAATTTTGCAAACCTGCCTGTGCCTGTTGATACGCCTCCAAAGATTTTGCATCGTTGATATTAACGTTAATTGAAGTTGCCTTTGCCCTGGCAGCCACTACATCTGTTAAAACAGATTTTTCAAAATTAGCCGAAGACGAAATGGTTTTAATAACGCTGTTATACAGATCAGTTCTGCGTTGGTAATTAGTTTCCACATCACCCCATTTAGCTTTTACCTGTTGATCAACACCTATCAAACCATTGTAGGCGCTGCATCCCCAGAAAAATAATATTACTACTAAACCGAGGATTACATATAAACCTGTTCTTGATTTCATTTTAGTTTGTTTTGATTAAAGATAATAGTTTTATGCAAATGCCATGCTTAACATTTTTACTGTCAATATTGCACCTCACCCTAAATCCCTCTCCACATGGAGAGGGACTTGCGAAAATCTTTTATAATTTGATTGCTGCAATTCCCGGCAATGTTTTTCCTTCAAAATATTCAAGCAATGCACCGCCACCTGTGCTTACAAAACTCACTTTATCTGCAAGATGAAATTTATTTATAGCAGCAACACTATCGCCGCCGCCAACTAAAGAGAAGGCTCCATTTTTTGTTGCATCTGCAATTGCAAGTGCTATCGCTTTTGTACCATGCTGAAAATTTTCCATTTCAAAAACGCCCATGGGGCCATTCCATAAAATGGTTTTTGAATTACTGATCACTTTGCAAAAAGATTCAGTAGCCATCTGGCCAATATCAAGTCCCATCCAGCCTTCAGGGATATTATTGCTTAGCGAACCCGACACTTCTGCATCAGCAGCAAACTTATCAGCGATGATAGAATCCGTTGGAAGATGTATACAAACATTTTTTGCAATTGCTTTATCCAATAATTGTTTTGCGGTATCCAGTTTGTCATCTTCGCAAAGTGAATTACCAATTTTACCACCTTCTGCTTTGTAAAAAGTATATGCCATACCGCCACCGATAATTATATCAGTTGCCCTGTCTAAAAGATTTTCTATTATCAATATTTTGTCGGAGACTTTTGCGCCACCAATTATTGCAAGAAATGGTTTTTCATAGTTATGCAAAACTTTTTCAGCGCTTTCTACTTCCTTCTCCATCAGCAAGCCAAACATTTTTTTATCTGCTGTAAAAAACTTTGCAATAATGGCTGTAGAAGCGTGTGCACGGTGAGCCGTACCAAATGCATCATTAACATAAACATCGCCAAGCTTACTTAATTTTTCTGCAAAATTTTCATCACCTTTTTCTTCTTCTTTATAAAAACGAAGATTCTCTAACAACAAGACCTCCCCTGTTTTTAATTTTTTTGCTTTGCTTATCGCATCCTCACCGATGCTGTCATTCGCAAAAAGAATTTTTGTTTCGCTACCCACCAATTCCTGCAGATGAGCAATCAAATGTTTTAAAGAAAACTTTTCTTCCGGACCATCTTTTGGTCTACCGAAGTGTGACATCAAAATAACACTGCCACCATCTTTTATTATTTTTTGGATAGAAGGCAATGATGCTCTCATCCTGTTATCATCAGTTATCTCAAACTTGTCATTGAGAGGAACATTAAAATCTACGCGGATCAAT
The DNA here is from genome assembly GCA_036564845.1 of Chitinophagaceae bacterium. GTDB lineage: Bacteria > Bacteroidota > Bacteroidia > Chitinophagales > Chitinophagaceae > Ginsengibacter. The sequence goes on along the minus strand of DATCOF010000067.1, from coordinate 11,339 downwards.
GCTTTTTGATCTTTGAAATTATATTCTGAAAATTTACTCATGATCTATAATTTGTCTTGTAAAAATAAAAGGCTTTCAGAGATTTTCTAAAAGCCTTTTCTATTATCATTCAAAAAAATATTATTTACTAATTAACCCTGCAAAAAAATGAACGGTACGTACTAACTGAGATACATAACTCATTTCATTATCGTACCAGCTAACTGTTTTTACCAATTGCTTATCGCCTACTGACATCACCTTTGTTTGTGTGGCATCAAAGAGGCTTCCAAAGTTAATTCCAATAATATCAGTGCTAACGATCTCATCTTCTGTATAACCAAAACTCTCATTAGACGCGGCTTTCATAGCAGCATTGATCGCTTCAATGGTAACTTTTTTATTTAAAATAGTTGTAAGCTCTGTTAACGATCCGGTAATAGTAGGCACTCTTTGCGCACTTCCATCAAGCTTACCTATTAACTCCGGCAAAACCAAGCCGATAGCTTTTGCTGCACCTGTGCTGTTGGGTACAATATTTTGTGCAGCAGCTCTTGCTCTTCTAAGATCACCTTTTGGATGAGGTGCATCCAATGTATTTTGATCGTTGGTATAAGCATGAATTGTTGTCATAAAACCAACTTCAATTCCATAATTGTCATTCAACACTTTTGCCATTGGCGCAAGACAATTAGTAGTACACGACGCACATGAAATTATTGTTTCACTACCATCTAAAATGCTGTGGTTAACATTGAACACAACTGTTTTTATATCGCCTGTTGCAGGTGCAGATATTACAACACGTTTTGCCCCGGCAGTAATGTGTGCCTGTGCTTTATCTTTATCGGCAAAAAACCCTGTGCTCTCAATTACAACATCTACATCATGTTGCCCCCATGGAATTTGAGCAGGATTTTTCTGTGCATATATTTTTATTTCGTGGCCGTTAACTATTATGGAATTTTCAGTAGAAGTTACCTGCTGATCAAATCTTCCCTGTGCACTATCGTACTTTAATAAATGTGCCAACACCTTGGGGCTTGTAAGATCGTTGATAGCAACAACATCAATGCCTTCCATATTATATATCTGGCGAAAAACCAATCTTCCTATTCTTCCAAAACCATTAATGGCAACTTTAACTGAACTCATAACTGAAATAATTTAATTAAATTTTTGAGATGCAAAATTACAATAAGGAGGGTTATTTATGGAGAAATATTTATTTTTCCTCCGGCCGCCCGGGATGGGATTCCCTTTTTTCGTTATCTCCCATTAATAAATTTGCTTCGGGATCTTTCAAAACCTCATCCATATTACGGTCATTATCAATGATCCCTTTTTCTTCGAGCATACGCATATCTTTTGCATCCCGTAAAAATTCTGATGCAAAAATAAATTCGTTTAACATTTTATTCTTACTGAAAATAATTTCTTTGTTATTACCCACCCATTCATTTTCTCCCTGGTACATGTATAAAATATTTTGGCCAATTTCCATCACGCTGTTCATGTCATGCGTGTTGATAACGGTGGTCATATTGTACTCTTTGGTGATCTCTTTTATCAGCAGATCTATTACCATTGATGTTTGAGGATCGAGGCCGGAGTTGGGTTCGTCGCAAAACAAATATTTTGGATTTAATACAATTGCCCGTGCAATACCCACTCTTTTTTTCATACCTCCGCTTACTTCTGCAGGATATTTTTTATTGGTATCTTTTAAATTTACTCTTTCCAAAACTTCATTTACCCTGTCTATTTTTTTCTTATGATCCCATTTGGTAAACATATCCAGCGGGAACTTTACATTGCGTTCTACTGTCATACTATCAAATAAAGCAGAGCCCTGAAAAAGCATCCCGATCTGCTGGCGCAATTCTTTTCTCTCTTCTTCATGCATTGAGGTAAAACTTTTTCCGTCGTATAAAATTTCACCGGCATCCACTTCAAATAAACCTACCATGCATTTTTGCAAAACAGTTTTACCACTGCCGCTGATGCCGATAATTAAATTTGTTTTACCGGTTTCCATTACAGCACTAACCCCTTTAAGAATTTGTTTATCACCAAATGATTTGCTTACATTTTTTATCTCGATCATTATAAAATTATTGCTGCCAATACATAATCGGCAAATAAAATTAAAATACAACTTGTTACTACTGCTGTTGTACTGGCTCGTCCAATTTCCAGTGCGCCACCTTTTACGTTATAACCATAATATGCAGGTACGCTGCTTATAATAAATGCAAACGTATAGGCTTTTACCAAAGCAAATGAAACATAAAAAGGAGTGAACCCCATCAGTAATCCTTTATCATATGTATCTGTAGAAACAATGTTTGACATACTGCTTGCAAATCTGCCACCCCATATACCTAACACCATAGAAACTATAACCAGTAAAGGAATGGTAATAAGAGCTGCCAGAATTTTCGGCATCACTAAATAGGATTTTGTATTGATTCCCATTATTTCCAACGCATCAATCTGTTCGCTAACCCGCATGTTACCTAATTCGCCGGCGATCTTACTGCCCATTACCCCGGCTAAAACTATACACACCAGGGTTGGTGCAAATTCAAGGATAACAGTATCTCTTACCACCTGTGAAATGGTAGTTTTTGCAATAAGCGGACTGATTAACTGGTAAGCCGTTTGTACTGCACTTACCGCACCCATAAATATTGAAATAATGGAAACGATACCTAACGCACCAATACCAATTTCCACGCATTGATGCATCAGTTCCTTCCAATACATTTTAAAATTTTCAGGCTTGGTAAACATGCCTTTCATCAATAAAATATATTCACCAAATAATTTAAAAAATTTCATTTGCCGGTTTTAAATACTCAATTAAATATCGTGGTTGGCTTTTTTAAATTTCTTCCACCAACGTGAGCGTTGCACAATATCTTCTGTTTTATAATTTCCTTTTATCTGTGCATCTATCACTGCTATCAACACCATATTAAATATACTGCGTACCTGGCTACCGAGTTGTAAAATATGCACAGGCTTTCTTAATCCCAATAAAATCGGACCGATAGCATCTGCGCCGCCGATTTCCTGCAACAGGTTATAAGCAACGTTACCTGCAGCCAGGTTTGGAAAAATTAAAGTATTTACTTCCTGGTTAACCAACTCACTAAATGGATAGTTATCCCTGATTATTTCTTTATTAAATGCAACATTAGCCTGCACTTCTCCATCAACAATTAATGTAGGATCTTTTTGTTTTACAATATCCCTGGCATGTGCCACCAGCCTGGCTTCGGGAGAATCACTGCTGCCAAAATTTGAATAACTCAACATGGCTATACAGGGAGTAATACCAAAATGTTTTACTTCTTTAGCAACCAACAAAGTAATGTCAGCTAATTCCTCTGCAGTTGGATTAAAATTTACTGTTGTATCAGCAAGAAACAGTGGGCCTTTTTTTGTCATGATAATATACATACCAGCCACTTTCTTTGCACCTTCTTCCATGCCAATAATATGCAATGCAGGCCGTATCGTATCAGGATAATTTTTAGTAAGCCCCGATATCATTGCATCAGCATCACCTGTTTCAACCATCATGCAACCATAATAGTTGCGGTCCCGCATTCTTTTTTTTGCTTCATAAAAATTAAATCCTTTGCGCTGTCTTTTTTTGAAGAAGAGTTCACCATATTCACAACGTTTACTTTCCATCTCTTCACTCTTGGGATCTATGATAGGAATGCCTTCCAGCTCAATTCCATTTTCCAACGCAATTTTTTTGATCTTTATTTCATCGCCCAATAAAATTGGATAAGCCACACCTTCTTCCTGTACAAGCTGCGCAGTTTTTAATATTTTTTGATTCTCTGCTTCAGCAAACACAACTCTCTTTGGTTCCTTTCTTGCCTTGTTACCAATGATGCGCAACAATTGGTTATCTATACCAAGCCTTCTGTTAAGATCATTCTTGTAGGCCTCCCAATCAGTGATCGGGTATTTTGCTACACCACTTTCCATTGCCGCCCTTGCAACAGCGGGTGCTACGGTTGAAAGAAGCCTGTTATCAATAGGTTTGGGAATAATATAATCGGGGCCGAAGACAAGTGTTTTTTCATTATAAGCCATGGTAACACTATCCGGCACAGGCAATCTTGTAAGTTCAGCCAAAGCCTTTACTGCAGCCAGTTTCATGGCCTCATTTATTTGTGTTGCTCTTACATCCAATGCACCACGAAATATATAAGGAAAGCCAAGTACATTATTTACCTGGTTAGGATAATCACTGCGGCCTGTTGCCATAATTATATCCTTTCGTGCTGCTGTTGCAATTTCATAAGATATTTCTGCATCAGGATTTGCCATCGCAAAAACGATAGGATTTTTTGCCATGCTTTTAACCATATCGGCGGTAACAACATTGCCAACACTAAGCCCAATAAAAACATCGGCATCTTTCAATGCATCAGCCAGGCCGGGATATTTTTTACCGGTTGTTGCAAAATGACTTTTATTTTCATCAAGATCAGTTCTATCTGCATGTATCAACCCGGTTTTATCAAACATCACCATATTTTCAGGCTTTGCACCAAGGGCCTGATATAAACGCACACAAGCCATGGCAGCAGCTCCTGCGCCATTCACAACAAATCTTACCTTCTCAATTTTTTTCTTTTGAATTTCCAATGCATTTAAAAGAGCGGCAGAACTGATGATGGCAGTGCCATGCTGATCATCATGCATGACAGGTATCTTCAATTGCTCACGCAAATGTTTCTCTATATAAAAACATTCAGGCGCTTTTATATCTTCTAAATTTATTCCGCCAAAAGTTGGCTCCAATGATTTTACTATCTGAACAAATTTTTCAGGATCTGTTTCATTTATCTCGATATCAAAAACATCAATATCAGCAAATATTTTAAAGAGAACTCCCTTGCCTTCCATCACAGGTTTTCCTGCTTCCGGGCCAATGTTACCCAAGCCTAAAACCGCTGTACCATTGCTTATCACAGCCACAAGATTTCCCTTAGCGGTGTACTTGTAAACCGATTCGGGATTAGCATGAATTTCCATGCAAGGCACCGCAACACCGGGTGAATACGCTAATGAAAGATCTCTTTGTGTTTTGGTTGATTTGGTAGGAACTACTTCGATTTTTCCCGGTCTGCCTTTGGAGTGATAATCTAATGCTTCCTGTTTTCGAACTTCTTTTTTCATATCTTTTTATTCAGTCCAAATTAATTTACGATAGATATAGTTTATAAAGATATTACTAATCTCACCAAGCACTTTTTAAATCTCGCTGTTATCAACAGAAGCAGCCAGCCATGCCATCACACCCATTCCAATTTCAATTGCGCTTTCATCAATATTAAATTTCGGAGTATGTACTCCTGATGAAATTCCTTTTTGAATATTGCCAACACCTAACCTGTAAAAACATGCCGGTATCTGGTGAGAATAATATGCAAAATCTTCGGCGCCCATTCTTAATTCTGTCTGCTCAATATTTTCGTTTCCAAGATATTCTGCTGCAATGAGCCATGCTGCCGAAGTTAGTTTTTCATTGTTTAGAACAAATGGATAACCAACATCAATTGTGATATCAATTTCACCTCCCATTGCATGCACTAATTCTGTGCTTTGTTTTTTTATAAGCTCATGCCCTTTAAACCGCCACACCTCGTTCATTGCCCTGAAAGTGCCCATCAGCTTAACTTCTGAAGGAATTACATTGGTTGTATTTCCTCCCTGAACAGATGTGATCGAAAGCACAGACGGATTGAACGGATCATTATTTCTGCTGATCACCTGCTGCAAAGAAATGATAAGATGCGATGCAATTAAAATAGTATCAACAGTAAGATGCGGTGATGCTGCATGCCCGCCTTTACCTTTTATAGTGATGTATATTTCATCAGCGCTTGCCATTACCATTCCACTTCTGAAACTTAATTTACCAACAGGCAAACCGGGATGCACATGCAATGCAAAAATTGCCTGTGGCTTCGGATCTTCCAGCACACCTTCTTTTATCATTATGCTTGCACCGCCCGGATTTCTTTCTTCACCCGGTTGAAAAATTAATTTCATAGTTCCTTCCCATTCATCTTTTGTTTCATTAAGAATTTTTGCTGCACCAAGCAAACAGGTGCTATGCACATCATGCCCGCAGGCATGCATCACACCTGCATTCTGCGATTTATAATCAACATTATTTTCTTCGGTTATCGGCAATGCATCCATATCACCACGCAATGCAATTATTCTTTTATCAGGATTTTTTCCTTTTATTAATCCTACAACGCCGGTTGTTGCAATTACTTTGTGTTCAATATTCCAGCCTGCTAATTTTTGCTGTATGAATTTTGATGTTTCAAATTCTTTATAGCTTAACTCAGGATGAGCATGCAAATGGTGACGAACGGCTATGAACTCCTCAGCATATTCAGCAGCTAACTTTTTTATTTTGTCTTTAAGCATGCAAATGTTTTAATCATCTTTATTTAGAAGCCTCAAAAATAAAAAAGAGTTTCGCTATTGAAACTCTTTTCTTTTTCAACAATAATTATACAATTTATTTGTTGCTGTCGTCTTTACTATCTTTTTCAGGCTTTATCTCAATTCTTTGCGCTAATGTATAAACAGATGCGCCACCCAACATACGGCTGATCTGGTTCTTGTAAAGATCAGCTTCCTGCTTAGTTAAAAAATTTCCGAACGTTAATTTTACATAAGGCGCCTGAAAAGACATATACACTTTTTGATCAGGAAATTTTTGCAACAGCTGCGTTCTTGTTCTCATTGCCAGGTCCCTGTCGTTTGTGCTCATTACCTGCAAACGATAACCCATACCCGTTCTGGCAGCGGCTTTTGCAGCAGCAAGATTTAATTCGGCTTCCTTTTTTCCTAAAATATCTAACCGAAAATCTTTATGCACAACAACAGCTATTGTATTTACACTATCAGTTTGCGCAAAGGTTTGTAACCCTGCAAAACAAAAAATTGAAAATATAAGTTTCTTCATATCTACTACCTGAGTTGGCAAAAATAATACCATTAGTTTTAAAGAGATGAAAAACAGTTTAGAAAGGTTGTAAATACAAACCTGTTAATTATTTTTATAACTGATTATAATAATTTGTATGCTGGAATTAAATTTTGATCCATTCCCTGTTGTTGAAACAGAGAGGTTAGTACTTCGAAAGATATCTGCTGAAGATGCAGAAGATATTTACCTGCTCAGGACCAATGAGGAGGCAATGAAATATATTAAAAAACCAAAACTAAGATCGAATGATGATGTTTATGAATTGATTAAAGTGATGAATAATCCTGACCGCATTCAATGGGGCATCACTATAAAAAATGAGAACAGGATAATAGGAAGTATAGGCTATCACAAAATTACAAAAGAACATTACCGTGCTGAGATTGGATATATGTTAGATCCCGCTTACTGGAATACAGGATTGATGAGTGAGGCAATTGGGAAAGTTATTGATTATGGGTTTAGTAAAATGAAACTTCATAGCATTGAAGCGATAATTAACCCCGGCAATGTTGTTTCAAGAAAAATATTGCAGAAATTTAATTTTATTAAAGAAGGATTTTTTAAAGAAATTTTTTTCTTTGAAGGTGAGTTTTTTGATAGTGAGGTGTATTCGTTATTGAACAAATAAAATTATAACAAGAATTAATACCCCGCTTTAGCCCCGCCAATATTTTCAATCGGATGCCAGGTGGTTTTTATTTCCTGTGTATCCATAATAAAATATGGCGACTGGCCATTATCAGTTTGCCAGTTTGTTTTATTGTAAAGAACAACACGCTTTAAATTCATTGCTGCTTTTTCCTGTATCATCTTTTGTGTGTCTGCATCTTTTTCGCAAAACACCAAAGCATTCACATCCATGTGGTCGGCAAAGTAAGAAGCCAACTCACCAGGTTTTCCAGTAAGAATATTTACCACACCACCCGGAACATCACTGGAGTTAAGCACTTCAGCAAATGTGACCGCACAAAGCGGCTTTGCAAAAGATGCAAGCACAACACATGTATTACCTCCTGCAATTACAGGAGCAATAACTGAAACCAGGCCAAGCAAAGAGTTTTGTTGAGGCGCAATAATGGAAACAACACCTGTTGGCTCGGGCACAGAAAAATTAAAATGAGATGAAGCAACCGGGTTTACAGCACTGTACAGTTGTTGAAATTTATCACACCAGCCGGCATAATAAATCAACCGATCAATAGAAAGCAATACTTCATTTTCTGCTTCTTCTTTTGTGGAATCCTGCTTCATCAACTCTTCAATGAATTGCGCTTTTCTTCCTTCCAGCATTTCTGCAATGCGATATAAAATTTGTCCACGGTTAAATGCTGCTCTGCTACCCCAATCTCCCTGCGCATTTCTTGCAGCAACAACGGCTTCTCTAAAATCTTTACGTGAGCTAAGACAAACATTTGCCAGTTTTTCTTTCGCCGCATTTTCAGGAGAATAAAATCTTCCTGATTCTGTTCTTGGGAATTTTCCGCCGATATAAATTTTGTATGTCTTTAAAATTTCCAAACGTTTTTTTGTTGCACCATTGGTTTGAGCTTTTTCCAGTTTTGGTGCTGTTATGTTTACTTTTTTTATTGTTGCTGTTGACATTATTTTCTGTATTTATTTTCTGGGTTGCGACTTGTATGAAAAATGGAAGAAATAAGAATAATATTTTTTGTTTTATAGTATTTGTAAATAACTAAAAAAGGAAATTCTTTAATTAAGGCTTCTCTAAATTTTCCTTGCCGTCTTCGATACCTTTCAGGATATTGTGAAATTATTTCTAATTTTTCTTTCAACTGATCTTCAAACCTTACCCCTAAGCCTACGGTTCTTTCTTCATAAAATTCAAAAGACTCATCAAATTCTTTCAGGGCTCTTGGAAGATAGATTATACTATTTTCCATTCTCTTTTTTGTTTCTTAGCCTTTCTAAAGCCTTGCCATGTACCTCTTCCCAAGGAATTCCCTTTACTTTCCCTGATTCATATTCTTCTACCCTTCTATCCATTTCTTTTACAAATTCCGGATCATTCCAATGATTATATTTTTTTTTAACTGAATACTCCACAGAATCTTCTTCCACAATAGAAAGAAAATTTTTCAATTGTTTGCCTTTCGCATTGTCAATGTAATCGTAAAGTTTTTCTCTTATTTTTTTCTTTTTCATAAAAGATTTTTATTAACTTTTTACACGTCTTAAATGATATGTTCAAGATTTAAATACGGCGCCAATCCATGCAATCCGCCTTCTCTGCCGTAACCACTTTCTTTATATCCGCCGAATGGTGATGTAGGATCAAACTGATTAAATGTATTTGCCCAAACAACACCGGCTCTTAATTTTGTTGTCATATTAAATATCTTGGAACCCTTGTCTGTCCATACTCCTGCGGAAAGTCCGTAAGGTGTGTTGTTGGCTTTTTCAATCACTTCATCGTCCGTTCTAAAAGTTTGAATAGTTAGCACCGGGCCAAAAATTTCTTCCTGCGAGATTCTGTTTGATTGTGCCACGTTGGTAAAAATTGTTGGTCTGCAGAAAAATCCTTTCGATGGAAGATCAACTGAGCTCTGGTACATTTCTGCACCTTCTTTTACACCGATCTTTAAATATTTATTTATCTGGTCGAGTTGTTGTTTTGAATTGATGGCGCCAATATCTGTGTTCTTATCCATCGGGTCGCCAACTATCAAAGTTTCCAAACGATCTTTTAATTTACGAACCACTTCTTTGTAAACAGATTCCTGCACATACAAACGTGAACCGGCACAACACACATGTCCCTGGTTAAAAAATATTCCGTTTATAACACCTTCCACTGCCTGGTCTATCGGTGCATCATCAAAAATTATATTGGCAGCTTTGCCACCTAATTCCAATGTTGCTTTTTTTCCTGTTCCTGCAATGGCACGCTGAATAATTTTTCCAACATCTGTTGAGCCTGTAAATGCAATTTTATTTATGTCAGGATGATTAACGATGGCAGCGCCTGTTGCGCCTGCACCAGTAATAATATTTACAACTCCGGGAGGAAGGTCAGCTTCCTGGATAATTTCTGCTAACAGCAAAGCCGTTAGTGGCGTAGTTTCCGCTGGTTTCAATACAACAGTATTTCCTGTTGCCAATGCCGGTGCAATCTTCCATGCAGCTATCAGCAAAGGAAAATTCCACGGAATAATTTGCCCTGCAACTCCAAGCGGTTTTGCATTACGGTTAGGAAATGCATACTCTAATTTATCAGCCCAGCCTGCGTAATAAAAAAAGTGATTGCCCACAACAGGTATATCAAAATCACGGCTCTCACGAATTGGCTTTCCTCCATTTAAAGTTTCTACAACCGCCAATTCTCTTGCACGTTCCTGTACCATACGTGCAATGCGAAAAATATATTTTCCTCTTTCTTTCGGCGCCATTTTACTCCATACACCAAATGCGCTTCTTGCGGCCTTCACTGCTTTGTCAACATCTGCTTCATTGGCTTCCGCAATTCTTGAAAGTTTTTCTTCTGTTGCCGGGTTGATCGTATCAAAATATTTTTTGCTCAGTGGCTTTTCAAATTTGCCATTGATGAACAATTCATATTGATCTTTTATTTTAGCAGCGCTCCTGCTTTCCGGTGCCGGCGCATATTTTCGGGCACTATCGAATTTTAATTTTAGCGTATTATTTCTTGTTGCCATAGTTTATTTTTTGAACGAGCATTAGTAACCCTAAGTCTTTTCACGCAAAGGCGCTAAGAAAAAAAGCCGCAAAGAAAAACTTAGCGCCTTAAAAAATCTTTGCGCCTTTGCGTGAAAAAATGTTAGTCCAGCGAAAAATAATCCTTCCCTTGATACACCCCTGTTTTTTCTTTCATCAATTGCATTAGTACGTCATTAGCCAAACTGCTTGCGCCAAAACGGAACCAATGATTATTCATCCATGCTTCACCTAAAATTTCATTCAGCATAACTAAATAATGCAGCGCCAATTTTGATTTTGAAATTCCACCGGCAGGCTTCATCCCTATCATCTTTCCTGTCTTATAATAAAAATCTCTTATCGCTTCCAGCATCACTAACGTTACGGGCATGGTTGCTGCAGGGGTAACTTTTCCGGTGGAAGTTTTAATAAAATCTGCACCGGCATACATTGCAATATCACTTGCTTTGCGAACCTTATCAAATGTTACCAACTCCCCGGTTTCTAAAATAACTTTTAATCTTGCCTCGCCACATGCTTCTTTTATAGAAGCAATTTCATCAAACACATAATTGTATTCTCCTTCTAAAAATTTCCCGCGACTTATCACCATATCAACTTCATCAGCGCCTTGGGC